>JBMOGW010000091.1:0-12969 GCA_049318165.1 Ilumatobacteraceae bacterium
GGCGTGGCACGCCGATCGTGAACGGTTCCATCTCGAGAACCCGGTGGTGGCCATCGTCAGCACGGGCACGCAGCGACAGTTCCAAATGCGACCCAAGGGCGGCGGTCCGTCGCGTTCATGGCAGCTCGGCCCGGGCGACCTGCTGGTGATGGGAGGCGCTTGCCAGCACCAGTGGGAGCACTGCGTCCCCAAGCGCGCCGGCGTCCACGGTCCCCGGCTGAGCATCATGTTCCGTCACCACCTCGCCGACTGGTCCCCGCCCGACGGCGTCTGACACCGCCGTCCGCACACACGCCATCCGGAGCGCGAGACTCGGCACCGATGGCCGATTCACACGAACCACCGCACGACGCCGCCCGCTACGCGTTCCTGCCCGGCGCGCCAGCAGTGCCCACGATCGTCGGCGCCGACGGCATCCGTCTGCACACCGCCGACGGCAGATCGATCATCGACGCGGCGGGTGGCGCGATCGTCGGCAACATCGGTTGGGGCCGCACCGAGGTCGCCGAGGCTGCGGCGACAGTGATGCCGATGGGCTACGTCGTGCCGCTGTGGCCCACCCCGTCGCGGCTGGCGCTGCGTGAGGAGTTGGTGCAGCACTGGTTGCCCGAGGGGATGGGCAACGTCTTCTTCACCAGCGGCGGCAGCGAGAGCACCGACTCGGCGTTGCGTCTGGCGCGCGCCTACCAGGTGGCCAAGGGCCGTCCGCAACGATGGAAGATCGTCGGCCGCCACCCCAGCTATCACGGCATGACCATCGGCACGATGGCCGCGGCCAGCCACCTCGGCCGCCAGGCGGGGTACGAGCCGCTGCTGTTGCCCTTTCCCAAGGTGCCCTGGGACGACCCCGATGCGGTGCGCCGCATCATCGAGCAGGAGGACCCGGGCACCATCGCCGGCTTCATCGCCGAGCCGATCACCGGTGCCGCCGGCGCATGCCTCACGGCGAGCGACGACTACTGGCGCGCGGTGACCGAGGTGTGCCACGAGCACGACATCCTGCTCATCGCCGACGAGGTGATGACCGGCTACGGCCGCACCGGCCGCACCTGGGGTCACCAGCATTTCCCGCTCGAGCCCGACGTGATCGTCGGCGGCAAGGGCCTCGGTGGCGGCTACGTGCCGTTGGGCGCCGTCGCCGCGAGCGACCGAGTCGTCACGGCGATGGAGGGCAGCGCGTTCATGTACTTCACCTTCACCGGCAACGATGCGGCGTGCGCGGCGGGCACGACCGTCCTGCAGATCCTGCGCCGCGAACACCTCGTCGAGCGTTCGGCCACCATGGGAGCGGTGCTCGGACGTCGGCTGCACGAGGAACTGGGCGACCATCCGGCGGTGGTCGAGATCCGCGGGCGCGGGCTGTTCTTCGGGGTCGAGCTGCGCTGCAGCCGCGACGCCGTCGTCGGGGCCGCGCTGGAGCGCGACATGTGGGTGTACCCGGCCGGCTCCGGCCCGGTGCAGGACGCGGTGATCGTCGCGCCCCCGTTCGTCGTCACCGAGGACGACATCGACGAGATCGTGGGTCGCCTGCGCCTCGCAGTCGACGCCGTGCACCGCGCCTGACGGCGTGCATTCGCGCCGCTGCGACCGGGCACGGACTGTTCATCACCCGGCTGCTCGGCCGTCACGTCACCTCGGTACGGTGAGGCGGTGGAGCTTCCCGACATCGCCGCCGACCCCCGACGCCTGGTCCGGCTGGACGCGGTCCACAACTTCCGCGACATGGGTGGTTACCCGACGCACGACGGCCACACCACGGCCTGGGGTCGGCTGTTCCGCGCCGACGGCCTGTACCGGTTGACCGCGGACGACCTGGAAGTGGTGCGCGGCCTCGGCCTGCGCACCGTCATCGATCTGCGCTCCGCGGCGGAGCTCGAGGAGCGGGGCACGTTCCCGGTCGACCGGCACCCGGTCGACTTCCACCACGTGCCCGTGATCACCGAGACCTGGACCGCCGAGGACGCCGAAGGCGAGGACGACCCGGCCGACTTCCTCGAGCGCGCCTACCTGGCGATGCTCGACGAGGGCGAGGAGCGCCTCGCCGAGGCGTTCGTGCGCCTGGCCGAACCCGACGCGTTGCCCGCCGTCTTCCACTGCGCTGCCGGCAAGGACCGCACCGGAATGCTGGCGATGATGGTGCTCGGCAGCCTCGGCGTGCGCGACGAGTACATCGTCGCGGACTACTCGATGACCGAGGCCGGAATGCTGCGCATGCGCGAATGGGCCATGCGGGAGTATCCCGAACTGTTCGACCGCATCGACGCCGGCCCGGCGATCTTCTCCGCGGCGGTGCCCGAGGCGATGCGCCGGATGCTCGGCCACGTGCGCGAGTGGCACGGCGGCGTGCGCGAGTTCGTCCTCGCGGTCGGCGTGCCCGAGGAGGCGCTCGAACGGCTGAGGTCCGCCCTGCTCGTATGAGCTGGCCTACGCTCGGCGCATGACCGGCACCATTGCGCTCCAGGGCGGCGGACCCTTCACCGCGAACGACGAACTCGACCGACGGCTGCTGTCGGCGGTGGGCGCCGAGCAGGTGGTGGTGCTGCCGACCGCCGACGCGTTCGAGCACCCTGAGCGACTGGTGGCCGCCGCGATGAACTGGGGCGAGCGCCTCGGCGTCGCCGTGGAAGCCCTGATGGTGCTGCGCCGCGGCGAGGCGATGGACGAGGGAGCCGCGGAGGTCGCCCGCAGCGCGAAGGCCGTCTACCTGGTCGGCGACCAGCCGCTGCACCTGCGGTCGGTGCTGAAGGACACGCCCTTGCTGCAGGCGCTGCGCGACGTGCTCGAGGCCGGCGGCGTGATCGTCGCCAGCGGTGGCTCCGCCGCCGCACTCTGCGATCCGATGGTCGACCCGCGCGGTGGCGCGTTCACGCTCGGACTGGGCCTGGTGCCGGGATTGGCGCTCGTCACCGAGGCCGAGACGTGGTCACCCGAGCGGCTGCACCGCACGCGTGCCCTGGCCAACACGTCGTTCGCGGTGTTGCGCACCGGGACCGCGCTCGTGCACGCCGACGGTGCATGGGAGCGCGTCGGTGACGTCGAGGTGCACGGCGACCTGTGAGCCGCCGCGCCTGATCAGGTGGTGGCGGTGGCTGCGGCCGTGGTCGCCGGCGCAGTGGTCTGCGTCGCCGCCGTGGTGTCGGTGCTGCCGGCCGGCGGGATGACGTCCATCACGTCGATCACGAACGTCAGCGAGGCGCCGCCGGGGATGCTGCCCTGGCCGGCATCGCCGTAGGCCAGGCTCGCCGGGATGTCGAGCTGGATCTGGCTGCCCTTCTTGGCGCCGACGAGACCCTGCTCCCAACCCTGGATGACGCTGTTCGAGCCGAGGACCACCGGGAACGGCTGGCCGCGGTCGTAGCTGTTGTCGAACGCAGTGCCGTCCTTCGACAGCACACCGATGTAGTGCACGACGACGGTGTCGCCCGCGACGGCCCCGGTGCCGGTGCCCTCCTTCAGCACGGTGACCTTCAGCGCGTCGACGTCGGCGCCCGGGAACTTCACCGTCGGCTTCTCCGGCGTCGGGTACGCGATGGTGGTGGTCGTGTTGCCCGACGTCGTCGAGGTGGGCAGCGTGCTGGTGGTGGAGGACGACGACGAATCGTCGTTCCCGCCCAGCAGGTAGATGCCGCCGACCAGCACGAAGAACAGGACGATGCCGCCGACGACGCGGAACGCGACCTTCTTCGACTTCTCCTTGCGCTGCTCCTTGGCGAGTTCCTGCAGCCGCAGCTGTCGGTTGGCCTTCTGTCGTTCACGTTTGGCGGTGCCCACGAGGGTTGGAGGTTATCCGACCTGCCCCGCGACCTGCACTCGCGCCCGCCCGACGTTCAAGTTCACCGAGCGTGGCGCCGATGAAGGAGCACAGAGGCTCGACCGGAGCCGTGACAGAGGCGAGGGAACGTCGGGATGAGGAGGAACGAGCACGTCGGCGCACGGGTGTTGGCGCTGACCGGGCTGGTCGGTGGGGCTGCGTACCTCGCATGGCGCCTCCTCGCGTCCATGGACGGCACCCCCGCGTGGCTGGCCGGACCGTTCTTCGTCGTCGAGTTGGTGGCCCTGCTGGCCACCGCGCTGCTGGTCTGGGCGTTGTGGCCGGTGCCGGACTCGGCGCAGCCCGACACCCTCGGCCACGATCGTGTCGAGCGGGCGCTGCGCCCTGTCGACGCCGTCGTCCGCGTGGGCGCGGAAACACCGCACGAGGTACGCGCCACGCTGCTGGCGCTTCGCGCTGCAGCCGACGTGGATCAGGTGGTGCTGCTCGACCTGTTCGGCCGTCACGAGGTGGCTGCGCTGGCCATCGAGTTCCAGGCGGTCTACGCCGCTGCCGACCCCGACGACCGCAACGGTCTGCGGGTGATGAGCGCGGCAGTACGCTCGTCGGAGTTCCTCCTCGTCGATGCGGGTGACGTCCCGACCACCGACATCGTCGCGATCCTCGGTGCCGACCTTCACGACCAGCGCGTCGCCGTCGTCCAAGGCCTCGGCGTGACCCTCGCCGACGACTCGCCCGAGCACGGACCGGATCGTCGCCACGAGTTGGCGTTCGAACGCGCCGCGCTCAACCCCGCACTCGGCCGCCGCGGCGCCGCGGTGTGGACCGGGTCCGGTGCTCTCGTGCGCACCCACGCACTCCTCGACGTGCCGCACACGGACGCCCTTCCCTTGGAGGCGCACTGGAAGGCGACCGCCGCGCTGCACGAGGCCGGCTGGCGCATCACCGCCCCTGCGGCGGTGCCCGTCGTGTCGCACCGCGCCGAGCGCGACGCGAGCGCCGTCTACCGCGAGCGCGTCGAGCGCGTGCGCGGTGCCTGGGCGATGCTGCGCGGCGACCACGGTGCCCTGCGTGTCGGCGGCCACACCGCGGCGCAGCGCGCGGCCGCGATGGCGTGGGCCGTGCGACCCCTGTCGAGCCTGCGCCGCGTCGCGTTCATCGCACTGCTCTGCGCCGGGCTCCTGGCCGGCGAGGCGCCGTTCCACGCCACGGTCGCGACCATGGCCATCCTCTGGCTGCCGTACTTCGCCTACACCTCGCTCGCCATGTCGCTGCTGAGCGGCTGGTCGCTGCGGCCGGGCGACCGCACCCGCTGGTCGTTGCACAACATCGGCGCCACCTTCCGCAGCACGATGGATCCGGACGTGTTGCGCGGGCGCGAGCCGATCGTGCATCTGCCCGCGGCGCAGTACGGTGCCAGCCTCGTCGCTGCGGTGATCGTGCTCAGCGTGGTGCTGGTGCTGCGCGGGTTGAGCGATCGCGTCACCCACACCATGGGCGAGCTGCCCCAACCTGCGCTGTTGGCGATGGTGACCATCGCGCTCTGGCTGCTCGCGCTGTCGCTCGACGTACTGCGTGTGCTCGGCCGTCGGTCGCACCGCCGTCGCGCCACCCGCGTCGGCGCCGGTCTGGCCGCCAGCCTCGGCGATCGTGCGGTGTCGGTGCTCGACATCACGTCGTACGGTGCCGGCGTCATGAGCAACGCCGGTTTCGAAGTCGGCGAGCGCGTGCTGCTGGAGGCCTCGGTCCCCACCCGCACCGGCGTCACCACCGTGTCCGTGCCCACCGTCGTGCGCAACGTGACGATGATGCCGCTGGGCGAGTGGCGCCTGGGTCTGGAGTTCGAGTCGCTCGACGACGCGGCCGCGAATGCGCTCGCGGAGTACTGCCTCGTCGAGCCGGTGTGGGAGCAACTCGGCGTCCTGCCCGGCAGCTCGGTCGCCGAGGACGACCGTCCGTTCGTGCCGATCAGCGGTGGCGAACTCGGTGCCAGCGCTGGCCGCCTGGCGATGCGTGTCGTCTCGCTCCTCGCGCTCGTCGGTGCGGTGGCCAGCGCGCTGCCTGCGCAGGTGGAGGCGTCGGCGCTGCCGGCCTCGTGGTCGGGACGTGTGGTCGTGGACGGCACCGGGGTACCGGGCGCGACGCTCATCGCGGTCTGCCAGGACGGTGACCGCCAGAACACCAAGATGGTCACGTCGGACGCGTCCGGCGACTTCGACCTGCCGCTCGATGGTCAGCAGTGCAGCGGCTACGTGCGCCCGCCGCAGGGACTCGCCGTCACGTCGGCGGCCACCGCTGCGTCGGTCGAGTTGGTGCAGCAGTCACTCGCCGGCGGTCTCGCGCTGCCGGCCAGCACGGCGTACGGAGTGCCGATCGCCCGGGTGCTCAGCGCCGGCGTCGCGTCCGACACCCATCTGCGGGGCACCCTCTCCGTCGTCGTGATGGTGTTGATCGCGGTCATCGCCGGGAGCCTGCTCGTCGGTCTGCAACGGCCGCGCCGGCTCCTGACCGCATGACCCGGAGCGAACCCGAGGGCTCAGGCCCCGTCGAGATCGTCCTCGCCCGACTTCGCGATCAGGAACCCGATCGCCCGCTCCGCCTTCGGGTAGCGGTGCACCAGACGCCAGAAGTCGGGCCCGTGACCGCGCACCTCCAGATGGCACAACTCGTGCACGATCACGTAGTCGATCACCCAGTCGGGGAACGGCGCGAGCCGCGTACTGATGCGGATGGCCCCGGTGCCGACGGTGCAGGAGCCCCAGCGGGTGGTCATGTCGTCCGCCCAGCGGATGTCGCGCGGGCGGGGCAGCTCGTGCCGACGCGCCAGGGTGAGCGCGCGGTCCTTCAGGTCGATGCGCTCGGCGGATCGCTTGCGGCGGAAGCCGGCTGCCATCTTCTCCACCCAGGCGGCTTCCTCGGCCGCGTTCATCCACGACGGGATGAGGATGCGCAGCGTGTTGCCGCGCAGCTCGGCGCCGACCGTGCGCTTCCGGCGGGCCGAGCGGATCACCTCGATGTCGAAGTCGTCGCCGGACATGACGGCCACATGCGGCACGTCGACGCGTTCGTCTGCCTCGAACAGCGGCAGCCGCAAGTCGTCGTCGTGACGGCGCATGGCTCAGAGCGTGTTGCGGAAGGCGGTCGGCTCGACGAGCTGCACCTGTTCGCCGACGTGCACCGTCCCGTCACCGTGCACCAGGAACCACACGCCGCCGAGGTTGGGGAATCGCACGTCCAGTCCGCCGACCGCACGGCACACGGTGCGGATCAGGCCGGCGTGGCTGACCACCAGCACCTCGCCGCCCGGCGTCGTGGCCGCGATGTCGCGGAACGCCTGCAACGCCCGCTCGGTCACCTGCTCGGGCGCTTCGGCCCCGTCCGGCCGACGATGTGCCTCGAGGTAGCCGGGCCACCCGGCCTCGATCTCGGACACCGTCAGCCCCTGCCACGGGCCGAACGCGGCCTCCATCAGTCCCGGGTGGGTCTGCACCGGCCCGACGCCGATCGACTCGGCCACCACCGCCGCGGTGTGCGCCGCGCGCTGCAGGGTGCTCGCCCAGACCGCGTCGAACGTGCCCAGCTGCTCGGCCGCCGCGACCGCCTGCAGCAGGCCGGTCTCGGTGAGCGGCGGGTCCTCCTGACCCTGCCAGCGGCCGACCGCGTTCCATTCGCTCTCGCCGTGGCGCAGGGCCAGCAGGCGGGTGACGGGTGCATGGCCGGACGACATCGTCCGGAGGGTAGCGGTCGCCTCCACGGGTCGCCCACTACCATGCACCACATGGCCACCCTCCGTCTGTTCGCTGCGGCTCGGGAGGCCGCGGGCACGGGCTCGACGGAGATCCAGGGGGCCACGGTGGGCGAGGTGTTGACACGTGCCGGATCGCAGTTCGGTGTCGTGTTCCAGGACGTGTTGCCGTCGTGCCGGATCTGGGTGAACGGCGAGCCCGCCGACCCGGACACGCAGGTCGGCGACCGTGATGAAGTGGCAGTCCTGCCGCCCGTGAGTGGAGGTTCTCTATGAGCACGACCGAGTTCGATCCGCGGTTGCTGCCGCTGGATGATCTGCGCGCGCTGCGCGCCGAGCTGCAGCGCGAGGACGATGCCGTCAGCTACGTGCGCCGCCTCGTGCAGGCTCGCCTCGACCTGGCCCGCGCCGAGCTGCGCCACCGCGCCGTGGGCGAGGACGATGCGAACATCACCGGCGAACTGCCGACCATCCTCAGCACGCAACTGACGGGTGGACCGGCCCGTCCCCCGCGGCCGGCAGAGGACTTCAGCCACCACCCGCTGGCGCAGGAGCTGGAGGAACTGTGCAGCGACGCCGGCAGCACCGACCTCGCCTCGATGTCGATCGACGAGCTGGGTGCCTACATCGCCAACCTGCACCAGTTCGAGCAGCAGCGTTCGGGCGAGCGACGGGCGCTGTTCGACCGCATCGACGCGTTGAGCGCCGAGCTGGTGCGGCGGTACCGCGACGGTGAGGCCGACGTCGACGGCCTCCTCGCCGACGACGAGTGATCCGCACGTCGGGGAGCATCCGATGAGCGCGCCGCTGCCCGACCTCGGCGAGTTCATTCGCACCCAACGCGAGATCGCGCGCATGAGCGTGCGCCGACTGGCCGAGTCCGCCGGTGTGAGCAACCCGTACCTGTCGCAGATCGAGCGCGGGCTGCGCAAGCCGTCGGCCGAGATCCTCCAGCAGATCGCCAAGGCGTTGCACATCAGCGCCGAGACGCTCTACGAACGAGCGGGCATTCTCGACCCCGACGCCTCCCCACGTGGTGTGCGCGAGGCCATCGCCAACGATCCCGTGCTCACGCCGGAACAGCAGCAGGCCTTGCTGAACGTCTACGAGAGCTTCGTCGCCGCCACCGTCGCCGCCCGCGACCGCTGACGCAGCACCGCGAAGGCCAGCAGGCCGCTCACCAGCGAGGCGAGCAGGATCGCCACCTTTGCGTCGGCCACCTCCGACTCGATGACCACGCCCTGGTCGTCCACGAACGCCAGCTCGGCGATGAACAGTGCGACGGTGAAGCCGATGCCGGCCGCGTTGCCCGCGCCGAGCAACTGACGAGTGGTGGTGCCCTCCGGCGCGTCGGCGCGCCCGCTGCGGATGACCAGCTTGCTGGACAGCAGTACGCCGAGGGGCTTGCCGACCACCAGGCCGACCACGATGCCCCAGAAGATCGGCGAGCGCAGTGCCGCCTCGATGCTGTCGCGGCTGACCTCGACGCCGGCGTTCGCCAGCGCGAACAACGGCACGATGAGGAAACTCGTCCACGGGTGCAGCTCGTGCTCGAGCCACTCCACGGTGCTGACCGACGACCGCGCCAATTGGGCGGTCGTGCGCGCTGCCTCGGCCGAGCTGAGGTCGGTCAGCTCGTCGACGTCGATCAGGTCGGGCGTCGCCCGCGGTGTCACCGGGGCCAGCAGGCCCATCGCCACGCCCGCCAGGGTGGGGTGCACGCCGGCCTCGTGGAGCGCGAACCACACGAACGTGCCGGCGAGCACGTACACCAGCAGCCGCTCGACACCCCAGCGCTGCAGCACCACCACCGCGAGCACACCGGCGACGGCGCCGAACAGCCAGCCGAACGCGACCCCGGTGGAGTAGAAGACGGCGATCACGACGATGGCGCCGATGTCGTCGACCACCGCCAGGCCGAGCAGGTAGGCGCGCAGACTGGCGGGTGCATGGCTGCCGGCGAGCGCCAGCACACCGACGGCGAGCGCGATGTCGGTGGCCATGGGCACGCCCCAGCCCTTCGCCGCGGTCCCACCGGCGATGGCCAGGTACAACACGGCCGGCACCACCATGCCGCCGAGCGCGGCGACGACCGGCAACGTGGCGGCACGGCGTCCGGCCAGGTGTCCGGTGGTGAGTTCGCGCTTGATCTCCAGGCCGACCACGAGGAAGAAGACGGTCATCAGGCCGTCGTTCACCCAGTGCTGCAGGTCGAGCACCAGCGAATGCCCGGCGACGGTGATGCCGATCTCGCTGTGCCACAGCCGCGAGTACGATGCCTTCCACGGCGAGTTGGCCCACACCAGCGCCACCACCGATGCCAGCACCAGCAGCGCCCCGCCCGCTGCCTCGGTGCGCAGGAAGTCGCGCAGCGGAGACAGCACCCGGGTGATCGGGCGCTGCCTCGTGCGTGCGGCGGTGGGGTCCGTCATGGGGAGCAGTCTCCCATGACCAGGTACGACGCGACCGGCTCCGCCCCGGAATGTTGACCGGACAGGTAGTGTTCTGCTCCGTCGTGCAACGGGTCGCCATGCTCTCCCTCCACACGTCACCCCTGGCCCAGCCGGGGTCTGGCGACAGCGGTGGCATGAACGTGTACGTGCGCGAGTTGTCGTCCGCGCTCGCCCAGGCCGGCGTGGAGTGCACCTCCTACACGCGCCGCACCCACCCGGACCAGCCCGACGTGGTGTTGGTCGAGCCCGGTCACCGTGTCGTCCACATCGATGCCGGCCCGTGCGACCTGCCCAAGGAGGGTCTCGCCGATGTGCTCGGTCTGTTCGGCGAGGGCGTCACGGCGCACTTCGCTGAAGAGGGCCTGCCCGACGTGCTGCACGCCAACTACTTCCTCTCGGGTCTGGTTGCCCACCGGCTGAAACACGAGCTCGACGTCCCGTTCGTCACCACCTTCCACACCTTGGCCAAGGTGAAGGCCGAGGGCGGCGACCACGAGAGCGAGTGGCGGCACCAGTCCGAGGCCGACATCATCCGCTGCGCCGACGCCATCTGCGTCAGCTGCACCGAGGAGGAGAACCAGTTCCGCCGCCTCTACGGCAACCCGCAGGGCCGCATCGAGATCGTCGCCCCGGGTGTCGAGCACGCGTTCTTCGCGCCGGGCGAGCGGTCGGGTGCGCGCAACGCGCTCGGCCTGCCCGTGGATGTGCCCGTGCTGCTGTTCGTCGGTCGCATCCAGCCGTTGAAGGCGCCCGACGTCGCCGTGCGCGCCCTGGCCGAACTCGGCCGCCCCGACGCACTGCTGCTGGTGGTCGGCGGAGCGAGCGGCAGCGAGGGTGGTGCCGAGGAGCGCCGCCTGCGCGACCTGGTGCAGCAACTCGGTCTCGCCGCCCAGGTGCGCTTCGTGCCGCCGCAGCCGCACCACATCCTGTCCACCTACTACCGCGCCGCCGACGCGGTGGTGGTGCCGAGCCGCAGCGAGAGCTTTGGCCTCGTCGCGTTGGAGGCTGCAGCGTGCGGCGTGCCCGTCGTCGCCAGCGGCGTCGGTGGGCTGCTGACGCTGGTCGACCACGGCGAAACCGGCTACCTGGTGCCCGAGCGCGAGCCGGCACTGTTCGCCCACTACCTGCGCGAGATCGTCGATCACCCCTCGCACGCCGCCGCCCTCGGCCGCCGCGGCGCCGAGCGCGCCCGTCGCTACACGTGGAGTTTCGCGGCCGCACGCCTGCGCCGCCTGTACACCGATCTCGGCGCCCGCGAACTGGTGGCCTGCGGATGACCGACTACCACCTCCCGCCCACGCTGCACGAGTACGAGGCCGCGATCACCGGGTGGTTGCACGCGTTCGCTGCGGGCAACGAGCTGTTCGAGGCCATCGACCGCGGCGACCCGGGCGAGCACAGCGAGCCCCGGTGGTACGTGCGCCTGAAGGGTGAGGAGAAGGAGCACATCACCATCTGGTTCACCCTCGGCCAGCGCACCTTGCGCTACGAGGCGTACGTGCTGCCCGCCCCGCCGGAGCACGCCGCCGAGGTGTACGAGCTGGCGCTGCGCCGCAACGACAAGCTGGTCGGCGCGCACTTCGCGATCGGGGTGGAGGATGCGTTGTTCCTGCGCGGCGAGTTGCTGCTGGCGGTGCTGAACGAGGCCGAGCTCGACCGGGTGATCGGCTCGCTGTACCAGTACGTCGAGCAGAGCTTCCCTGCGCTCGTCCGCCTGGCGTTCGCCAGCAAGTTCACCTGAATTCTGCCGGTCCGCCGATCTCGCCGTACCCAGTGGAGGTGCGGGTGGCCGGCAGATCGGGGAAGTCGTGCCGGCCACCCGTGACGTGTTGGTCGGTGCGAAGAACGGACGCGCCGGGCGACGACGGTGCCGCGTAGGGTTGCCGCCATGACGTACCGACTGGCAGTGGTGGGTGGGGGCAACATGGGCGCTGCGCTCGTGGGTGGCCTCCTGCAGGCGGGTTGGGGGGCCGACGATCTCGCCATCGTGGAGGTGTCGGCCACTCGCGCCGCGCAGCTCGGCGACCTGTTCCCGGGCGTCGCCATCGGCGCGGAGATCCCGCCCTGCGAGGCCGCGCTGATCGCGGTCAAGCCGTACGACGTGGCGGTGGCCTGCGCCACTGCGGCGCGTGCCGGTGCCACGCGCCTGCTCAGCATCGCGGCCGGCATCTCGGTCGCCGCGCTGCAGGACGCGGCCGGGCCCGACGTCACCGTCGTACGGGCGATGCCGAACACGCCGGCGCTGGTCGGGAAGGGCGCCGCGGCGATCGCCGGTGGCGTCACTGCGTCGGAGGACGACCTGCAATGGGCCGAGGGCATCCTCGGCGCGGTCGGCATCGTGGTGCGGGTGCCGGAGAGCCAGCTCGACGCGGTCACCGGTCTGGCCGGCAGCGGTCCCGCCTACCTGTTCCTCGTGGCCGAGGCGATGACCGAGGCCGGGGTGCTGGCCGGGCTGTCGCGCGCCAACGCCGAGCAACTCGTCACGCAGCTGTTCGTCGGTTCGGCCGCGCTGCTCGCCGACCGTGGCGACCCGGCGCAGTTGCGCGCCAACGTCACCTCGCCCGGCGGCACCACCGCGGCCGGGCTGCGCACGCTCGAGGAGCACGGCGTCCGCAGTGCGTTGCTGGAGGCGGTGATGGCCGCCACGGCGCGCAGCGTCGAGCTCGGTCGCCACTGACCCTGCCCACGATGACGCAGGGGCACGGACGCGACCGGCGCGGCGCGTCGTCCCTGCTCGGAAAGCGCTCGCGCGCCGTGTGCGGCCCGAACCGGCCGCCACCAGGCATTTTCCCAAGCGCGAGGTAGGAGAAGTCCGAATTCGAACATTCAGACTTTTTCTGCCTGTGACTCTTTTCTCAGCCCCGCGCGTGTGTCTATCCTTCGCTTCGGTCGCAAGACCACCGGAAGAGATATCGACCGGATGTCGCGCTCCCCACGGGGAGCAGCGCCGGAGAGGGCTGGTGCCATCGGGGGGTTGGCATCGGCCCTCTGCGTTTTTC
>JBMOGW010000092.1:0-12941 GCA_049318165.1 Ilumatobacteraceae bacterium
CGAGATCTACACACACAGTGCAACACTCTTTCCCTACACGACGCTCTTCCGATCTTCATCGGGGGGACTCCTCGGGGCTCGGGGAACCGGATGGTAGGCCGCCCCGAGAAGGGGTGTGAGCGGGCCATCACGGC
Source organism: Ilumatobacteraceae bacterium (assembly GCA_049318165.1). Taxonomy (GTDB): domain Bacteria; phylum Actinomycetota; class Acidimicrobiia; order Acidimicrobiales; family Ilumatobacteraceae; genus UBA668. The sequence continues at coordinate 135 of JBMOGW010000092.1, forward strand.
CGATAGGTTCTGCCGAGTCGGCGGACCTCACGAGGACCACGACGGATCGAAGCACTCGCTTCCACGAACGGAGCCCGTTCACGAACGCGGCTCCCCAGCGAACTCGAACCACGGAGGCGACCCATGTCGCACGCGTCCATTCGTCGACCCATTGAGGCCTCGGCCGTCCCGACCAAGGAGGTGCGGTGATGGCGATCTGCTACTTCTGCGATCGGGAGATGACCACCGCCGACTCGTGCACGGCGAACGTACTCAAGCACGGGGGACGTCAGATCGCGCTGTGGCCGTGGGGCAAGGGCCCCGGTGACCGCCACGGCGGGCCGCGGTGCGGTGACTGCGGGGTGAAGCGCGGCGGCCATCACCACCCCGGCTGCGACCTGCAGCGTTGCCCGATCTGTCGCGGTCAGCTGCTGTCGTGCGACTGCCTGTACGAGGACGACTACGACGACGATGAGGACGACCTCGACAGCCGCGAGTGGCGGTACCCCGAACCGCCGCGCGAGCCGTTGGGCGTCGACGCTGCCGGCAATCCGACCGAGCGGTTGATGTTGGGCGATCAGGCGATCATCCTCCACCACGGGGACGTGCCCGATTCGGACCGCACGGTGGTGAAGGGCATCCCGTGCACCACAGCGCTGCGGACCCTCATCGACTGCGCGCCCGACATGACGCAGGTGCAGTTGCTGGACACACTGGGCGACTTCTTGGACCGCGAGCTGTTCACGGTGGCCGAGGCCTGGAGACGCATCGGCGAGCCCGACATGGCGAAGCATCCCGGCGCTGCGCTGTTGGCGAAGGTGCTACCGCCGCACGCCGCATAGCGCGGCGCGCCCCCGCGACCAAGGGCAGCTACGAGTCCTCGTCGAGCGCGGTGCCGCCGAGATAACTGCTGGCGAGTACCTCGCGGTCCCGCTCCAGTTCCGCGGCGGTGCCCTGAACGACGACCTCGCCGTGGCTGAGCACGTACGCCCGGTCGGCGATCTTGAGCGCGGCGTGGACGTGTTGTTCGACCAGCAGGACGGCTGTTCCTGTCTCGTCGGCGATGCGACGGACCACTGGCAGCAATCGTGCCACGATGATCGGTGCCAGACCGAGGCTCATCTCATCGATCATCAGCACCCGCGGCTGGGCGATCAGCCGGCATCCGAGCGCCAGCATCTGCTGCTCACCGCCCGAGAGCAATCCGGCCTTGCGTTCGACGATGTCGGCCAGCCCGGGGAAGTAGCCGAGGACGTCGTCGGTCGTCACCGTGCTGGACTTGTGGCGGTGGAGGCGGAGGTTCTCGGCCACGGTGAGTTGGAAGAAGATGCCACGGTCGTCGGGGAGCAGGGCGAGGCCGCGCCTCGCGATCACGTGGGTGGACACCCCGGCGATCGACGAACCGAGCACGTCGATCTCACCGCCGATGATCGGCAGCAGTCCAGCGATCGTGAGCAGCGTCGTGGTCTTGCCCGCGCCGTTGGGTCCCAGCAGGGCCACGACTTCGCCTGCGTCCACGTGGAGGTCGAGCCCGCGCACCGCGGGGACACCGTGGTGCCCGGCGACCAGGTTGCGTACGTCGATCACGCTCATGCGTGGGCCTCCTCGCCGAGGTATGCCGTGATGACGGCCTGGTCGGAACGGATCTGTGTCGGAGTGCCCTCGGCGATGATCTGGCCGAAGTCGAGCACGTAGATGTAGTCGCACACGTCGAGCACCAGACCCATGTCGTGGTCGATCAGGAACACCGAGATGCCGCTGTCGGCGATGTCGAGAATGCGCGACCCGAGCACCGTGCTCTCGTCGCTGTCGAGCCCGGCGGCAGGCTCGTCCATCATGATCACCCGGGGTCTGCTCGCGATCGCGCGGGCGACGCCCAACAGCTTCTGTTGTCCGAGTGAAAGGCTGGCGGGTGACCGGTCGGCGCGGTCCGCCATGCCGACCATGTCCAACGCCCAGTCAACTTGCGCCATGTCGACGTGGCGGTTGGGTGCGACCAGGTCCAGCAGCACCGACGTCGACGACGATCGCTCCTTGGCGACGCGCACGTTCTCGAGCACCGTCAGGTCGTCGAACAACTCCATGCTCTGCCAGGTGCGCACCAGGCCGGATCGGGCGCGCTGGTGCGGGCGCATCCCTTCGAAGTCCTGACCGTCGAAGAGGAGACGTCCGCGTGATGGCACGAAGCCGGTGATGGCGTCGATGAACGTCGTCTTGCCGGCGCCGTTCGGTCCGATCAGGCCGACGACCTGGCCTTCGCGCACCTGCAGCGACACGCTGTTGTTGGCCATCAGGCCACCGAACTGCACGGTGATCTCGTGTGCGTCGAGGACGACGGTGCGGTCGTCGAACGTCGGACGGACCCGGCGCTCGGTGGGAGTCGGGTCCACCGGCGCAGTCGTATCGGCAGCGAGCGTCGCCTCGGCCGCGACCGGGTCGGCCGAGACGGCCTTCGACCGTCGAGCTCTGAACTCGGCGAGTTTGTGATGCGTCGCACCCGCGATGCCTTCGGGATTGAAGATCGCGGTGAGCACGAGGCTGAGCCCGGCGATGACGCCGTAGCTGCTGCCGAGGTCGAGCAGGCGGTCGGTGATCACGAACGTGATGCCGAGCGGCGCGAACGTTCCTGCGACGAGCGCTCCCGACACCGACGTGATGCCGCCCAGGTAGGCGAAGGCCAGGAACGACAGCCCGACCAACGTCGAGAAGCTGTCGGCAGAGAGTTGTCCTCGGCTGTAGCCGATGAGCGAGCCACCGACTCCGGCGATGAACGACGCAAGTCCGAACGCGAGCAGCTTGTTGGCGGCGACGCTGACCCCGATGGATGCCGCGGCCCGCTCGTTGGAGCGAACGGCCAGGAATCGGCGGCCGGTTGCACCGCGGGCGAGGTTGCCGACGAGGACGGCGGTGACGGTCAGGAAGAACAGCACGACCAGACCGAATTGCCATCGGGCGATCACCTGTCCCTGGCGGATGCCGAGGTCGATGCCGAACAGCGTCGGGCGGGGGACGAGGTTCCCCTCGGCGTTGGAGAACTCGGGGTTGCGGAACACGAACTTCTCGAGGGCCACCGCGCCGGCGAGGGTGACGACGGCCAGTTGGGCGCCGCGGATGCGCAGCGCGGGGATGCCGACCACGACGCCGAAGGCCGAGGCCACGAGGCTGGCGAGCACCAGCGAGAAGGGGAACGGCACGCCCCAACCTGTCGTCAGTTTCGAGAGCACGAAGCCGGCGACTCCGGCGATCGCGGCCTGGGCGAGCGAGATCTGCCCGATCAGCCCGGTGAGCACCACGAGCGACAGCATGATGACGCTGATGATCATGCTGGAGATCACGCCGAATCGGTAGGTGCCATCGGTGAGGATGATCGCGGCGCCACCGGCGACCACGAGTGCGGCGACGACCGGCGGCCGGTTCTTCGGCCGGATCACCGGTGGCAGCGGGTCGGCCTCGGCCTCGCCACGCGTCGGTAGGGAACCGCCGATGAGGAACAGCACGACGATGATGACGATGAACGGCACCGCGTCGGACAGTCCGGTCACGGCCCACTTCGGCCACCACGGCTTCGTGGTCTGAAAGCCGACGACCGACTGGAACGCGCCGAGCGTCAGCGCGGCGGCGACGGTGATGGCGATCGACTGCAGCCGTCCGATGAGCGCAGCGGCGAGGGCCGGCACGATGGCGAACGCGTACGTGAGCGGGTTGAGCACGGTGGTGGGCGACGCCAGGATCCCGATGCCGCCCACGACCACGCCGGACAGCAGCCAGGTGGCACCGGCGAGCAGTTGCGGCGAGTATCGAGCCAACGCAATGGTGCGCTCGCTCTCCGCAGAGGCGCGGGTCGCCAGGCCGATGCGTGTGTAGCGGAAGTACGCCCACAACGCCGCTGCCACGATGACGACCACCAGCGTGAGCCACAGGCGGTCGCGAGGGAATGTGATGTCGGCGACCTCGAGCGGTTCGTTGGGCATGATCGGCTGCACGGCTCTCGACTCGCTGCCGAACTGCAGCACGGTGAGTGCCTGCAGGAAGATCAGCACGCCGACCGAGGCGACCACCTTGGCGAGCGTCGGCGCCGTGCGCAGTGGTCGGAACACCAGGAGGTGGATGAGGACCCCGAGCGCGGCACACGACAGCAGGGCGATCGCGAAACCGACGGCGAACGACGCGGAATCACCGAGCGAGACCCGGTGTGGGATGACGATCACGGGCAGCACGAGATCGCCGGTCTTGCGGAGTTCGTCGAAGACGTAGGCGCCCCACATCGCCATCGCGCCGGTGGCGAAGTTGATCACTCCGGTGCCCCGATAGGTGATGACCACGCCCATGCCGATGGCGGCGTACAGCACGCCGAAGCCGAGGCCGATGAGTGCGAAGATCAAGTACTGGTTCACGCTGCTCCTGAGGACGGAGAGGGTGGGGACCGGCATCACCGGCCCCCACCCTCGTGGTGCGGTGCGTTGTCGAGGGCTCAGCCCTGCGAGTACTCGTAGGCGTCGAAGAAGTCCTTGGCGACGGCTCGACCGACGGTGCCGTCGTCGTTCTTCACGACCTCGTAGACCGCGATGCTCGCCGAGCACGACGACTTCGACGTCGGCCACGGTGCGGCTCCGCACTTGATGTCGGGACCGAACCAGCCAGGCGTGACTTCACCGCTGTTCAGCTCGGCCTCGACCGTCTCGGCCGTCATGTCGCCCTCGACGCGCTCGAGGATGGCGCGGAGTTCCATCCACGCTCCGTACGCCGCGGCGGCGAACCCCTCGATGTAGTCCGCCTGTCCGGCTGCTTCCATCGCGGCTTCGTAGTCGGTCAGGTTCTGGGCGATGCGCTCGGGTGCGAACGACTTCATGCTCGGGAAGTAGAGGTCGCCCTGGGTGTACGTCCCGACGGCGGCGTCGCCGACCGCGGGGATGTAGAAGCTGCACGAACCGGCGAACACTTCACCTTCGAACGCCGCGGCGCGGGCGGCGCCGACCATACCGATGCAGCCCGGTTCGGTGAGCTGGCCCCAGATCATCTCCGCACCGGAGGACTGTGCGGTGGCGACCGCGGCGGCCCAGTCGGGTGCGGCCGGGTCCACGGTGATCGTCTGCAGCTCGATGCCCAGCGTCTCGGCGATTGGCTTGGTGATCTCGTTGACGAACGACTCACCCGCAGGTGTCTGCTCCGAGACGTTGGCCACCTTGGTGATGTTGAGGTCCGCCGCGAGTGCGAACGGTCCGACGGAGTACGCGTCGCTGGCGGCGTGGAGGATGTGCGAGCCGTCGGCGTTGCCCTGGGCGGCACCCCAACCGTTGGACGTCACGTACGGGATGCCGGCCTCCTGGTACAGCGGCAGCGCGGCGTCGGACGCCACGTCGATGCCGGTGTAGGCGAGGACGACGCCGGCTTCGATGAGCTGGTTGGCGCAGTTGATCGACCCTTCGGGCGATGCGTCGGCCAGGCAGCCGACCACTTCGATGGTGGCACCGTTGATGCCGCCGTCCTTGTTGATCTCGTCGATGGCCACTTCGCCGCCGATGCGGAACTCGGGCAACGAGAACGCGCCGCCCTCGTTGTTGACGTAGCCGACCTTGATGGTCTCGCCCGTCCGGTCGATGGTGCTGGCGCCGGTCGTCTCCGACGGCGTGGTGGTCTCGGCGGGCGTGGTGGTGTCGGCCGACGGCTCGGTGGCCGCAGTGGTCGTGTCGACCGCGTCGGACGAACTGTCGCTGCTGCACGCCGCGGCCGTCATCGTCACGGCTGCGAGCATCGCGGCGAGCCGGACTACGGATCGCTTCTTCATGGGTCCCCCTGGTTGCTGTGGTGTGTGGGCCGAGATCACTGATCGGTCGACTCGGGTGGTTGCAGGCAGTCCTCCAACACGGTGAGGAGCTCGATCCAGCCGACGAACGGCGTCGCGGCGCCGTCCTCGATGGCGATGGAGCCCTTCACACTGGGTGATTCGTCCGAGCCGGAACGCTGGACGCGTGTCAGCTGGAGCTCGATGCGTGTCACGTCGCCACCCCCTCGGTCGTGCGTGTCGGTTTCGTGCCTGCGCGGCGAGTGTCGCGGTTGGCAGGGCCGTTGCCTAGTGGGGAAGTCCCTACTGGTCTCCTAACATGGGCTTCGGCGCCGTGGGGGTGGCCGGGGGAGGGGGTTCGTTCGCGTGCGTCGTAACACCGAGTTGCAGGTCGGCGCGTCCGAGCTCGTCGGGCGCGAGGCCGAACTCGCCCGCGTCCTGAGCCACTTCAAGGAGGCCGAGCGTGGCGTCGGCGCTGTCGTGGTCGTGCGCGGCAACGGCGGCATCGGGAAGTCGCGGCTCGTCGCCGAGGTCGCGCGGCGGGCGACCGCCATGGGTGCGATCACGGTGTCCGCCCACGCCGCCAGCTTCGATCGCGGGCTTCCTTATGCGCTGCTCGGCGAGCTGATCGGTGGTCTCCCTGACGACCTTTCCGACGAAGCGACGGCTCGTCGGGTCGCGCTCGCGTCGATGCTCGGCCTCGGCGGACCGGACACGCAGCCTGCGGTCGGCGGCCCGTCCGACGTCCTCAGCGCCGCCGCCGGGCTCATCGCGTGCATTGCTGAGCACCGTCCACTCGTGGCGATCTGGGAGGACCTGCACGAAGCCGACGCCGACTCGGTGTTGCTGTTCATGCGGTTGAGTCGCTGGCTCGCCGGCTCGCGGGTGTTGCTCATCGGCACGGTCCGTTCACCGGGCAGCCCCGAGACCCACGAGCTGGAGGGCCTGGTCGACAAGTTGGAGGTCGAGGGGCGCGGCGCCGTCGTCGACATCGTGCAGCTCGACCGTTCCGAGATTCGCGCGCTCGTCGCCGATCTCATCGGCCTCGAGCCCGACGAGGCGTTGGTCGACCTCGTCTTCTCATCGAGTCGCGGCAACCCGTTCTTCGCCACCGAGAACACTCGCTCGCTACTGACGTCGTCGAGCATCGCCGTCGACTCGACGCGCGCCCGGCTGCTCGACGACGGGAACCTGCTCCACCATCGCACGGCGATCGTGCATCGGTTCTTCCACGTGGGCAGTGTCGAGGCGAAGGTGGGTCGGGTGCTGTCTGCCTTCGGTCGCATCTCGCTGCGCCATCTGTCGCTCGTCGCGGCCATCGCCGACATTCCCGAAGCCAGGGTCGTCACCGCCTTCGACCTTTTGGTGGCCAGCCAACTGATCGTGCGTCGTGCCGACGGTCGCTTCGAGTTCGCGCACAGCATCCTCCGAGAGGCGCTGTACGACGATCTCGGTCCGGCGGAGCAGCGACGGATCCACGGCATGATCGCCGAACGACTGGCGAACGATGCCGACCGCGGGGTCCAGGTCGACATCACGGAACTCGCGACGCACCTCTCCGAGAGCGCCGAGCCTGGCGATCTGCAGGCGATCGACGTGTTGGTCCAGGCAGGTCGGCTGACCGCGCGGACCGCGCCGCTGGTGTCGGCGCGCTGGTTCTCGAAAGCGGCCTCGTGGCAGCCGGCCGACGCTCCAGCGCAGGCCGAGCTGGTCGCGCTGGAAGCCGACGCGATGTTCCGGGCGTCACGACCGAAGCGCGCCGCCGAGTTGGGGACCGTGGCGCTTCGACAGCTGCCGAGTGGGCCGCTTCGGACGCGCACGCTCGCCCAGACCGTGAACAGCCTGTACATCGGCGGAGAACTGCAGGCGGCGGTCGATGTCATCGACGCAGAGGAGCGGATGTACGGCGCGCTGCCGGTGTCATTGCGATCGCAGCGGGCCCACTTCCAGGCGCAGCTCGGCCAGGGTGATCCGCTCGAGCCGATGTGGTCGTTGCAGGCGGAGGGCGTCGCGACGGTCGAACTCTCGATCGCGATGAGTCACGATCTGCACCGAGCGAACGCGATGGACAACACCGTCACGCGAGCTGCGCTCGTCGAGGGGCTCGAAGCGTTGATCCCGAGGTCCAGCCTCCAGACGCAGTTCGCCATTCGTGGCACGATGGCGCTCGCCTCGTGCTTGGGCGACAGCCGCCAGCTGGCCGAGGCGGTTTCGATCGCGGAGCGTCTTCGCCCTGGCGGGAACGGGCTCAGCATCGGCGGTCAGCTCGAGAGCGCCACCGTCCTGCTCCGATACCTGCAGGGTCGCTGGGACGAAGCGCTCGCGGCCGTGCCCGAGCTCGCGTGGGACTTCGCCCAGTACGACGCGCGGATCTGTGAGGGCCTGGTGCAGTTCGTCGAGTGCGAGATCCACCTCGAACGAGGGCAGTACCGACGAGCCGAGGCGATCGCCCAGGCGTTCCGGCCGCACATCGAGGTCATTCGGCGGGTGACGGACTCGTCTGCGGGTCGGGTGGCGCTGTTGCTCGGCGACGTCAAGGGTGCGAGGCGGATGCTCGAGCACGCGTGGTCGCGGGTGGAAGCGACAGGGATGTCGGGCAGCGTGGACCTGTTGCTCGTGGCGTTGATCGATGCCTGTGTCGCGGATGGCGATGCCGATGCCGCGCGGAGACACCTGGCGACACTCGCACGCGGGCCGGCGGTGGACGAGTGGCCGTTGTTCCGGCTTCGTGAGGGGCTGGCTCGTGCCGGCCTGCTGGGTGACCTCGATGCGGCTCGCGACGCCCGCGTGTTCGCCGACTCGCTCGATCTCCCGTTCTACGGCGCACGCGCCCGGTTGCTCGCCGCCGAACTCGGCGACGACGTGGCCGAACACCTCGCGGCGGCATACCGCGTGTTCGACGATCTCGGAGCGCTGCCGTGGCGTCAGCGTGCCGCCGCGCAGATGCGCGCAGCCGGACTCGCCGTGCCTCGCGTGGTGACGGACGCCGGCTCTGGCTTGTCCGAGACCGAGTCGCGTCTCGCACGCATGGTGAGCGAGGGCATGACCAACAACGACATCGCGGCCGTCCTGAACTACAGCGTGAAGACGATCGAGGTGTACCTCACCCGGTTGTACGCCAAGACGAAGTGTCGGTCGCGGCTGGAGTTGGGGCTGGCCGTGACTCGCGGCGAGCTCGAGCTCGCACCCCAGACGTGATCTAGGGACATCCCTACTTGCGACCTGCTCGCGTTCCTTCCAGGCTCGCAGGTGGACGCGCCGCCTGTGGCGAGCGCGTCCGACGTTCGACCTGGGGGAAAACATGGCTGTGATGACATCGAGTGGTCTGGTTCGAGGCGACACCAGTGAGGGAGTGCACCGATTCCTCGGGGTCCCGTACGCCGAACCGCCGGTGGGTGCGCTGCGCTACGGCCCGCCGCAACGTCGTGCCGCATGGGACGGCGAGCTGGACGCGACCGCGTTCGGGGCGGTCTGCATCCAGGCGCCGATGCCCGGGACGTTCGGCGAGATCGGCACGCCGTCGAACCCGTCGGGCGACGACTGCCTGAACCTCAACGTGTGGACCCCCGACCCGGCAGCGTCGGGTCTGCCGGTCCTGGTGTGGATCCACGGTGGGGCCTTCTACGCCGGGTCGGGCATCGACCCCGTCTACGACGGCACAGCGTTCGCTCGCGACGGCGTCGTGTGCGTGACCATCAACTATCGCCTCGGTGCGCAGGGCTTCGCCCACTTCGCGGATCACTTCCCGCAGTTGGCGGACTCGGGCAACGCCGGTCTGCTCGATCAGATCGCGGCGCTCGAGTGGGTGCGCGACAACATCGCCGCGTTCGGCGGCGACCCGACGAACGTCACGATCGCCGGCGAGAGCGCGGGCGGCATGAGCGTCGGTTGCCTGCTGGCCAGCCCCCGGGCAAAGGGTCTGTTCCATCGGGCCATCGCCGAGAGCGGTGCCGCCCACAACGGTCTGAGCGCGGGCACCGCGTCGATGATCGCCGGCCACATCCTCGCCGAGGTGGGAGTGGCTCCCGGCGACCTCGACGCGCTGTTGGCCGTGTCGCCCGACGACATGCTCGCCGCGCAGGTTCGGCTGAACGACGAGCTCGCCCAGACTCGCGACGGCAGCCGCTTCGGCGAGGCTGCGGCGTCGGCGATGCTGCTCCAGCCGACCTACGGGACGTCGGTGTTGCCGCAGCGGCCCATCGACGCGATCGCCGCCGGTGCCGCAGCCGGCGTCGACGTGATGATCGGCACCACCCGCGAAGAGACGCTCATCTTCATCGTCGATCTGAAGGACATCTTCAACGAGGCCCTCGTGGAGGCGACGTTGGACGCGACGATGGGTGCCGCCGGGCGGTCGGGTGCGCAGGTGCTCGACGTGTATCGGCGAAACCGTCCTGGCGCGGTGCCCCACGAGTTGGCCGCGGCGGCCGAGACCGATCGCATGTTCCGGCTTCCGGCCATTCGGCTCGCCGAGGCGCAGATCGCCCACAACCCGAACGTCTGGATGTACCAGTTCGACTGGCGGTCGACCGCACGCGGCGGCGAGTTCGGGGCGTGTCACTTCCTCGAGGTGCCGTTCGCCTTCGACCGCATCGACAACGACGAGGCGCGCGGCATCGCCGGGGATCCGCCGCAGGCGCTCGCCGACATCGTCCACGCCGCGTGGGTGTCGTTCGTGTCCACCGGGAACCCCAACCACGACGGTCTGCCGGCGTGGGCGCCGTACGACGCGGGGACTAGGTCGACCGCGGTCTTCGACCTTCCGCCTCGCGTGCTCGACGACCCTGCGGCGGACGAGCGCGAGCTGTGGGCCGGGGTGATCTGAGCGCGCCCACCTTCGCGGCCGGAGCAGCGGCCGACACGCGCCGGTCGCTGCGTCGGGTCCTCGGCGGCGCTGCCGTACGCTGGGTGCGATGAAGTGCATCGGTCTGCTCGGTGGGATGAGCTGGGAGTCGTCGATCGAGTACGAGCGCATCATCAACGAAGAGGTGCGTGCCCGTCTGGGCGGGGTGCATTCGGCCGACCTGGTGATCCGCTCGTTCGACTTCGCCGAGGTCGAGACGTTGCAGCAACGCGACGACTGGGAGGCGGCAGGGCGACTCCTGGCCGACGCCGCTCGTGTGCTCGCCGGGGCGGGGGCGGAAGCGACGGCATCACGACAGCCGGAACGGCCGCTCGCGCGTGCCGCCGCCGTCCGCGAGGTCAGAGGCAGGTGTAGTTGTTCAATTGCGTGGTCAGTGCTCCGATGCAGGCGGCGGCCCCGATGCCGGACGTGTTGCCGTTGAACACCGTGTTCAGGATCCGCACCTTGCCGCCCGACACCACGCTGAATGTTGACCCCTCGAGAAATGAATCGCGGATGAGTACGGACCCGTCAACGCCGAGTTGGACGCCGTAGCCAGTGGTGCCGCCGGTGCCGGAGGCTTTCACGCTCGTCATCGTCGGCGACGAGGACAATTGGTTCCAGATACCGAAGTTTCTGCTGCCGCCGGTCGCGGTGGCGGTCACGTTCGTCATCGTCGGTGACGACGTATGGTCGAAGACGCCGAGGTTGGTGGTGGCGCCGGTGGCGGTGGCGGTCACGTTCGTCATCGTCGGTGACGACCGGGTGTTGGAGACGCCGATGCTGATGCTGGTGCCGCCGATGGCGGTGGAGGTCACGTCGACGAGACTGACGTCACCCGGCGCGGTCGACCCGGTCCAGATGCCGGCCGAGTAGGTGAGGTTGCTGCCCGTGTTGTTGACCGTCACCCCCCGGACACTCACCACCGAACCTGGGCCGGTCACCCGTAGCACCGCGCTCAACCCATCCGAGGTCGGGTCGACGTTCGATCCGCATGCGCAGGTGATCGTGGTGACGTGCTGCCCGGAACCCTCCACGTCGACGTAGCTCTTCAACGCCACCGACGCGGTCTCGATGTAGGTGCCGGGCGCGACCTTGATCACATACCGCTGCGCCGGACCGTTGTTCGTGATCGACGCCAAGGCTGCGGACAACGACGTGAACTGGCCGCCGCTCTTGGCAACCCAGATCACCCCGGCAGGACGGACGCTCGCCACGACTTGCGTCACCGTCTTGCCGCCGACCTTGCTGGCGTTGTCCGCGGTCGCGGCCCGATCGGCGTACAGGTTGGTGACCTTGCCCTTGCCATTCACGATCATCGGTGCAGTTGCCGTGCTCTTGGTCACCAGCTTCAACGCCGGCGTGGTGCCGGTGTTCTGCATCGTGGTGGTCGCGTTCGCCTGGTTCAACCGACCGAGCACCAGGCTCGAACCGGTCGCGGCATAGGTGACAGCATCCGTTGCCATGAACATCAGAGCAGCAGCCCCGATCACGGCGAGTGGCTTCTCGAACTTCATGACAGATCCTTTTCGGACTCGGCGATAGGAATTCACTGGACAGGTACTCTCATTGCGGGCACATCTCTCCTTACGCGGTGGGTCGACGGTTGGAGCAGCGCTGCCGACACCGGTCGAAGCAGCGATGCCCGTGCCGACATGGGGCGATCGATGTTCCCGCGCATCGCTGTCGCTCCCTCATCGAACCGCGGTCAGCTGACCCCGCCACCAGCGACTTCACGGACGAAGTGCAGGTTGCCCGCGTGCGCCGCGACCTTCTGGGTTTCCAACACCGCCACGCCGTCCTCGCCGAAGTCGAACTTCACCTGCACGGTGGCCTTCCCGTCCTCGGCCTCCACACCGACCGCGGACCGTTCCCAGCTCCCGACCGGCGCCTTGATCTTGAACTTCAGACCGCCCTTCACCTCGAATGCGTAGAGGTGGGTCGCCGTGACTGCGAGGAGCGAATCGGCAGGGAAGCCGCCGGCCTTCTTCTTGCCGTCCCGGTCCATTCCGAACGCGGCCGACTGTGAGACGCCACCCATCAGACCGGCACCGAACGACCCGCTGCGCTGAAAGATCGCCGCCGAGATCACCGGCTCCGAGATGGCCGACTGCGCCAACTCCAGATTCTTCTGAAACTGCTTCTCCGCAAGATTGCCCAATCCCATGTTCCACTCCTTGAGGCTCGTTCTGGCAACTACTTC
>JBMOGW010000093.1:0-12786 GCA_049318165.1 Ilumatobacteraceae bacterium
ATCGAGAGCGACGGCAAGGAGCTGTTCAACACCTGGTTCTTCAACCGGGCCACCGACACGATGGGCGAGATGCTGACGCTGGGCGACGTGTACCCCGGTCTCGCCGACACCGGCGCCCACGCCGGTCAGATCTGCGACGCCGATGCCAGCACGCACTACCTCACCTACTGGGCTCGCGACCGCAAGATCGCCGGCCTGGAGGAAGCGGTGCGTCGCCTGACCTCGTTCCCGGCCGGTGTGCTGGGCTTGAAGGAGCGGGGCACGCTGCAGCCCGGCAGCTACGCCGACATCAACGTGTTCGACATCGACCGGCTGGCCTCCGAGCACCCCGAGTACGTGTTCGACTTCCCGGGTGGCACGGGCCGCCTGATGGTGAAGTCGCGTGGCTACGCGGCGACCTTGGTGAACGGCAAGATCGTGACCGAGGACGGCGTGCATTCGGGCGAACGGCCCGGCCGCGTCATTCGCGAATTCGCCCGCGGCTGACCCTGCGACAGCCTTCCCGAACGGTCCACCAGGTCGTCTGGTGACCCCGCCGGCGGTCTGATAGACAGCGCCTCGGAGCCGAACAATCGGGGGATCATGCGTCGTCGTCGTTGGGTGGCAGTGGGAGCGGTCGTCGCGACCGCGCTCGCATCGCTGGCGGTCACCGGGCCGGTGACGGCGGCGACGTCCCTGCGAGCCGGTGTCGTCGCGGACGGCACGGCGCTGCACCAGCGCGACGCGTCGGTCAACCGCATGGCAGCGCGTGCGAAGGCGCTGTTCGGTGCCACCCTGCCGAACACCGTGTGGACACCGACCATCGCCGACCCGCAGTCGGATTGGCTCAAGGGTACGAAGCCCTACGGGTTCGGCGACATCCGCGGGCTGCGCGTCGCATCCACCGCCGACTCGGGTGTGCCCTCGTTGTTCGTGTCGGTCGCCGTCCAGGCGTGGGTGCGCCCGACGAACACCGCGTGGGTGGACCAGAGCACGTTCATCTCGTGGCCGATCGACGTGAACAACAACCGCAGCGCGGAGTTCGAGGTCGAGTTCTACAACCTCGGCGGTGCGCTGTACGCCGACGTCGTCAACCCGAACCAGTTCGATGCACAGGGCCACCCGCTGTTCGTCTGCAACGGTGTGCCGGTCGTGAACGAAGCAGCGAAGTCGTACGGGGCGTACGTCCCGTGGTCGTGCCTGAAGAACCCCGCCAGCGCCCGGGTCTACGCACACATGGAGTACGCGACGGGTACCGGTCACTCCGCGGATGAGGCGCCGAACACCGGATGGGCGACGGTCGCGTCGCGAGTGCGGCCCAACCCGCCCGGCGCTCCGGTGGCGAGCGCCGCACCGGGGTCGCTCGACCTCACCTGGGCGGCGCCGCGGTCGGGTCTGTGGCCGGTCACGGACTACGTCGTGCAGTACTCCGCAGCGTCGCCGATCGCCTGGAGGACCTTCGCCGACGAGGTGTCGACCGCTCGGTCGGCGCGCATCACGGGGCTGAGGCCCGGCACGCGGTACGTCGTCCGGGTCGCGTCGAAGACCCGGCTCGGCGTGAGTTCGTTCAGCGCGGCGTCGGTAGCCCGTGCGGTGTCGCCAGTTGGTGTGGTCCCCAGTGCGCCGGGCAAGCCAACGGGGGTGTCGGGCGCCGGCAAGGTCACGGTCTCGTGGGCTGCACCGAGGTCGGCCGGTTCCCACCCCCTCACCGACTACCAGGTCGACTATTCGACGAACGGCGGCACGACCTGGGTGCGGCTCGCCGACCCGGCGACCACCGCCCGGTCGGCGGTGATCACCGGTCTCACGCCGCTCAGCCGCCTCGTGGTCCGTGTGCGCGCGAAGTCCTTCGCCGGTGTGAGCGCGTGGTCCGCGAGGTCGCTCACGCTCGCACCGTTCACGGTCCCGTCGGCGCCACGTTCGTTCGGGGCGACCGCGGGTAACGGAGCACTCGACCTGTCGTGGGCGGCGCCCACGAGCGCAGGTGGCGGCACCATCGACCGCTTTCGTGTCTACTACCGACCAGCTCCGGTCGCTGCGCCCGCTGCGCCGCGTTCGACGACCGAGATCGTGAACGGTTCGGCCACCACCATCGACACCGCGAAGTGGCAGGTCCGCGTGCGGCTGAACCTTGGTGGCGGCTCGTTCGGGCTGTGCGGTGGGTCGCTGATCGATCCGCAGTGGGTGCTGACCGCGGCCCACTGCGTCGATGGGCTGACCGCATCGCAGTTCACCGTGCACGCGGGTGTGACGCGGCAGTCCGACATGAACGCACTCAACGGGGTGAGCGTCGACAAGGTGATTCCACACCCGTCGTTCGAACCCGACACGTTCCGCAACGACCTTGCGCTGTTGCACCTCACGAAGGCAACGAAGGGCACGCCGATCCGTCTCTGGTCGGATCCGAACGGGCCTGCGTTCCAGACCGAGGCCACTGTCACGGGATGGGGCCTCACCGTGGAGGGCGGCAACGCGATTCCCGACCAGTTGCGCACTGCGGGGGTGCTCGTGCTGGCAGGGCCGAGCGATTCGTGCGGCCTCTACACCTCTGCGCTCGACTACTTCCCAGCCCAGATGCTCTGCGCCGCGGGCGTCGGCCTCGACACGACCGACACGTGCAGCGGCGACAGCGGGGGCCCACTGGTCGTGGCCACCGCTGGCGGCCCGCGGCTGGCCGGCATCACCAGTTTCGGCAGCGGCTGCGCGACGCCGGGGTTCCCTGGTGTGTACACCCGGGTCAGCACGTACGTGCGCTGGATCCAGGACCGGGTGGAGTCCACGTGGCCATCGATCGACGTGAGGTGCACGAGCCCGTGCCTGTCGACGCAGCTGACCGGACTGACGAACGACGTGGCGATGGAGGTGAAGGTTCGGGCACGCACCCAGTACGGCCTCGGTGCCTTCTCGCCGGTGCTCACCGTGTCACCCGTGGGGACGGTGCCGGATGCGCCGGCGTCGCTGGTGGCCACGGGCATCGGCGGCGGCGGTGCGCTGATCCTCAGTTGGACCGCGCCGTCGTTCGACGGTGGCTACCCCGTCACCGACTACGAGTTCAGCGCCAACCCGGCCGACCCGTCGCAGTGGGCGTCGGTCGGCGGTGGTGGCACCTTGGGGATCGGGTTGGCCGAGCCGCCGGGCAGTCCGCCCGTCTGGTACGTCCGCGCGGTCAACTCGAAGGGCCCCGGCGCCGCCCGCGGCTCGGACGGTTCCGTCATCCCGCCGGTCTGAGCTACAGCAGGCCGCGGCGGTTGCTGCGCAGGGCCGACAACTCGGTGGTGAGGAGGGCGATGTGCTCGCCCTCCTCCGCAGCCAGCTCGCGGTAGAGGTCGCGCGCGGCGGACACGGCGTCGTCGAGGTGTTCACGGAAGAACGCCTCGGCCCGCTGCTCGAGTGTCAGCGCCAGCTCGAGCAGTTCGATCGGGTCGCTCGGCGCGCGCTGCGCGCCGGCCTGCAGGGCACCCGGGTGCAGGTCGCCACTCGCGTCGTCGGGCGGCGGCAGGTGATAACGGCGGACGAGGGTGTCGATGTGCTCGCGCTCCATGTCGGCGAGCCGCTGGAACATGTCGTGCAGTTCCTCGTCGCTGGTGTGCTTGGCGGCGGCGACGTAGAAGTCGCGACCGCCGAGCTCGATCTCGAACGCCGTGCGTACAGCGGCCATCGCCTCGTCGGGCACCACCGACGTCGAATCCACCGGAGCCAGCTCGCCGCTGCACGCCGGGCAGCGGCCGTACGGGAACGCGAAGCCCTCGCTGCGCTTGGCGCACGCCGTGCACTTCCACGCCACCACCTGGTCGGCACAGCAGATGCCGTCCTCGTCGCCGGCTTCGACGGGCCGGTGGCAGCGCGGGCACGTCGGCTCGGCCTGCGCCGCCGCCGACGGCATCACGCCGCTGTCGAGGTACTCGAGAATCGCTGTCGCCGCCCGCCGGCCCGCGCCCATCGCGAGGATCACGGTGGCGCCTCCGGTGACGATGTCGCCACCGGCGAACACGCCCGGCAGGTTGGTGGCCTGCGACTCGGGATCGGCAGCCACGTAGCCGCGATCGTCGAGCGCGAGGCCCTTCGTGTTGCGGGTGACGATCGGGTTCGGGTTGGTGCCGAGCGCCACGATCACCGTGTCGCACACCACCTCGAGCCGTTCGCCGGTGCTCACCGGCCGGCGACGCCCACGCTCGTCGGGCTCGCCCAGTTCCATCCGCTCGACCAGCAATCCGCGCACGCTGCCGTGTTCGTCGGTGAGCACCTCCACCGGGTTGTGCAGCCACAGGAAGCTCACGCCCTCCTGCTCGGCGTGGTGAAGTTCCTCCTGCCGTGCCGGGGCCTCGGCCCTGGAGCGCCGGTACACGCAGCGCACCTGCGCACCGAGCCGGCGCGCCACGCGGAGGCAGTCCATCGCGGTGTTGCCGGCGCCGATCACGACGACGTCCTTGCCGATGCCGACCGGCGTCTCGATGTCGGGGAAGCGGTCGCCGCCCATCAGGTTCACGCGGGTGAGGAACTCGTTGGCGCTCACGACGCGGCCGGCGTTCTCGCCAGGAATGCCGAGGAAGCTCGGTGCTCCGGCGCCCACGCCGAGGAACACCGCGTCGAACCCCTTGGTGGTGAGCAGGTCGTCGACGGTGAACGTGCGGCCGATCACCTTGTCGGTCTCGATGTGCACGCCGAGGTCCACCAGGCCTTGAATCTCGCGGTCGATGATGTTGCGCGGCAGGCGGAACGACGGGATGCCGTAGCGCAACACGCCACCGGTGACGTGCAGCGCCTCCATCACGGTGACGTCCACACCGGCGCGGGCCAGGTCGGCGGCGCATGCCAGACCGGCCGGGCCGCTGCCCACGACCGCGACGCGCGTGCCGGTGGGTGGTGCGACGGTCTCCGGCGGTGCGGTGCCGTGGTCGCCGACGAAGCGCTCGAGGCGACCGATGCCGACCGGCTCCATCTTGCGAGCGATGACGCATTGGCTCTCGCACTGCGATTCCTGCGGGCACACGCGGCCGCACACCGACGGCAGGATGCTCGCTTCACGGATGACGCCGAGCGCGCCGTCGACGTCCTTCACCAGCAGGTGGCGGATGAAGCGCGGGATGTCGATGCTCACCGGGCAGCCGCTGATGCAGGTCGGGCGGCTGCACTGCAGGCAGCGCTCGGCCTCGCGCATCGCCTCGCTCAGCGAGTAGCCCAGGCTCACCTCGTCGAACGTGCTCGACCGGATCACCGGGTCGCGTTCGGGCATCGGCACCTTCGTCGGCTCGATCTCGCGCAGCTTCTTGTAGGTGCGCTTGCCCTCGACGAACAGTGTCTGCTCCACCTGGCAGCGATGCTCGTAGTCGGTGGCGGCGGCGCGTTCCTCGTCGGCGAAGCGGCGCTGCCGCACCACCAGTTCGTCGAAGTCGACGGCGTGCGCGTCGAAGTCCGGGCCATCCACGCATGCGAAGCGGGTGACCCCGTCGACGCTGACGCGGCACGAGCCGCACATGCCGGTGCCGTCCACCATGATCGTGTTCAGTGACACCACGGTGTGCACGCCGAACGGGCGCGTCACTTCGCCGCACGCGCGCATCATCACCATCGGGCCGATGGCCACCACCAGCTCCGGCTCGTCGGCCAGCAGCAGGTCGTGCAACGCGTCGGTCACGAGGCCCTGGCGGCCTGCACTGCCGTTGTCGGTGCACACGATCAGCTCGTCCGACCATTCCGCCATGCGGTCGCGCCAGAAGCTCAGCTCGTCGCTGCGGAACCCGACGATCGCCGTCGTCCGGTGGCCGGCCTGCTTGAACGCGCGCAGCTGCGGGAACACCGGCGCCACACCCAAGCCGCCACCGACGAGCACCACGTGTCCATCGCCAGGTTCGATCTCGGTGGGGACGCCGAGTGGTCCGACGAAGTCGGCGAAGGTGTCGCCCTCGTGGTACTTGTCGCGCATCTCGGCGGTCGAGCGGCCGAGTGCCTGCACCACGATGGTGACGGTGCCGCGGTCGGCGTCGAAGTCGGCGATGGTCAGCGGGATGCGTTCGGCGCCGTCGTGCAGCCGCACCATGACGAACTGCCCGGCGCGCGCGGACGCGGCGACATCGGGTGCATCCACTTCCCAAAGGAACGTGTTCGGGGTGAGGTGCTCGCGGCGAATGATCCGGAACGGCATCTGAGGACGAGCGTAAGCCCACCCCTGCGGGCGTCGGTATGGACCTTCGGCCCATCCCGGGGTGTCGGCGATCGCGGTGCGCCAGGTCAGCGCAGGTTGCGGGCGGGCATCCAGTCCGTGTCGGGTTGGTCGTCGAACAGCAGCTTGGCGATGCGGCCGAGTGCGGCACGGTCGGCGGCCGACAGGGCCTGCAGTGAATCGGGTGGATCGGTGAACACGGCGTCGAGCCGGGCGGCCACCTTCTGACCCTTCGGGGTGAGCGCCAATTCCTTCACGCGCCGGTCGTCGTCGGCAGGCCGACGCGTGGCGAAGCCCAACTCCTCCAGCCGGTCGGCGACGGCCGTGATGTACGAGGCATCGCACGCCATGTTCGACGCCATGTCGCGCATGCGCGTCGGACCGTTGTGCAGCAGCGTGACCAGGGCGTGGCCGTGCGGCGGGGTGAGCTGCAGCTCGGCCATTGCGGCGAACAGCACGTTGCGGCGGGAGAGGAACAACCCCATCAGGCGCGTCCAGGTCTCGGTGAGCTCCTGATCCGCTGTCACGTGATCATCCTAGCGAATGCTTGATGCATCTACAAGGTTGATAGAACTCAACCATTGGGTAGAGTCAACGGTCATGAACGACACAGCGATCCTGGCCGACGAGCTACGGATGACGTTCGGCGAGGTGGTCGCGGTCGACCGGATCTCGCTCGGCGTCCCCCGTGGCACCGTGCTCGGCCTTCTCGGGGCCAACGGCGCCGGCAAGACCACCATGGTGCGAATGCTCACCACCGTGCTCACGCCCACGGCCGGTCGCGGCGTGGTGAACGGGTTCGACGTGCAGCAGCAACCGCAGGCCGTACGCCGCAGCATCGGTCTGGCCGGCCAGTACGCCGCCGTCGACGAGAACCTCACCGGCCGGGAGAATCTGATCCTCGTCGGTCGGCTGAACCATCTGTCGAAGACCGAGTGCCGGCAGCGGGCCGCCGAACTGCTCGACCAGTTCCGCCTCACCGACGCGGCCGACCGACCCGTGCGCACCTACAGCGGCGGCATGCGCCGACGCCTCGACCTTGGTGCCGCACTGGTGACGCACCCGCCCGTGCTGTTCCTCGACGAGCCGACCACGGGCCTCGATCCGGCCAGCCGGCTCGATCTGTGGGAGGTCATCGAAGGTCTCGTCGGCGACGGCACCACGGTGCTGCTCACCACCCAGTATCTGGAGGAAGCCGACCGCCTGGCGGACAACGTCATCGTCATCGACAAGGGTCGCATCGCCGCCGAAGGCACGCCCCAGCAGCTGAAGGCCCGCCTCGGCGACACCGTCATCGAGTTCGAGTTCCGCTCCACGGCCGAGGCCGATCAGGCCGCCGCCGTGCTGGGCGCCGACACGAGCGCGGGAACGATCGTGCGCGTGGTGATGGCGGAGGGGCCCGAGACGTTGCGCTCGGCACTCGACCGCCTGCACGTCGCCGGCATCATCGCCGCACACGTTGCGCTGCGCGAGCCCACGCTCGACGACGTGTTCCTCACCCTCACCGGCACGAACGGAGACGCACGATGAGCGCCGCTGCACCTTCCCTCCCGCCGCTCGCCGAGCGGTCGATCGACACCCGCAAGGGCGTCGGCCTCGGCTGGGCCATCCGCGACAACCTGGCCATGACGTGGCGCAACCTGACGGTCATCCGTCGTGTGCCGCAGCTGCTGGTGTTCGCGCTCGTCCAGCCGCTGATCTTCGTGCTGATGTTCCGCTTCGTCTTCGGCGGCGCCATCGCCGCCCCGGGCGGCATCGACTACGTCAACTACCTGATGCCCGGCATCTTCGTGCAGACCGTGGTGTTCGGCGCCATCAACACCGCCGTCGGTCTGGCCGAGGACCGGACGAAGGGTCTGCTCGAGCGGCTGAAGAGCCTGCCCATGGCGCGCAGCGCCGTGCTCGGCGGGCGTGTCGCCGCCGACAGCGTGCGCAACTTCGTCACGGTCGTGCTGATGATCGTGGTCGGTTACATCGTCGACTTCCGGCCCACCGGCTCGTTCCTCGCGATCTTCGCGGCGATCCTCGTGATGGTGATGTTCGGCCTGTCGATGTGCTGGATCTTCGCCGTCATCGGTCTCACGGTGCCCAACGGCGAAGCGGCACAAGCCGCGGCATTCCCGTTGATCGCGCCGCTGGTGTTCGCGTCCAACGCGTTCGTGCCGGTCGAGACGATGCCGTCGTGGCTGCAGTGGTGGGCCGAGCGCCAGCCGGTCAGCGTGACGGTGAACGCCGTGCGAGCGTTGATGATCGACTACGGCAGCACCGACTACGTGTGGGCCAGCCTGGCGTGGTCGTTCGGCATCATGGCCGTGATGGCGCCGATCGCCATTCGCAAGTACCGCAAGGCCTGAGGCGTACGCTCGCGGCGTGCGCGGGCGACGAAGAGCACGGCGGTCGGTGATCGCGGCCGCAGCGGCGGTCGCGGCCGTCGCCACGTTGGCGGTGCCGTCGACCGCGTTGGCGCCCGAGGGCATCAGCCGGCCGGCCGCCGCCGCAGCACCGGCGGTGCGGGTGAAGGCGCCCCGGTCGTTCACCGTGGCCGCCGTCGGCGACTTCCTGCCCGAGCCGCTCATCAACCATCCGGCGGCGGCTGCCGCCCCGCCGGGCGTGCGCTACGACTACGCGTCGTTGCTGCGCCCGGTGGAGCCCTTCGTCCGTTTCGCCGACCTGGCGATCTGCCACATGGAGACACCCATCGGTCCGCCCGGTGCCACGGTCGGCTGGGTGGGGAAGAGCGCCACCGGCACCAACCTGTTGCAGACCGCGTGGGAGACGCCGTTCGACCTGAAGCGGGTCGGCTTCGACCGCTGCAGCACCGCGTCGAACCATGCCAACGACCTCGGGCTCACCGGCATCGCCGACAACCTGAGGGCGCTCGACGCCGCCGGTGTCACCCACAACGGCACGGCGCGCACGGTGCAGGAGGCCGCGGTCTCGACGTTCCTCGTCAAGGGCGTGCGTGTGGCCCACCTGTCGTACGCGCGGAACTCGAACACCGGGTTCCCCTTCGACTGGTGGCGACTCAACCGGGCCGTCCAGACCACGCAGGTGCGTGCCGATGTCGCCACCGCCCGCCGGCTCGGGGCGGAGGTCGTGATCGTCAGCCTGCACGTCTACATGGAGATGCAGACCGGCCCGATCGCCGAGGACAGGGCGATCGTCGACAGCATCACGTCCGCCGCGGCGAAGCCCGACCTGGTGATCATCCACGGCCCACACGTGCCGCAACCGATGGAACGAGTGAACGGCGTCGTCACCTACTGGAGCGTGGGCAACTTCATCTCCGGCATGGGCGCCCCGAACCGCGGCAAGTACGCCGACCCGCGCACGCTCGACGGTCTGATGCCGATCGTCCGCTTCACTCAGCGCAGCAACCGCACCTGGGCCGTCGACCCGTTCACCGTGCTGTTGTGCAACACCCCGGCCGACCGCAAGGTGTACCCGGGGCTCACCACACTGAAGGACCCGACCATCTCGTCCACCGTGCGCCAGCAACTGCAGGCCTGCGTGGCTCGCGCGTCCAAGGTCGTCCCCGGCCTCCGCTGACCCGTCCCACCGAACTTAAGTTCCGTGGGCGGACCTTCCCGCCGAACTTAAGTTCTGTGGGAACGGGACGGGTCCGAAGGGACTTTGGTACCTGGCCGGTGTTCCGGGCTCCTGAGTACGTTCGACTCCATTGCGTGGGGTGCGCCGTGCCAGGCTCGGCGACGAGGGGACCGAGGAGTCACGATGAGCCAGACCGCAACACTGTCCAGCGAGGCCGGCAGCGCACCGACCGAGCACTTCGACGTCGTGGTCGTCGGTGCCGGCATCAGCGGCGTCGGCGGCCTGTACCACCTGCGCACCCAGCGACCCGAGTTGTCGATCGTCGCGTTCGACAAGTTCGAGAGCTTCGGCGGCACCTGGCACTGGCACAAGTACCCCGGCGTCCGCTCCGACTCCGACCTGTACACCTTCGGCTACCGCTTCAAGCCGTGGGAGGGTCCGCCCATCGCGACGGCCCAGGAGATCCTCAACTACATGGGCGAGGTGATCGAGGACAACGACCTCGGCCAGCACATCCGCTACCGCCACAAGATCGAGCACGCCGCGTTCTCCAACGAGACCAACCGTTGGACGCTGCACGTGCGCAACCTGTCGAACGACACCGTCCAGGTGGTCACCTGCACGTTCCTCTGGATGTGCCAGGGCTACTACAAGTTCGAGGAGGGCTACACCCCGGAGTGGCCCGGCATGAAGGACTTCAAGGGCCAGATCATCCACCCGCAGACGTGGCCCGAAGACCTGGACTACGCGGGCAAGCGGGTGGTCGTCATCGGCTCCGGCGCCACCACGGCCACCGTCGTGCCGGCCATCGCTGGTGACTGCGCACACGTCACCGTGCTGCAGCGCTCGCCCACCTACTTCTGGACCGGCCGCAACGTCGACGAGCTCGCCGACACACTGCGCCAGCTGGACGTCGACCCGGCGTGGATCCACGAGATCGTCCGCCGCAAGCGGCTGTTCGATCAGCAGGCCGTCACCCAGCTGTCGTTCGAGGCGCCCGACCTGGTGCGCGACGAGCTGCTCCGCCTGGTGCAGGAAGAGCTGCCCGAGGGCTACGACATGAAGCACTTCACGCCGAAGTACCGGCCGTGGCAGCAGCGCCTGGCGTTCGTCCCCGACGCAGATCTGTTCGCCGGCATCCGCGCCGGCAAGGCGAGCATGGTGACCGACGAGGTCGAGACGTTCAACGAGACCGGCATCCTCACCAAGGGCGGCGAGCAGCTCGACGCCGACATCATCATCACGGCCACCGGCTTCAACCTCAGCGTCCTGGGCGACATCCCGTTCGAGGTGGACGGTGCGCCGGTGCACTGGCCCGAGACGGTCACCTATCGCGGGATGATGTTCACGGGCGTGCCCAACATGCTCTGGGTGTTCGGCTACTTCCGCGCCAGCTGGACGTTGCGCGCCGACCTGATCAGCGACTTCGTCTGCCGCCTGCTGGGCTACATGCACGAGCACGGGTACACGAAGGTGGTGCCGGCCATCCGTGAGGTGGAGGACGCCGAGATGACGATCGGGCCGTGGATGGACCCGGACAACTTCAATCCCGGCTACCTGATGCGCAGCATGCATCTGCTGCCTCAGAAGGGCGACAAGCCCGAATGGCAGCACTCGCAGGACTACTGGGTGGAGAAGGAGTCCCTGCCCCGGGCAAGCCTCGAGGACGGCTGCCTCCGCTACAGCTGACCCTGCAGAACTTCAGTTCGGCGGCGGGTGAGCCTGCAGAACTCAAGTTCGGCCGGATCGAAGGGTCAGGGGCGGCCGTGGGCGCTGCGCACGGCATCGGCCAGCGTTGCGAACACCGCGCCCTCGGGGTCGGCGTCGAACAGGCCGTGGTCGGCGAGGACGTGCGCGTTCAGATGGGTCGGCACCAGCAGCCTCGGCGCGTGGTCGGGAAGGCCGAGCGCGGTGTGGCGCACGACGGCAGCCACCGGGTCACCGCCGACCTCGACGAGCCATGTCAGCACGTCGAGGCTGAGTGCCGCTCGGGACAGGCTGTCGGCCGCCAGCACGGTGAGGGCGTCGGCGGCGCGTGCATCAGTGGCGCGGGCGGCGCGTGCCGAGGCCATCCGCGCTGCGTACCCCTCCAACAGCACGCCGTCGAGCAGGCTCTCCAGTGCCATCGCGCACAGCTCGCTCTGCCGGGAACGGGGCAGCCGCAGCGGGCGGCGCAGCCGGCCCTGACGCATGCTGCGACCCAGGTAGCGGCCGGCGAGTTCGAAGCACTGGGCACCGTTGTGGCCGGCTTGTTCGGCGGCGACGATCGACCGGTGGACCAGTTCGCTCGGGGCGTCGAGCATCGCCAACCGGCGCGCCAGATCCTGATAGGCGACGAACGACGAATGCAGCACCTCGCCCAGTCCACGCCAGTGGTCGGCGAGTGCGCGGCGCACGTCGGGACGCAGTTGCATCGCCCGCTGGTCGGTGAGGTGGGAGTGCCCCAGGCGGGCCCGAGCGCGGTGCACCCGGCCGTTCCAGCCCCGTGACGGGCGACCCTCGACGATCGCGACGTTCATTGTCCCATCGACGTCGAGTGTGACGGTCTTGTTCCGAAACGATCAAGATCTTTTCGGACGAATTGCAGTTGAACGTCAGGTGGACGACAGAACCACGTGTCCGTCGACCGCGGACACGGTGACGGTGCCGCCTTCGCCCACCTTGCCCTCGAGGATCAGCATCGCAGCAGGGTCGGCGATCTCGCGCTGGATCACGCGCTTCAACGGGCGTGCGCCGAACGCCGGGTCGTACCCCTCGCGCGCCAGGTGCGCCATCGCGGTGTCGTCGACGTGCAGCGTGATGCGCCGCTCCGCCATGCGCTCGCGCAGCCTCGCGAGCTGAATGGTGACGATGCGCTCGAGATCGGTCTCCGTGAGGCTGCGAAATCGGATGATGTCGTCGACGCGATTGACGAATTCCGGCTTGAAGAACGTCAGCGGATCGCCCGGCAGGTTGCTGGTCATGATCAGCACCACGTTGGTGAAGTCGGCGGTGCGGCCCTGGCCGTCGGTGAGCCGGCCGTCGTCGAGCACCTGCAGCAGCACGTTGAACACGTCGGGGTGCGCCTTTTCGATCTCGTCGAGCAGCACCACGCTGTA
>JBMOGW010000094.1:0-12786 GCA_049318165.1 Ilumatobacteraceae bacterium
CACGCATCAGCGCCATGCCGAACGTGACGGGGCCGACGAATTGCCACTTCACCCAGCCCTGGCGACCCTTGGCGGCCTCGAGGAAGGTGCGGAACCCGACGTAGGCGTCGTCGATCAGGTCGGTGTGGACGGGCGCCAGCGGATCGATCTCGTCGGGGTGGACGGAGATGCTGCCGTACTGGCCGACGGTGATGCCCCGCATACCGACCATCGCCTGCGCGACGGCGCTCTCCGCCGGGCTGCGACGCGGCAACGAGGGGATCGCCGCCATCTCCAGTTCGCGCAGAGAGAACGCGGCGGCCTCACCTGCGTCGCGGTGCGGAAGCCCGCCCATCGAGGTGGCGATGCCACCGGGAATGTCGATGCGCATCATGTCCCGTGGCCCTCCTTCCTCGCCGTGCAGCCGTCGTCATCGTCGCGCGCTGCCCCGACGGAGGGCGAAGCGGGGACGAGTGGGCGATACCTTGGTCCGGTGCCCCGAGGTTCGACAAATCCGTTCTCGACCGCCGCATTCCTGTGGCTGCTGCGCGCGCTGTGGATCGGCCTCGCGGTCACCGTCACTGCGGCGATCAGCAACGCCGGCGAGGACATCGGCGGCATTGCCGGCATGGTGGCGCCCGCCGTGTGGTTCCTCGCCCTCGCCGTCGTGGCGGTCGACCTGGTGCTGGTCAGCCCGCTCGGCCTCACCATCGTGCGCGGCCTGACGCCCGCCACGGTGCCGGCAGCGCTGCTCGCCTATGCCCACGACGACGGCGTGACCGCACTGCTGGCCGCGCTGCTCGGCGTGGCGGCGACGGTGGTCGCCCTCACCGGCGAGGTGGGCGAGGCGATGGCGCAGGGTTCGGCGTACGGCGACGAGCGCCGTTTCCCACTCCGAGCGCCGGCGACCATGCTGCCGCCGCTGATCGGCAGCTGGGTCGCGTGGTGTGCGCTGCTCCTCGGGGCTGTCGTCGCGGTAGGGCACGAGCGGTGGGCCATCGCGGTGCCACTCGCGGTCCTCGCCGCCGCCGCCACCTGGCTGGTCGGACGCGCCGCGCACCGTCTGTCCCGACGGTGGTTGGTGCTGGTGCCGGCGGGACTGGTGGTGCACGACCACGTGGTGCTCGGCGAGACCTTGATGGTGCAACGCACCAACATCCGCAGCGCCGCCCTGGCGCTGGCCGACACCGACGCCGCCGACCTCACCGGCCCCGCGGGCGGCCACGCGATCGACGTCACGGTGAAGGACATGGTGCTCGCCGTGTTCCCCGCCACGAAGGCGCAACCGAAGGGCCGCGCCATCCACGTGCAGTCGTTCCTCGTCGCGCCGTCACGCCCCGGCCGTGCCCTACGGGCGATGGCCGACGCCCGTCTCCCCGTCGGCTGACCGCGTCGTCAGCGGGCGATGCCGCCGCCGAGCACGAACGTGTCGGTGGGGTCGTACAGCACCACGCTCTGACCGGGAGCGACACGACGTTGCGACGTGCGCCAGTCGATGCGCACCTCGCCCTCGCCCACCACGGCGACCGCCGCCGCGTGGGTCGCGCCGTGCGCGCTCGACTGCACGAGCACCTCCCCCACGACGGGCTCGTGCGACCACACCATGTCGCCGACCCGCATCTCGGCGACGTCGAGCATCGACGCGTCGCCCACGGCGACCGTTGCCGTCGCATGGTCGATACCCACCACGTAGCGCACCGGGCCCCCACCGGGCAGGCCGATGCCGCGCCGCTGGCCGAGCGTCACCATCTCCAGGGCGTCCACTTCGCCGAGCGGGCTGCCGTCCATCGCGTCGACCACGGTCGCACGGCGGAACGGGATCCGCTCGCCGAGGAACTTCGTCCGACCGCCGTCGCTGGTGATGAAGCACACGTCCTGGCTGTCGGGCTTCGCGGCCGTGCGCAGGCCGAGCGCCGCAGCGCGGGCGCGCACGTCGGCCTTGGTCATCCCGCCGATGGGGAACAGCGTCCGACGCAACTCGCGCTGCGGCAGCATGTGCACCACGTAGCTCTGGTCCTTCTGCGGGTCGGCACCTCGCGCCACCCGCCACACGCCATCGTGCTCCGCGATGCGCGCGTGATGGCCGGTGGCCACCGCATCGAAACCGAGCAGATCGGCCCGCTCACTGAGCCGGTGGAACTTGAGGTGCCGGTTGCACTCGATGCAGGGGTTGGGCGTGATGCCGGCTCGGTGCGCGTCGACGTACGGCGTGACGACGTGGGCGTCGAAGTCCTCGGTGAAGTTGAACACCAGATGGTCGATGCCCAGTTGCTGCGCCACCCGGCGGGCGTCGTCGACATCGGCGATCGAGCAGCAGCCCGTGTCGCTGTCGCCGCCCCACAAGCGCATGGTGATGCCCACCACTTCGTGGCCCGCGTCGAGCAGTTCGGCCGCGGCGACCGACGAGTCCACGCCGCCGCTCAGTGCCATCAACACCTTCACGACGCCCTCCGCAGGCGGCGCACCGCATCGACGACGGCCTCAAGGCCGCGATCCACGTCGGCCTCGGTGGTGGTGCGGCCGAGTGTCAGGCGCAACGCACCGAACGCCATCGACCGCGGCACACCCATCGCGGCCAGCACGTGCGACGGCTCCATCGCGCCAGCTGCGCAGGCCGACGCCGCGCTGGCGCACACACCGGCCTCGTCGAGCAGGAACAGCAACGCCTCGTTCTCGATGCCCTCGATGCACACGTGCGCCGAGCCGGCCACCTTGACGTCCCGCGGCACGGTCTCGTGGACACCGTCGAGCGCCTCGCCGAGGCGGTCGACGAGGGCGTCGCGCAGCGCGCGCAGGCGCACCTGTTCGACGTCTCGCTCGGCGTCGGTGGCGCGCAGCGCAGCGGCGAGCGCCACGATGCCGGCCACGTTGTGCGTCCCGCTGCGCAGCTCGCGCTCCTGTCCCCCACCGATCACCATCGGCCGATAGCGCACGCCCTGCTTGGTCACCAGCACGCCGACGCCCTTCGGCCCGCCGAACTTGTGGGCCGACAGCGACAACATGTCGACGAGCGGGGTGACGGTGCGCAGATCGATCCAGCACGGTGCCTGCACCGCGTCGGTGTGCAGCACGGCTCCCGGCGCGCACTCGCGCACCACGGCCGCGACGGCGGCGAGGTCGTTCACCGTGCCCACCTCGTTGTTGACCGCCATCACGCTCACGACGGACACGTCGGGCCGCGAGCGCAACGCGTCGGCCAGCGCGTCGAGGTCCACCGCACCCGTTGCGCTGACCGCCACCTCCACCCCGTGGAGCTGCTCGACGGGGGCGAGCACCGCGTGATGCTCGGCCGCTGGGCACACCGGGACGCCACCTCGCTGC
This sequence comes from Ilumatobacteraceae bacterium, assembly GCA_049318165.1. Classification (GTDB taxonomy): domain Bacteria; phylum Actinomycetota; class Acidimicrobiia; order Acidimicrobiales; family Ilumatobacteraceae; genus UBA668. Next base: position 3,301 of record JBMOGW010000094.1, read on the forward strand.
GCGACGACGCCGAGCACGGCGGTGTTGTCGCCCTCCGTGCCGCCGCTGGTGAAGACCACTTCGCCGGGGGCGCACCCGAGCACGGCTGCCACGTCGTCGCGAGCGTCGTCGACGGCGGCGCGGGCCTCCCGGGCGAAGCGGTGCGAGCCCGACGGGTTGGCGAAGCGCTCGCTGAAGAAGGGCAGCATCGCCTCGACCGCCTCCGGCCGCATGGGCGTGGTGGCCGCATGGTCGAGATAGGTGATGGTGCTCACCCGTCACAGGCTACGACGTGCGCACTGGCCACGGACCGTCGCCGTGGTCGATGATGTGGGCGTGCGCGGCTACGACGACCAGAGCTACGGCGAGGGTTTCGCCGACGTCTACGACGACTGGTACGCCGACATCAGCGACGTGACGGCGACGACGCGCACACTGGCGGACCTGGCCGAGGGCGGCCGCGTCCTCGAACTCGGCATCGGTACCGGGCGCCTGGCGCTGCCCCTCGCGGCGGCCGGGGTTGAGGTGCACGGCATCGATTCGAGCGGCGCAATGCTCGATCGCCTGCGCGCCAAGCCCGGCGGCAACACCGTGCACGCGCTGCAGGGCGACATGGTCGACGGGCTCCCGGACGGCCCGTTCGCCCTGGTCTTCGTGGCGTACAACACGTTCTTCGGCCTGCTCTCCGCCGAACGCCAACAGGCGTGCATGGACGCGGTGGCGGCGCGGCTGCGACCGGGTGGCTGCTTCGCCGTCGAGGCGTTCGTGCCCGACCCGGACCACGAGCAGGCTTCCAGCGTGACCGTGCGGTCGGTGCAGGTGGATCGGGTGGTGCTCAGCGTCAGCACCGCCGACCCCGAGGCCCAGCGTGCCGAGGGTCAGTACGTCGACATCACCGAAGCGGGCGGCGTACGACTGCGACCGTGGAGCATCCGCTGGGCGACACCGGCACAGTTGGACGAGATGGCGGCCACCGCCGGGATGACCCTGGCGGCGCGCTGGGCCGACTTCGACCGTGCGCCGTTCGACGCCGAGTCCGCGCGCCACGTGAGCGTCTACCGACGCACTGCGTGAGCGTGTGAATTCGAGCACGTCCGCCCTCCGTCGGAGGTTTGGTCCTAGGCTGCAAGGGCTGTGAGTCACCTCCGCCTCAACCCCCTGACCGGTCGCTGGGTCACGATCGTGGCCGACCGGGCGAAGCGCCCGACCGACTTCGCGCCGCGCACGGCGCAGGTCGAGGCCGAGCCCGATCGGCCGTGCCCGTTCTGCCCCGGCAACGAAGAAGCGACCCTTCCCGCGCTGGAAACCCTCGACGAGGGCGGCCACTGGCGCATGCGGCTGATCCCCAATCTGTATCCCGCGTTCGATGGCGACGAGCCGTTCGCGGTGCACCATCTCGGTCCCGTCCACGTCGAGGCCGAGGCGAGCGGCATCCACGAGGTGTTCGTCTACACGCCCGAGCACGACAGCGGCGCCCATGCGCTCACCGACGACGAAGCAGCGCAGATGATGCAACTGCTCGGCCGCCGCTTGCAGCAGCACTCGGCGACGAAGAACGTCCGGTACACGCAGGCCATCATCAACCACGGCCGCGAGGCCGGCGCCTCGCTCGCCCACCCCCACGGCCAGCTGCTCGGGCTGCCGTTCGTGCCGGGCGAGATCCTCGAGGAACAGCGCGCGTTCTCGCGGTTCGAGGGCGGCTGCATCCTGTGCGCCACCATCGAGGCCGAGCTGGTCGATGGCACGCGCGTGCTGTTCGCCTCCGACGACGTGGTCGCGGTCAGCCCGTTCTGGGCAGGGTCGCCGTACGAGCTGCTGATCATCCCGCGCAGCCACGACCTGCACCTCACCGATTCCAGCGAAGGCACCCTCGCCGCGATGGGCAAGGCAGTGCGCGACTGCCTGGTGGCGCTGCGCGAGATCCACGGCGACGTGGCGTACAACCTGGTGTTCCACACGGCGCCGCACCACTACAGCGGTGCCTACCACTGGCACATCCACCTCTTCCCGAAGCTGGTCACCACCGCTGGCTTCGAGCGCGGCACCGGCGTGATGATCAACATCGTTCCGCCCGAGCTGGCCGCCGAACAACTGCGCAAGGTCAGCGTCCAGGCCTGACGGCTCGGCGCACGCCATGTCCGGCATCGTCGTCAGCATCGAGCTCGACGCCACTCCCGAACGGGTGTGGGACGTCGTCGAGCCGGTCGAGCGTCACGTCGACTGGATGCACGACGCCGTCGCCATCCGCTTCACCACCGAACAGACCCGGGGCACGGGCACCGAGTTCCTCTGCGACACCAAGGTCGGGCCGTTCTCGTTGGTCGACCGGATGGAGATCACCGAGTGGGTGCCCGGCGAGGTGATGGGCGTGCGCCACATCGGCCTCGTCACCGGGTCCGGCCGATTCACGCTCGAGCCGATCGATCTCGGCCGCCGCACCCGCTTCACGTGGCGCGAGGAGCTGACGTTCCCGTGGTGGATGGGCGGCCCGATCGGCGCATGGGTGGGCGGCAAGATCGCCCTGCAACCCATCTGGCGACGCAACCTGCGCAACCTGAAGCGCCTCGTCGAAGCCCCCTGATTGCGCTCGACCCCGGCGCGTGCTTGACTCGCCGGATGAGCGACACCCCCGAAGCAGAAGGCACCATCGAGACGACCGTCGAGACCGAGATCGTCGACGTCGACGGCGACGGCACGCCGGACGCAGTCCGAGAGACCACGACCCATCTGGTGGACGTCGACGGTGACGGCACCATCGACATCGTGCAGACCACCGTCACCACCGCCTACGACCTGACCGGCGACGGACAGGTGGATCTCGTCGAGTCGACGACCGTCACGGGTGTCGACGTCGACGGTGACGGCGAGTTCAGCGAGGACGAGATCTCCGTCGAGCACACCACGGCCGTCCGCGCCGAACTGCTCGAGGAGGGCGACGCGCCGGCCTGAGGCAGCATCGGCCTCTAGAGGGCGCGAAGCAGGGCGGTCACGCCGGCGCCGATCACGATGACGACGATCAACGGCAGGCGGCGCCATGCCGCCAGCGCCGCTGCGCCCACACCGATGACCCGTTCGTCGAGCACCAGGTCCTGCCCGGTGCTGAACGTGTTGCTCACGAGGATCGCGGCGATCAGGGCCGCAGGGATCAACGCGAGGCAGCGCATCACGACGGGCGGCAGCGGCCGGTCCCCGACCACCACCAGGCCGACGACCTTGAAAAGGTAGGCCGCTCCCGCGAGCGACAGCACCAGCGTCCAACTCATGCCGTCTCCTCCAGCGGGGGCGGCGACGGGATGCCCCACAGCACGCCGACCGTCGCGCACAGAATGGGCACGCCGACGGGAGTGAACGGGATCAGCACCAGGCACACCAGGGCCCCGGTGATCGCCGCGCGCCGCGGCACCCGGTCGCGCAGCATCGGGAACAGGATCGCGACGAACGCCGCAGGGAAGGCGACGTCGAGGCCGAACTTCTCCGGGTCCACGACGCTGCCCAGCACCGCGCCGATCAGCGTGCCCGTGTTCCAGAACACGTACACGCTGAGTCCGGTCACCCAGAACGCTGCCCTGCGGTGCTCGATGTCGTCCTGCGACGCGGACATCGCGGTGGACTCGTCGATCACCAACTGTGCGGCGACCATCCGTTTCGGCAGCGATCCGCCCAGGTAGGGCGACATCGCCAATCCGTAGACCCCGTTGCGCGCGGCCAGCACCGCGGCGCCGCTGAAGGCGGCGACTGGCGTGCCACCGCCGCCGATGACGCTGACGGCAGAGAACTGCGACGCCCCGGTGAACACGAGCAACGACATCGCGCACGTCTGCCACACCGATGCCCCGGCGGCCACCGCGCTGACACCGAAGGACACCGCGTACACGCCCGTCGCGAACCCGAGCGTGACGCACGCGGCCAACACCTGGCGCATGCGCTCGTCGCGCCAGAGATGCCTCACGGACGACGGGCCGCGAGCCACAGCACGGCCAGCGGCGGCAGGTCGACGACCGTCGAGGCCGGCTGCCCTTGCCACGGCACGTCGGTGGTCGCCGTGAACGAGGTACCGCCGTCGAGCGTGAAGCCGCCGAAGCCGCTGCCGCCCCACGCCGGCGAATCGGTGTCGACCACCAACTGCCAGTCGCCCGCCCACGGCAGGCCGATGCGCACGCCCGGGCGCGGCACGGGGGTGAAGTTGGCGAGGCAGGCGACCGCGGTGCCGCCGGCGTACCCCCAGCGCAGGAAGGCGTAGGTGGAGTTGTCGGCGTCGTCGGCGTTCAGCCACTGGAAGCCCATCGGCTCGTGGTCGCGCTCGAACAGCGCCGGCCACTCGTCGGCGCGGCGGTTGAGGTCGACCAGCAGGTCGTGCACTCCGCGGTGCGGGGCATGATCGAGCAAGTGCCACGGCAGCCCGGTGGACTCGTTCCACTCGGTGAACGGCGCCATCTCGGCCCCCATGAACAGCAGCTTGCCGCCCGGAAGGGCCCACATCCACGCATACAGGGCGCGCAGCGAGGCGAACTTCTGCCAGTCGTCACCGGGCATCTTGCCCAACAGACTGCCCTTGCCGTGCACCACCTCGTCATGGCTGAGGGGCATCACGAATCGCTCGGTGAACGCGTACAACAGGCCGAAGGTCAGCTCGTGGTGGTGCCACTTGCGGTGCACCGGCTCGTGCGAGAAGTAGCTGAGCGTGTCGTGCATCCAGCCCATGTTCCACTTGTGGGTGAAACCCAGCCCGCCGTCGGACACGGCCGCGGTCACCTGCGGCCAGGCGGTGCTCTCCTCGGCGATCACCATCGCAGTGGGCGCCTCGACCCCGACGACCGACGTCATCTCACGGAGGAAGTCGACGGCGTCGAGGTTCTCGCGACCGCCGAATTTGTTGGGCACCCACTCGCCCGCCTCGCGGGAGTAGTCGAGATACAGCATGCTGGCGACCGCATCGACGCGCAGTCCGTCGATGTGGAACTCGTGCAGCCAGTAGAGGGCATTGGCGACGAGGAAGTTGCGAACCTCGGTGCGTCCGTAGTTGAAGACGTAGGTGCCCCAGTCCGGATGCTCGCCCTGACGAGGATCGGCGTGCTCGTACAGCGCCGTGCCGTCGAAGCGGGCCAGCGCCCAGTCGTCTTTCGGAAAGTGCGCCGGCACCCAGTCGACGATGACGCCGACGCCGCGGGCATGGAGCGCGTCGACGAAGGCGCGCAGGTCGTCGGGCGAGCCGAAACGCGCGGTCGGGGCGTAGTAGCCGGTGACCTGATAGCCCCACGAGCCGCCGAACGGGTGCTCGGCGACGGGCAACAGTTCGACGTGGGTGAAGCCCATGCCGGCCGCGTGGTCGCCCAGCTCGACCCCGAGGTCGCGGTAGTTGGTGACCCAGGGTCGCCACGACGCGAGGTGCACCTCGTAGACGCGCAGTGGGCGGCCGTCGGCACGGCTGCGCGACGCCATCCATTCGTGGTCGGCCCATTCGTGCCCGCTCGGCGCACACACGCGGCTGGCGTTGGACGGCGGCACCTCGGTGCGGCGCGCCATCGGGTCGGCCTTGACGGCGGTGTGGCCGGATGCGGCAACGACCGCGTACTTGTAGCAGTGCCCGTCGGCCGCGTCGGGGCACACGCCGGCCCAGATGCCCGACGAGCCCTGCGGGTGCAGCTGCGTACCCTCACCCCAGCCGTTCCAGTCGCCGATGGCGTACACGGCCGAGGCATTGGGCGCCCAGACGGCGAAGCGCACGCCACCATCGGGCAGCACGTGCGCGCCGAGGAACTCCCAGAGGCGACGGTGCGTCCCCTCGCCGAAGAGGTGGAGATCGAGGTCCGACAACAGCACGTCCCGAGCGTACGACACGCGCGCACCGTCGTCGCTGGTACGGGCGCTGCTACGTTCGCACCCGTGCGTGTCCTGATGCTGTCGTGGGAGTACCCACCGCTGGTCGTGGGCGGCATCGCCGCACACGTGGAGGGCCTCGCGAAGGCGATGGCGCGCGCCGGGCACGAGGTGGTGGTGGCCAGCCTGCACGACACCGACACGCCCGCCGACACGATCGCCGATGGCGTGCGCGTGCTGCGCGCCGACACCGCGCTCCCGTGGCTGCCGGACGAGAACCTCGTGGCGCGGATGGCGTCGGCCAACCACCAGTTGGTGGCGCTGGCGGCCCAGCTCGGAGCATGGCGACCCGAGGTGGTGCACGCCCACGACTGGCTGGTCGCGTGGGCGGGCGACACCCTGAAGACGTTGCTCGGCGTGCCGTTGGTGGCGACGATCCACGCCACCGAACGCGGCCGTCACGGCGGGCACGTGCCGCCAGGGCTGCCCGGCGAGATCAACTCGGTGGAATGGTGGCTCACCTACCAGGCGCGGGAGGTGATCGCGTGCTCGCGGTTCATGGTGCGCGAGGTGGTGCAGGGCTTCGAGCTGCCGCCCGAGAAGGTGCACCTGGTGCCCAACGGGGTCGACGTGGCCGACTGGGAGGCGGGTCGAGCCACGGGTGAGCGCCGGCCGCTCGTCGTCGCCTGGGGGCGCATCCAGTACGAAAAGGGGTTCCAGGTGTTGGCCCGTGCGATCGGCGAACTGCGTCACCGCGTGCCCGGGATCCGCTGCGTCATCGCCGGGCGCGGCACGTACCTGCCCGAGCTGCAGACCCACGTGGACATGGAGGGCGTCAGCGACCTGGTGCAGTTGGCCGGGTTCATGCCCGACGACGAGTTGAAGGCGCTGCTGGCCGATGCGGCGTGCGTGGTGATCCCGTCGCTCTACGAGCCGTTCGGCATCGTGGCCCTCGAGGGCATGGCGGCGGGCGCGCCGACCATCGTTGCGCGCACCGGTGGACTGGCAGAGATCGTCGACGGTACGGGTGCCGGTGTGCTGTTCGAGCCGGGCAACCACCACGAACTGGCCGACCGGATCGCCGAGGTGATGGCCGATCCCGATGCCGCCGAGGTGCTCCGCGACAACGCGAAAGCCCTGCTCAGCCGGACCTACACGTGGGACGCGATCGCTGCGGCCACGGTGGGCGTGTACGGCGCAGCGTTGGCTTGAGTAACCTTGCCCGAATGCGATCCGTTCGTCAGTTCACCGTGATCCCCGCTGTGCCGGGCAATCTGCAAACGCTTGCACAGCTGGCCTCCAACCTGCACTGGACGTGGGATCGCGAGACGCAGGCGCTGTTCGAGCGCCTCGATCCGCAGCTGTGGCGGACCACCGGGCGGGACCCCCTCCGCCTGTTGGCCGCCATCAGCGCGCCCCGCTGGGCAGAGCTGTCGGCCGACCAGGAGGTCGTCGCCGCTGCGGCAGCGGCCGGCGAGCGGCTGCGCGACGCCGTGGAGTCGCCGCGGTGGTTCCAGGGTCGCGCCGACTCCCCGCTCGGCCTCGTGGCGTACTTCTCGCCCGAGTTCGGTCTGTCCGAGACGTTGCCGCAGTACTCGGGCGGTCTCGGCGTGCTCGCCGGCGATCACCTGAAGGCGGCGTCCGACCTCGGCGTGCCGCTGGTGGCGGTCGGCCTGCTGTACGCGGAGGGCTACTTCCGGCAGCGCCTGAACGCCGACGGCATGCAGGAGGAGCGCTACCCACCACTCGATCCGCACGGCCTGGCGCTCACCCCCACCGGCGTGGAGGTGACCGTCGACCTCGCGGGCGACCCGGTGCGTGCCCGCGTGTGGCGCGTCGACGTCGGCAGGGTGCAGCTGTACCTGCTCGACACCAACGTCGACGGCAACAGCCCGGAGGGTGCCGCCGTCACCGACCGCCTCTACGGGGGCGACAAGGAACACCGCATCCGCCAGGAGATCCTGCTCGGCATCGGTGGCGTGCGCGCCCTGCGCGGCGTCGGGCTCGACCCGCAGGTGTTCCACACCAACGAGGGCCACGCCGGCTTCCTGTCGCTCGAGCGCATCCGCGAGCTGGTCGCATCTGGCGTGTCGTTCCCGGCTGCGGTCGAGGCCGTCCGTGCCGGCGGCGTGTTCACCACGCACACGCCGGTGCCCGCCGGCATCGACCAGTTCCCGCTCGAGCTGATGCACAAGTACTTCGACGGCTACGCCGGGACGCTGGGCATCGGCATGGACGAACTGATCGCCATCGGCCAGGCCGAGGGCGAGCACGACGTGTTCAACATGGCCGTGATGGGCCTGCGCCTCGGCGGCCGCAGCAACGGCGTCGCCCAGCTGCACGGCGCCGTCAGCCGCGGCATGTTCAACCACCTGTGGCCCGAGGTACCGGAGGACGAGGTGCCGATCGGGGCGATCACCAACGGCGTGCACGCGCACACATGGGTCGGCGACCACGTGGCAGCGCTGCTCGCAGAAGGTGTCGGCCCGGTGTGGGACGGCGCCGGCGTCGAGTCGTGGACCGGCGTGGACCACGTCGATCCCGCCGAGATCTGGGCGGCGCGAGCCAAGGCCCGCGCCGAGCTGGTGTCGTTCGTCCGGTCGCGTTGCGGCGACGCCCTGCTCGACCCGAAGGCGCTCACCATCGGCTTCGCGCGTCGCTTCGCCACGTACAAGCGAGCCACGTTGCTGCTGTCGCAGCCCGAGCGCCTGCGGCAGATGCTGCTGTCGGCGGATCGCCCGGTGCAGTTCGTGTTCGCCGGTAAGGCGCACCCGCACGACCAACCGGGCAAGGACATGATCCGCGACATCGAGATCTTCGCCCGCCAGCTCGACGTGAACCACCGCTTCGTGTTCGTGCCGGACTACGACATGGCGATCGCACGGATGATGTACCACGGCTGCGACGTGTGGCTGAACAACCCGCGTCGCCCGCTGGAGGCCTGCGGCACCAGCGGCATGAAGGCGGCGCTGAACGGTGCGTTGAACTGCAGCATCCTGGACGGCTGGTGGGACGAATGCTTCGACGGCGAGAACGGCTGGGCGATCACTTCCGCCGACGACGACCCGGACCTCGGCCGCCGCGACGCACGTGAGGCGACGAGCATGTTCGGCCTGCTCGAACGCGAGATCGTGCCGTTGTTCTACGACCGCACCCCGGACGGTGTGCCGGTGGGCTGGATCGACAAGATGAAGCACAACTGGCGGACACTGGGCCCGTTCGTCACCGCGGCCCGCATGGTGCGCGACTACACCGCCACCCTCTACGAACCCGCCGCAGCCAGCTCGCGTCACGCTCTCGCCGATCAGGCGGCGGCCGCGGCCACGCTGGCCGACTGGAAGCAGCGGGTGCGCGGGGCATGGCCGTCGGTGAAGGTGGTCGACGTGCAGTCCGACACCACCCCGGCGCACGAGGGCGACCAGCGACACGTGCTCGCCCACGTCGACATCGACGGCATCGAGCCGTCGTCGGTCACCGTGCAGGCACTGCACGGGGCGATCGACTCGCAGGGTGAGTTCATCGGCCAGCCGCTGATCGTCACGCTCGCCAACACGTCGCCCGGCGTGTGGGAGGCCGACTACTCGGTCGGCGAGGCCGGCCCGTACGGCATCACCGTGCGCGCCATGCCGTCCCACCCCGATCTCATCTCACCGGTCGAGATGGGCATCGTCGCCTGGGCGGTCTGAGCCG
>JBMOGW010000095.1:0-12712 GCA_049318165.1 Ilumatobacteraceae bacterium
GGTCGGTGAGGCCGGCCTCGGCGATCAGCGTGCGCAGTTCGCGGATCTTCGGCTCCATCGTTGCGATGTACTGCTGGCCGCCGAAACCGGGGTTGACGGTCATGATCAGCACCATGTCGACCAGGTCGAGCACGTGGGCCACCGCGGACACCGGCGTGGCCGGGTTGAGCGCCACGGACGGCTTCGCGCCGAGCGACGCGATGTTGCCGAGCGTGCGGTGCAGGTGGGTGCACGCCTCGGCGTGGACGATCAACCGCTCGCAGCCGGCCTTCACGTACTCCGCTGCCATCACGTCGGGTGTGTACACCATCAGGTGGGCCTCGAACGGCAGGGTGGTGTGGCGGCGGGCGGCGGCGATCACGTCCGGGCCGAACGTCAGGTTCGGCACGAACTGGCCGTCCATCACGTCCCACTGGATGCGATCCACCCCCGCGGCCTCGAGCGCCGCGACCTCCTCGCCGAGTCGGGCGAAGTCCGCGGGCAGCACGCTGGGGGCGATCTCGATCCTGGGCACGGGCCGAGGGTACCCTCCGGGGTGATGCCCGTGACGAACCACCCGCGGCGCGACGGGCGCGAGACCGTCGTGGTCGAGAAGATGGCCGCCGGTGGTGACGGCATCGCGCACGCGGCCGACGGGCGCGTGCTGTTCGTCGAGGGCGGGCTGCCCGGCGAGCGCGTCGTCGTGCACGTGCACACGACCAAGAAGGATTTCGCGAAGGGTGTCGTCACCGACGTGCTCGACGCGTCGAACCACCGGGCGGTGCCCCCGTGCCCGGCCGTGGCGGCGGGATGCGGCGGGTGTCAGTGGCAGCACGTCGACGCCGACGGCCAGTTGGCGCTGAAGCGCGACATCGTGGTCGATGCGCTGCGGCGCACTGCGAAGCTGCCCGACGCGGAGGTGGCCATCGGCGGGGCCGTGCCGCCCTGGGGGTATCGCACGACGATGCGCTTCGCCGTCGCGCCGAACGGCCGTCTCGGCCTCCGGGCGGCGGGCAGTCATCGGGTGGTCGTGCTCGACGAGTGTCCCGTTGCGCACCCCTCACTGTCGGCGCTGCTGCCGTCCGTTCTGGTGCACGGCGCCGACGAGGTGAGTCTGCGCGTGAGCGTCACCACCGGGGAAGTGACCGCACTCCTCATCGGGGGTCGGCGGGACGCCAGGGTGACGGGGCTGCCCGGCCACGCGGCCGTCGGTCCCGCTGCGATGTTGCGGGAAGTGGTCGCCGGCGCGTCTCTGCGGGTGAGTGCAGCATCCTTCTTCCAGAGCGGGCCGGCCGCCGCGGAACTGCTGGTGTCGACGGTCCGTGCGGCGTGCGGTCCGCTGCTGCAGGACGGCGGTCCGGTGCTCGACGCGTACGGCGGGGTGGGCCTCTTCGCCGCTGCGCTGCCGATGGCGCAGCCGTGGGTCGTGGAGTCGTCGGCGTCGGCGTGCGCCGATGCGCGAGCGAACCTGCCGAATGCGACGGTCGAGTGCACGTCGTTCGAGGACTGGGACGTGCGGCCCATGCGGCTGGTGGTCGCCGACCCCGCGCGCGCCGGGCTGGGCGCGCGCGGTGCGGAGGTCGTGGTCGCGACCGGTGCGGAACGGGTGGTGTTGGTGAGTTGCGACCCGGTGGCGATGGCGCGCGACGCGGCGCTGTTGACGGGAAGCGGCTATCGGCACGCCGGGTCGACGGTGCTCGACCTGTTCCCCAACACGCCGCACGTGGAGGTCGTCACCACGTTCGACCGGCCCGTCTGACCGGTCCACACGAACGGTCAGCGAAGTCGGGTCATCGCCCGCTCGACGCGGTGGAGGAATGCGGTGCGCTGTTGGAGGTCCGCGTGGTCGAGTCCGTAGAGGGCCAGCCACGTGGTGCGGGTGCGGCGACTGCACAACACACGCAGCGCCCGGAAGGCGACGCGCTTGCCACCCTCACCCTGCAGTACGTTGACCCACTTCGGCGAGCCGTGGGTGGTGACCACCACGATGCGGCGGAGGCCGCGCAGCAGCGGGCGGATCGTGTTCGCACCCTCGGGCAGGTCGTAGGCGACGCCGCGCACCCACACCCGGTCGATCCATCCCTTGAGCATTCCCGGTTGCCCGGAGAACCAGGTCGGGTACACCAGGACCAACGCCTCGCACCACTGCAGGTCGGCGGCGTAGCGGGCGATGTCGGGCTTCGTGGCCGGGTCGTCGAGATGGTGCACTCGCTCCCACGAGGAGAGTTCGGGGACGAAGCCGTCGGCGTACAGGTCGAGCACGCGCACCTCGTGACCCGCGGCGTGCAGACCGGCAAGCACCCGTGCCAACGCGGCGCTCGACAACGAGTCCGGGCGCGGGTGGCAGTGGACGACGTGGACTTTCATCGCCGGCTCACCCGAGCGCCCTCATCGTGCGCTCGACGCGGGCGAGGAACGCCTCGCGCTCTTCGGCTGCTGCCGTGTCGACGGCGTACAACGCGAGCCATTTCGTGCGCGTGCGACGGCCCGTGTTCAGCCGGATGGTACGCATCAGGGTTCGCCGCCCATTGTCGTTGATCACCCTCACGTACCGCCATGGCGAGCCGTAGGTGCTGATGCCCACCATGGAACGCACGTGCGTCATGCCCGGGCGCACCTTCCCCTCGGCGTTGAACACGAAGCCGACGCCGGGTACGAGCACTCGCTCGAGCCATCCCTTGAGAATCGCCGGCTGCCCGCTCCACCATGTGGGGTAGACGAAGACGATCGCGTTGCTGCGCCGCACCCACTCGGCGTGCGCGTGGGTCATCGGGTCGCGGAGCGGTTCGTCGCCCTGGTAGGCGGCGGATTCCTCGGGGGACATCGCCGCGCGGAAGCCCTCTGCGTACAGATCGAGCAGGTGCACGTCGTGGCCGGCGAGTCGCAGCGCCGAGCATGCGCGGTCCGCGATGACGTGGTTGAGGCTGCCTGGTGTCGGATGGGCGAGGACCACGAGCACCTGCATCAGCCGTGACGCTACAGCGTCACGTAGATTCGGACGGAATGGACCCCGGAGCAGCGCGCGTTGCAGAGCGTCGTGCCGCCGTGCCGGCCTATCTGTTGGGCTTCGTCCTCATCGGGCTCGTGCTGTCGGTGGCCGGGCCGGGCCTGTCGCACCTGCGCGACCGGATGGGCACCGACGACGCCGGGATCGCGTGGGTGTTCGTGGGTGGTTCGCTCGGCTACATCGTCGGCTCGACGTTCGCCGGCCGGCTGTTGGACCACGGCCAGGGTCATCGCTGGTGGGCTGGTGCGATGCTCGTCAGCGTTGGGTCGATCCTGCTCATCGCCGCGGCGCCTGATCTGCCACTGCTGGTGCTCGCGTTCGTCGTCTCCGGTCTCGCGTCGGGGCTCGGTGACGTGAGTGGCAACACACTGGTGATGTGGAGCCGTCCGCAGGGCGCCGGCGCGCTGTTGAACGCGTTGCACCTGTGCTTCGCGATCGGGGCGCTTGCCGCGCCCGTGGTGGTGAACCGGTCGATCCACTGGTTCGACTCGCTCTGGGGTGTTGCGATCCCTGCGTCCGTGCTGGCACTGGTCGGCGCGACGATCCTGCTGCGCAACCCTTCGCCACGGCGCACGCGCATGGACGTCGTCGAGCGGAGTCGTGCGGGTGGCGCGCGTTCGATGCAGGTGGTGCTGATCTCGCTGTTCTTCTTCGCCTACGTCGGGTTCGAGACCGGGTTCGTCGGCTGGATCCACACCTACGTCGAGCAGATCGGGTACGGCGACGCCGTCACCGCCACCGGTGTCGTCACCATCTTCTGGCTCGGGTTCACCCTCGGTCGCGTGGCGGCCATCGGCATCGCCCGACGTGTCAGCCCCGGCTGGATCGTCGCCTCCAGCATGGCCGTGTCGGTGGCCGCGTCGGTGTTGTTCGCAGTGTTCCCGGACGGCGGCCTGATGCTGTGGGTGGTGACGTTCGTGCTCGCACTGTCGATCGCGCCGCAGTACGCGTCGATGATGGCGTTCGCCGAGTCCCACCTCGCGCTCAGCGGCCGCAACACCGCGACGATGGTGGCGGCGTCGGGCGTCGGCGGGCTGCTGATGCCGTGGCTGCTCGGTCAGCTGTTCGATTCGATCGGTCCCGCGTCGCTGCCGCCCGTGATGGTGGTGATGGCCGTGCTGACGTCGATCGTCGCGCTCGCCGTCAGGCGGGCGCTGTTGCGTGGCGGAGGCGGTCAGCGGCCGCCGGTGACGTCGATGAACGACGCGGTCACGTAGGAGGCTTCGGGGCCGGCCAGGAACAGCACGGCGGCCGCCACTTCCTCGGGGGTGCCGCTGCGCTGCATGGGCACTGTCGGGGCCATCCGCTCGACGCGTCCTGGGGGGGCGTGGTCGTGGAAGTCGCTCACGATCAGTCCGGGACGCACGCTGTTGACACGCACCCCGAACGGGGCGAGTTCCTTCGCCAGGCCGACCGTCAACGTCTCGACGGCACCCTTCGACGCGGCGTAGTGCACCCACTCGCCCGAACCGCCGAGCAGCGCAGCCTTCGAGGAGATGTTGACGATGCTGCCGCCTCGGCCGCCCCTGTCGGTGCGCATCCGTGCAGCAGCCTCGCGGCAGGCGATGAACGGGCCGGTGACGTTGACGGCCCACAGTCGGGTGAGCATCGCCGCATCCACGGTGTCGATGGTGCCGTAGCCGCCCGCGATGCCGGCGTTGTTCACGACCACGTCGATCCGGCCGTACCACGCGTCGATGTCGCGGAACATCTCGACCACCGCGGCTTCGTCGCCCATGTCGGCCTGCGCCACTCGGGCTGCGCTGCCGCGGTCGCACAGCTCTGCCACGAGCGCGTCGGCGAGGCCGCCCGACGTCGCGTAGTTCACCACCACGTCGTACACGGGTGCGGCGGCCCGTGCGATCGCCGCGCCGATACCGCGGGACGCGCCGGTGACGAGCATCACCGGGCGCTCAGACACCGAGGCGCTCCTGCAGACGGCGACGGATGGCGGGCCATTCGTCGGGCAGGATCGAGTACACCGCGGTGTTGCGCGGGCCTGGTGAGGTGTGGTGGCCGGCGTTGACACGGTGATTGCGGAGGACGCCCTCGAACGATGCGCCGAGCCGCTCGATCGCGGTGCGGCTGCGTTCGTTGCGCTCGTCGGTGCACACCGCGACGCGCTGCACATCCCACACCTCGAAGGCGTGGGTGAGCAGCACGAGCTTCGCTTCGCTGTTGATCGCCGACCGTTGTGCATCGGCGGCCAACCAGGTGCCGCCGATCTCGGCCTCGGCCGGCAGCGAGCGGCCGGGAAGCCACACCAGCGACATCAGCCGAGTGCACCCCACGAGCGCACCGTCGGACAGACGGCGCTGAGCGAACGGCACCACCGTGTCCCGCTCGGCGTCCTGCAGGAGCGCCTCGATGTAGCGGGTCATGGCCGGCTCGTCCTCGGGGACGGCGGTCCAGCCGTAGGTGGCGCGGTCGCGGTCGGCCGCCGCGGTGAGTTCGGCGGCGTGGGCCGCGAGCAAGGGTTCCAGCCGCACGTGCCGGCCGGTGAGGGTGAACGCTTCGAGCCGCATCGCCCGACAGCTTCGCACTACCGTCGGCCGACATGCGGATCGTTTCCTGCTCGTCGTTCGCCCCCGTCGACCAACTGGTCGTGGAGGAGGTGCCCGCACCGCCGGTCGGCGACGGCATGGTGCGCATTGCCGTGCGCGCGGCCGGGGTGAACTTCGTCGACGGCCTCATCGTGCAGGGCCTGTATCAGTTGAAGCCGACGCTGCCGTTCGTGCCCGGTGGTGAGATCGCTGGCGTCGTCACCGAGGTCGGCCCGGGTGTCACCAGTCATGCCGTGGGCGACCGGGTGTTCGCCACCACCGGACTCAGTGGCGGCTACGCCAGCGAGGCCGTGATCCAGGCGTTCCGGGCGATCAAGACCCCCGACGCACTCACCGACGGGCAGGCCGCCACGTTCGTGCAGAGCTATTGCACCGCATGGTTCGCGCTGCGGCTCCGCGCCAAGGCCCAGCCCGGCGAGTGGTTGCTGGTGCTCGGTGCGGGTGGTGGCGTGGGGCTGGCGGCGGTCGACGTCGGCCGGTCGATGGGGCTGCACGTCATCGCCGCGGCGTCCAGCGAGTCCAAGCGCGAGCAGGCACTCGCGGCCGGTGCGGAGGCCGTGATCGACACGTCCACCGAGGACGTCAAGACGCGAGCGAAGGAACTGAGCGGCGGGGGAGTGCATCACGTCTACGACCCCGTCGGCGGCGCGCTGGCCGAAGCCGGTTTGCGCTCGTTGCGCGATGACGGCCAGCTGCTGGTCATCGGCTTCGCATCGGGCGAGATCCCGAAGCTGCCGGCCAACCAGGTGTTGCTGCGCAACCGCCGCGTCACCGGTGTCGATTGGGGTGGCTGGACGGTCACCCACGCACTCGAGAACATGCAGATGCTGGCGGACGTCGTGGCAGAGGTGGCCCGTGGCGAGCTGCACCCGGTCGAGCCGGGTACGTACCCGCTGGCGGACGTCGCCGAGGCCCTCACGGACCAACTCGAGCGTCGCGTGGTGGGCAAGACGGTGCTGGTGCCCTGAGCAGGGTGTCCTGCGATGTGCGGCTACTGCACTTCCCAGGAGTTCACGGCGTAGGCGCCGTTCTGGTTCACCTGCACCACTGCGGTCGAGGTGACGTTGTCGACGACCGAGACGATGCGGAAGGTGCGCTGCACCACGGAGTTCAGGAACCCGATGTCGACGCTCTGCGCACGTTCCGGGTTGCCGGCGCGGCCGTCGACGATCTGGAACGAGGCGACCAGCACGCCGCCCGCCATCCGCACGTTCTTGCCGAGCGGGTTCTGCACGGTCAGGATGCCCTGCGGGATCGACACGTAGCCGGGCACGTCCACGGTCAGGTCGACGTTTCGTGACGCGTCGATCTGCACGACCGGCGTCCACGTCGCCGAGCCGGCGGCCGGTGCCGGCGGTGGCACGGTGGCGGCGGTGAAGGTCGAGGCGTGGTACTCCTGCGCGAGGGCGCTCAACGCACCGGTCGCGCCCACGAGCGAGAGCGGCACGTAGTTCAGGTCGGCGACGTCGAGCGGTCCGGCGCTCGCGGCGTCGCCGTTGACGGTCATGATCGAGATGCCCTCCGAGGGCGCGGCACCGGCGTCGTTGGGGGCCACGTAGCGCTGGTTGAACAGCAGGCTGACGGCGCTGTCGTTGGCGTTCGACACCACCAACCGACCGGCGGCGCCGAACACGAAGGTGGCGCCGAGGCCGTTGATGTTGTGGGTCTCCGGCGCGTTGACCGCGTAGAAGGCCGCCTCCTGGTCGTCGGAGCACCCGGGGTTCACCCCCATCCCGGCCACCACGCTGGCACCGCCGTTCACCGTGACCGTGTTCTCGAAGTAGTAGATGCCGGAGGTGAAGTACGTGGGCCCGGTGATCGTGATCGGGTCGGTGTAGGTGCCCGGGAAGAACACGCGGCACGCGGGAAACCCGGCCGGCATCTGGTAGCCGGTGGCGGCCCGGCGGGTGAGCGCGTGCACCGGCAGGTACGGCAGCCAGATCTTTCCCGTGGTGGACGCGGTGGTGGTGTCGGCCACCCAGGCGTTGGTCGCCATCGAACTCTGCACGTACGACGTGCCCTTCAGCGCCTGCGGCGGTTGCGCTCCCAGCAGCGTGGTGACCAGGCCGAGGCGCTGCTCGTCGGCGGCCTGCGCCGTGGCGAAGTTCACGTAGTAGCAGCTCGAGCTGATCGTGCGCCCGGAGAGCGTCGGCGAAGCGAGGGGGACCGCAACGGTGGGTCCGCCCTCGCCGCAGCGCTCGTACAGCGACACGGGATCCGAGAGCGCGAGCCGCAACCCGGCCTTGGCCGCTTCGATCTTCTGTGTCTTGTCGGAGAGCACGCTGTTGGCACGCATCACCGACATCGCGTAGTCCATCAACGGCACGACGATCAGCGCCCCGACGATCATGAAGACCATCGTGAGGACCAGGACGGAGCCCTCGTCCTTGCGGCGCGCCGCGTCCGCGTGCTCGGCCGGCTCGTCGGGCGCGGCCGACTCGTCGTGTTCGGACACCTGGATCACCTGCTTGTCCATGTCAGTTCCTCGCCACGGACAGGGTGCAGGAGACGGCCTCGTTGGCGGCCACCTTCACCTGGATGCCGCTCCACTGGGTGCCGTCGATGGGCACGGCAGTCACCGGCCGGTTGGTGAGTGCGGCTTTGCACGTCCACCCCAGCGGTCGGTAGGCGCCGAGGTCCGACAGGTTCTCGGGGCGGATCTCGACGGTCACGTACTGGCCGTTCGGGATGCTGAAGTCGAACGTGCCGGTGACGAACTGCTGGTTGGTGCGCACCACCGAAGGCTCGATGGTGACCGGATTGCCGGCCGAGTCCTTCACGCCACTGTTCTGGTAGGTGAACGGGTCCGGTGCAGCGGTCGTGCCGTTGAGCTTGGTCTGCAGCGTCAACGTGCCGCCGCACTCGCCGAGCGCCACCGCTTCGAGCGCCTTGCCGAACTGCGTCCACTGCGGCAACACGTACATGTCGGCCTGCTCGGGGTTGGTGTACGTGGTGCCGTTCCAGATCGCCGGCACGCCGTTGTCGTTGCCGGCGATCAGCCGAGCGAGGATGATCGAGTTCGCGGTCTGCGCGGTGACGGCAGGGTCGTACCCCTCGTACGGCGGGCTGTTGTACAGCTTCGTCGACCGATACTGATCGGTGGCGCCGCTGCGCGTGCCGGTCCAGGTCTCCCAATCGAGGTAGGGGGCGGCGTAGGTCTTGCCGCTGGGGTTGGCTCGATAGCCATCGGACTCGTTGGCGGTGGTGTTCTTCGCGTTGTACTCGGTGGTGCTGATCGGCGTCCACGCTGCGATGCGCTGCAAGCCGTCGGTCGACACGTCGTTGGGCGGGCTCTCCAGCGAGTTGTAGATGGCCTGGGACACGTCGGTCCAGCCCTGGTCGCGGCGACGGCTGCCGCTGGCGCGGTCGTACGTCGACTTGGTCACCCAACTCCAGGTGTTGCTGCTGCTGCTCGGCCGTGTCTGGTAGCGGGCCTGGTACGTGTAGCCGTTGCTTGCCTGATACGTCCACGAGCCGCGCTCCCACACGGTGCGGTAACCGGCGCCGGGGTCGCTGATCCAGGTGGACGACGACGTGATGCCGTTGCCCACGCCGACGCCGATGAAGCGCACGCTCGAGCGGAACTGCGTGGCGAGGTAGTTCGCACGGTCGAACGCCACCTGGCTGTACACGCTGCCGTTCGACGTCGCCCACGGCGCCGTCGGAACGGGCGGCTGCGAGGGGATGATGCCGGGGCTCGACCGGTAGACGAGGCGGTCGAACGTGGGCACGCCGTCGGTGAAGAACAGCATGGTGTCGGGGATCGTCGCGGCCGTGGTGCCGTCGGCGTTGTAGAAGGTGCGGTACAGCGCCTCCTCCCAGTTGGTGCCGCCGTTGGGGCTGTTGGACCACGAGCCCTGCAGGTTGTTGACGGCGCCGAGGAGGGCGGTGACGTCGGCGTCCTTCGTCATGTCGTAGTAGCGCTGCCAGGCGGCGTTGTCGCCGAGGATGCTGGAGTAGGTGTGGAAGCGCACCAACTGCAGCGTCACCGGTGTGCCGGCGAGGGCCTCGATGAAGCGGCGCACGCCGTCGCGCACCTGGGTGATCGACGAGCCGATCGAGTTCGACTCGTCCACGACCAGTGCGATCGGTCCGCCGCAGCGGCTGCGGGCGTCGGCGAACGTCGGCGCGCCCTGCACGCTGTTGGCGTCGATCTGGGTGCGGGTCGTGCCGCCGGCCGTGATGCTGATCTGGTTGATGCCGCCGCCGGCGCCCGGGTCGGTGCCGCCGCCGTTGATCGTCACCACGACGCGCTTCGCGTTCTTGATCTGCGAACCAGATGCCAGCTGGCTCTCGCTGGTCGCGTTCGCCGCGAGCGGCTCGCTCACCAGGATCACCCAGGTCGGGGAGGTCTGCTTCGCCACGAACGTCGCGCCTCCGGGCGGCCCGGGCAGGTCGTGCAACACCACCCCCACCTGGCACGTCCACGCCCCGCCGGAGGAGTTGCACTCGACGCGTCGCAGTTCGTACAGGCCGTCACCGGCGGGCGCGAAGTGGTACGAGACCTTGGTGGTGGAGACCGCGCCGTTCGCGCCGGTCGTCTGCCAGGTGAGCATCATCGCGTTCGAGCCGTCGAGCACCACGTTGGGCGGGCATGCGGTGCCGCACGGACTGGCCGCCGGGTCGGTGTCGACGGTGGTCGCCGAGGCGAGGTCGGCCGGTACCCACAGGCCCACCGACTGCTCGGCGCGAGCGACGTTGAGACGCCCCTCGGTGGCCGGCCGCTGGCGGTAGAACACCACGATCGCGCTCGAGAGCACGGCGACGATCGTGCCCGTCACCATCACGGAGACGAGGAGTTCGACGAGGGTCATGCCCTCGTCCCGATCGCGGGTGTGGTCGCGGCCGCGGTCGGGCACGCCGAGGCGACGCAGGACCCGCTGGACGTACCGAGGTTGCCGACTAGACATCGCTCTTCACCACTTCCACTGTGCGGCTGATGCTGCCGTCCGGGCTCGTGATCGTCAGGCGGATGCGTTGCACCAGCCCGTCGGTCGGGGTCGAGATCTGGCACGCCGGACTGTTGACCGATCCGTCCTGCCACGTGCCGTTGGCGGTGACGTCCGCGGCGGGCACGTAGTACTGCTGCACCAACGCCACCTGCTCGGGCGCCCAGCCCTGCGTCTGCACCGCGGCCTGGGCGTAGACGGAGTAGTCGCACACCACGGGCGCACGGTTGAGGCGGTCCGCTGCATTGACGAGGGCGGTCTCCACCTGACCCGCCGACCGGCTGATGTGCGACGCGCGGATCGACATCGTGACGGCTTGGAGCACGGGGACCACCACGATGCCGATGAGGATGATCGCCAGCAGCACCTCGAGGAACGAAAAGCCCTCGTCACCGGCGGGTGTGTGCACTGAATCACCAGTGGCGACGTCATCGCGGGACGCGATGTCGTCGGGCGACCGGTGATCGTGCTGGCGCGGAGCCGTCATACTTCGGCTATCGGAACCGATTCAGCAGGAGTTGAGCGGTTTCTCCGGTCCTGCCGATTCGTTGACGGTTCGTTGACGGTGGTGCAGGTCTCGGGGGATGGACGCCGGGTGAACGACCGGTGCACGAGGGCCGAAAAGCGGCACAGGGAGGGCCGTGGCCCTCCCTGTACTACACCGCACGCGGTCGTGCGCCCCCTGGGTTTCGAACCCAGAACCTGCGGATTAAGAGTCCGTTGCTCTGCCGTTGAGCTAGAGGCGCAGCGGCGAGCAGTGTAGGGAGAACTGATCGTGCTCCCTACCTGCTGCCTTGGGGTGACCGACGGGTTTCGAACCCGCGACCCTCAGTACCACAAACTGATGCTCTACCAACTGAGCTACGGCCACCATGTAGGGCGCACAGTGTGCCACACGCGATCGTCATTTCCACACTCGTCGTCGAGGCTGCCGTTCACAACGGATTCCGTTGTGAGCTAGTCTTGTGAGAACGAAATCCGGAGGAGATCGACATGAGCGCGACGGAAAGCATTCCCACGCGTGAACTTGCCGAACGAGCAAGGACCATCACACAGCGAGAGCTGCGGACCTACATGGAGCGGACGAAGGGCTCCCAGGTCAGCACCGAGCGGGCGCGCAAGGTGCTGCCGCTCGGTGTGCCGTCCAGCTTCCAGGCGTACGACCCGCACCCGATCGTCGTGCGCCGCGCTCAGGCGGCGTGGATGGAGGACGTCGACGGCAACCGCTACGTCGATTACGACATGGGCTACGGCGCGCTGTTCACCGGCCACTGCCATCCGGCGGTGCGCGAGGCCGTCGAGCGCCAGCTCGACAACGGCACCCTGTTCGTCACCCCGTGTGAGATGAACGCGGAGGTCGCCGAGCTGCTCGGCGCACGCTACGACCTGCCGATGTGGCGGTTCACGAACTCCGGCACGGAGGCCACGATGGACGCCATCCGCGTCGCCCGTGGTGTCACCGGTCGCCACAAGATCGTCAAGGTGGAGGGTGGCTACCACGGTCACCACGACGAGGTGATGATCTCGATGAAGCCGCCGCTCGACCTCGCCGGCCCTGCCGACGACCCGACGCCGGTGGCTGCCACCGCGGGTCTCACGCCGGGTGTGATGGCCGAGACGAAGATCATCCCGTACAACGACGCCGCGGCGCTCGAGCGGGTGCTCGCCTCCGGCGACGTCGCCGCGTTCATCGTCGAGCCGGTGATGGAGAACATCGGCATCTGCCTGCCCCAGCCGGGCTATCTGCAGCAGGTGCGCGAGATCACCAAGAAGTACGGCACGATGTTGATCTTCGACGAGGTGAAGACCGGTATCACCGCCGGCTGGGGTGGCGGTACCGGCGCCGTCGGCGTCCAGCCCGACCTGGTCTGCCTCGCCAAGAGCATCGGCGGGGGCCTGCCACTCGGTGCCTTTGGCGGTACCCAGGAGTGCATGGACCAGATCACCGCAGGCAAGGTGCTGCACCTCGGCACCTACAACGGCAACCCGCTGTGCATGGCCGCCGCGCGCGCCGTGTTGGTCGACGTGTGCACCCAAGAGGCACACCAGCGCGTGAACGAACTGAACGCCCGACTCGTGAGCGCGTGCCAGGACACGATCGACCGCAGTGGGCTGCCGGCACACACCGTGCAGTTCGGCGCCAAGGGCTGCGTCACCTGGGCGGCGGAGCCGATCAAGAACTACCGCGACTACAAGGCCACCGACTTCGACCT
>JBMOGW010000096.1:0-12707 GCA_049318165.1 Ilumatobacteraceae bacterium
GCGGCCCATCTCCTCGAGCACGATGCCGAGCTCGACGTAGCTGTAGCCGCTGCCGCCGAACTCCTCGGGGACGATGAGGCCCTGCAGGCCCATCTGCTCGCCCATCTGGCTCCAGACAGCGGCGTCGAAACCGGCCTCGGTCTCCATCTGCTCGCGCACGGCTTCCTCGGAGCTCTTGGCCTCGAGGAACTGACGCACGGTCTTGCGCAGTTCTTCCTGTTCTTCGGTGAAGGCAAAGTTCATGGGGGCGATTCTGCGGTGCCGGGCACACGGCGCGCCATTCGAAGTGTGTACGCTGGTGTACACATGATCGGCGTACGCGAGCTCCGGGCCGACCTGGCCGCCCACCTGCGACGGGCGAGCGCCGGCCAGCGGGTGGTCGTCACCGTCGGCGGGCGCGAAGTGGCGCAGCTGGGCCCGCTCGAGCCGTCGGACGGGCACACCGTGCTCGCCGACCTCGTCGCCAGCGGTGCCGTCATCGCGCCCCGACGCACCGACGCAGCGCGCCCGGCGCAGGCCATCCCCGTGTGGAGCGGCGTGCGGCTCGACCGCGCGCTGAAGGAACTGCGCGGATGACGGTGTTCTTCGACACCAGCGCCGTGATGGCCCTGCACATCGAATCACCCCTGCGCGCGCTGGCGGCCGCCGAACTGGACGGCACGACGTGCGTCAGCGCGATGGCGCTCACCGAGTCGCTCGCGCTCATCGCCAAGCTGACCGACGAGCCGGTCGTGCAGGCCGATCTGGAGGACGCCCTGCGACTGCAGTGGGACCGTTACGCCGTGGTGCCGGTGGACCAGCGCTGCCTGGACCGGGCCGCGCAGCTGCTACGCGAGCAACCGCTGCGCCTCGCCGACGCCATTCAACTCGCCGCCGCGGACCGCCTGCCGCGACCGGTGACGTTCGTGACGTTCGACCCCGCGCAGATTCCCGTCGCGCTGTCGCTCGGCTTCGACGTCGTCAGCAACTGACCCGCACCGCACGGAATGCGGCCGAGCCTGCCACGCCCGCGCCGTCATCGCGGGCAGCGTTTCTTGCGATGGGCGCAAGAAAGCCTGCCAGCGGTCGACGTCGGGGGGGTCAGTCGACGGTGTGCACGATGTGCACGTTGCACGGGGCGTGCTTCGCGACGTCGAGCGGGATGCTGCCGAGCACGCGGGTGGCGCTCTGGACACGCTTGTTGCCGACGACGATCGCCCACGCCTGCAGGCGCTCGGCCTCGCTGCACAGCGCATCGGCCGGCTCGGCGTTGACGACGGCGTGGGTGGCCGAGAGCCCACCGGGCAGCTCACCCTTCAGCGAGCGGCCGGTCACACCACCAGCAGCGTGATGGTGGCGAAGTGACAGCCGGCGGCGGCCACGGTGAACGTGTGCCAGATCTCGTGGTAGCCGAACGTGCGCGGCCACGGGTCGGGCTTCTCGAGCACGAGCACCGGGATGCCCACGGTGTACAGCAACCCACCGGCGAACAGCAGTGACAGCTCGGTGGCCGTCAGGTTGTCGAACAGCACCGGCGTGGCCACGACGACGATCCATCCGAGGATCGGGTACAGCGCGTACTCGAGCACCTTCAGCTTCTCGAACGCGAGCTGCTTCACCAGCACGCCGGCCAACGCGCCGACCCACACGATGCACAGCAGCGGGATGCCCCACGCCGGCGGCAGTCCGAGCAGGCAGATGGGCGTGTAGCTGCCGGCGATCAGCACGAAGATCATCGAGTGGTCGAGGCGCTGCATCAGCTCCTGCGTCCGCGGGTTGCGGGCCAGGCGGTGGTAGCCGGCCGAGGTGCCGAAACCGAGCAGCAAGCTGGCGGTGTAGATGGCCGCGGCCACCGTGGCCGACGCCGACCGCGCCAGGACGATCAGCAGGATGCCGCCGGGAATGGCCAGTACGAAGGCGGCGACGTGCATCCAGCCCCGCCACGACGGCCGCTCGTCGGCGGGGGTCACCGAGGAGGACGTCATGCACGCACCCTAGGGCAGCAGCCGGGAGACGACCCGGCGGGCGGGCATCAGCCCGGGCTGCCGAAGTCCATCGTCCAGAACCAGACACCACCCGACGTCTTCTGCGCGGCAACGCCGATGTGCTTGAAATGCGGGTTGAGGATGTTGGCCTTGTGACCGGCGCTGTGCATCCATGCACTCATCACCTGGGCGCAGCTGGTCTGGCCGGCGGCGACGTTCTCGCCCCACCAGCCGGCCTTGTAGCCCGCGTTCTTCATGCGCTCGACGGCGCGGTAGTTGGGGACCGGCTCGTTGTGGGTCATCTTCCCGTACTTGGCCTGGTAGTTCGAGTGACGCTGCGACGCAGTCTGCACCCGCGTCTCGATCGCCACCGGCGCAATGCCCCGGGCCTTGCGTTCCTTGTTGACCATCGTCGTGCAGGTGCTCGCCACCTTCAGGACGTCGTTGGTCGTGGTGGTGGTCGTGGTGGCGCACGCACGGACGAAGCCGCCGCCGAACACGGCGAGCACGGCCGTCATGCCAAAGGCACCCAGAGAGCGGGGAAGACGCATGTGAAGATTCCTTTGTTCGGCCCGCTCAGTACATCGGTCGTCGACAGTCCCGCCTGTCACGATCGCAATGCAACTGTAACACTCATTCGCGCGTCGGCGTCGGCGCCCGGTACGAGCCGCCCATCTCGGCGCAGACCTCCGCCACGAGGGCGGACACCTGGATGGACAGTAGATCACCCAGGTGGGGCGCCACGACCTGGACCCCCACCGGGAAGCCGTCGTCGGTGACGCCGACCGGGGTGGCCGTGCTCGGCAGGTACGCCGCCCCCACGATCGCGGGCCACGCCTCGAGCTCGTAGTAGGGGCGTGTCACTCCGTTGACCTGGATCGTGCGGTCGCTCCAGATGCCGTCCTGCAGATGGTCGAACGCCGGCAGCAGGGTCACCGGGCACAGCAGCACGTCGACCCGCTCGAACACCTCGGCCCACGCAGCACGCAGCCCGCCACGGTCGCGATGCATCCGCAGCCAGTCGCGGTGCGACGGTGTCGGTCCGTCGCCGTGCACCGAGACTGCGGCGCCGATCAGGCGCGCACCGTTCCGCCATTCGGCAGCGACGTCGACGGCCGGGCGGATCGTGCGGTCCACGTGTGCCCCGGCGTCTTCCACGGCATCGACGGCACGGTGCAGGACCCTGGCGAGCACCGCATCCACCTCCATCGCCGGTTCGTCGATCCACGCGCCGACGCGCAGACCGCGCAGCGACCGGATGTCGCGGTCGGGCAGCTGCAGCCGCCAGGCCGCCGCGCGATCGGGCCCGGGGCCGGCGAGGACGTCGAGCAACAGACGCAGGTCCTCCGCGCTGCGCGCGATCGGGCCGAAGGTGTTCACGTCGCTCTCCGCCCAGCGGGCGGGATGCATCGCGCCCGGCTCGTCGAGGTAGCCGAGCGTCGGGATGATGCCGAAGGTCGGCTTGTGCCCGAACACGCCGCAGAACGACGACGGCACGCGCACCGAACCGCCGATGTCGGTGCCCAGCTCGAAGCTCGTCATGCCGCACGCCACCGCGGCCGCGGCGCCGCCCGACGAACCACCCGCGGTGCGCTGCGCGCCCCACGGGTTGGTGGTGGTGCCGAACATGTCGTTGTACGACTGCCAATCGCCCGACCACTCCGGCAGGTTGGTCTTGCCGAACACCACGGCGCCCGCAGCCTTCAACGCGGCCACCGCCGGCGCATCGACCGCCGGCACGTGGTCGCGCAGCTCGACCGCGCCCCCGGTGGAGCGGATGCCCGCGGTGACGATCGCGTCCTTCACCGTGATCGGCAGGCCGTGCAACGGCCCCCACCACTCCCCCGCCGCCACGGCGTCGTCGGCCGCCCGGCAACGCAGCCGGGCCGCGTGCACGTCGAGCGTGCACACCGCTCGCACCACCGGATCGGCGCGCTCGATGCGGTCGAGGAACAGGTCGAGCAACTCCTCGCTGCCGAGTCGTCGTTCGCGAATCGCTCGCGCCTGTTCCACCGCTGGCCACAGCGTCGGGTCGGTCGTGTGCACGTCAGCTCCCCTCGTCCAGCACCGGCGCACCCAGCGCCGCCACGTTCACCGTGATGCCCAGGCCGGCACCGGACGGCGGGCGCAGCAGCCCACCGTCGGTGGGCGGGATCCCGCTGCCGTTCGACACCGTCACCCAGTGGTGGAAGTCGACGGTGTGCGCCCGAAGGGCAGCCGGGGTGGAGATCGACAGGTGCGCCATCGCCGCCGTGTCGATGTCGGCGCCACCCGTGTCCTCCACGGTCACCGCCATGCCGAGTCCGACGGCCAGGTCGCGGATCTGCCGCGCCGCCGTCACCCCGCCCACCCGGGCGATCTTGATGGTGATGCCGTCGATGCCGCCAGCCGCGGCCTGGGCCGCGTCGGCGATCGTGGTGATCGATTCATCGAGCACCATCGGCCGTGCCGCGTGTGGGCGCAGCAGCGCGCATTCGCGAGCGGTGGCGCACGGCTGCTCGAACACGTACGCCACGTCCGCGGTGGCGGCGAGGAAGCGGCGGGCGTCACCGATCTGCCAACCACCGTTGGCGTCGCAGTACAACTCCGCATCGGGCACCGCCGCGACGACGGCCCGCAGGTTCGCCGCATCGTCCATCGGGTCGCCGCCCACCTTCACCTGCAGTCGCCGATAGCCGCGTCGGCGGTACTCAGCGGCCTTGGCCCCCATCGCCGCCGCGTCGGCACGCCCGATCGACCGGTACAGCGTCGTGCCGTCACCGTCGGCGCCTCCGAGCAGGTCGTGCAGCGGCAGTCCTGCGGCCCGGCCGAGGGCGTCCCACGCCGCCATGTCGAAGGCCGACTTGGCATACGGGTGCCCCTTCAGCGTGACGTCGAGCGTCCGGGCCACGGAGGCGACCGGCGAGCCGAGCAACGCATCGGCCAGGAGCGGTGCCGCGGCGAACGCCCCGTCAGCGAAGGCCGGGTCGTACATCGCGCCGAGCGGACTCATCTCACCCCAGCCCTCCACGCCGCCGTCGGTGACGAGCCGCACCACCAGGCTGTCGAAGCCGACGTCGACACGGCCGCCCGACAGCACGTACGGGCCGTCGGCGAACGGCTGCAGCTGACGGAAGCACGTGACCCTCGCGATGCGCACCCGGCGAACGTACCCGGCGCGGCAGGGCCCGGCGTTAGGTTGGCGGCATGACGACGCTGCACTGGGCCGACAGCCGGTTGGAGATCCATCGCGTGGTGGTGGGCTCGTACGACAACAACGTGTTCGTCCTGCGCTGCCGCGCGACGGGCGAGGCCGTCCTCATCGACGCGGCGAACGAGCACGAGCTGCTGCTCGAGCTGTGCACCGGCCTCGGCGTGCGCCGCGTGCTGGAGACCCACGGCCACTGGGACCACATCCAGGCCGTACCGCAGATCCGCGAGGCGGGCTACGAGGTGGGGGTCAACAGCAAGGACGCGCCGATGCTGAAGGACTGCGGTTACGACGTGCTGATCGACGACGCCGAGGTCATCGAGGTCGGTCGCCTCCGGCTGCACGCGATCCACAACCCCGGCCACACCCCCGGCTCGATCAGCTTCCTGGTGGAGGGGGCGCCGCTCCTCTTCACCGGCGACACCCTGTTCCCCGGCGGCCCGGGTAACACGTCGTTCGAAGGCGGCGACTTCGCCACCATCATCGACTCGATCGACAACAAACTGTTCACCCTGCCTCCGCACACCATCGTGATGCCCGGCCACGGCGTGAGCACGACGATCGGCAACGAGCGCCCGCACCTGCAGGAGTGGGTCGACCGAGGATGGTGACCGATGCCGGGTGACGCGCTGCCGTACCACCAGCGGCCCGCCGACCACACGCCGGTGCACACGGTCGATCTGCCGCCGACACCGATCCGCGACCGCAACATCGTCGCCTCCGCGTGGGTGGAGGCGCCCGACGAACTTCGCCACCTGGGTGACGACCTGCCCGACCGACCGGAGGCCGAGTACAAGCGGCGCATCGGCCGCTGGCTGCTGTGGCGTGCCGGGCCGGCCGTCGGGGACGCCCGCTACTGGGCGTGTGATGCCGACGACCTGGCCGTGCAGTACGAGTTCCGCCTGCGTCCCGAGTGCGGCGAGGGCGACGACGCCACCAACGGCGAGGGGGCCGGCCCGAGCGGCGTGATCGCCCGCCGGTTCCGGGCCTGGAAGGAAGACCTCCTCGCCCACCCCTGAACCCGACCGGTAGCGTTCGGGGCGATGGTCACTGGGTTGTCCGGCATGGTCCCGAAGTCGCTACCCGATGTGCGCGCGACCGACCGGATCGGCGCCGATGGTCGGCCGACGAAGGCGTTCCGCGAGCAGTTGCGGCGGATCCCGTCGTGGAAAAACCTTGGCTCGGTGATCGGCCTGTACGTGCAGACCGGGTTGGTGGTGTGGGCCACGGTCGCCTGGGGACCGTGGGTCTGGCCCGTGACGTTCGTGCTGATGGGACGTGCCTTCGCGCAGTTCGCGTCGCTGATGCACGAGGCCGCGCACCGCTTGCTGTTCGCCGACAAGCGCGCCAACGACCTCGTCGGTCGCTGGCTGCTCGGCTTCCCGTCGTTCACGTCGACCGATGCCTACCGCCGGGTGCACATGGCGCACCACCGCGACGAGTTCGGTCCCGACGAACCCGACATCCCGCTGTACATCGGGTACCCGATCCCGGCCGACAGCTTCCGCCGCAAGCTGGTGCGCGACGCCACCGGGCGCACCGGCATCAAGCTGATGCGCGGCCTGCTCCGCAACGCACGGTCGCAGGATCAACGGGTGCGGCGCACGTTCTGGAAGATCATGGCGGTGCAGGCGGTGCTGCTCGGAGCGGCGATCGCCGCGGGCCATTGGTGGCTGTACCCGCTGTTCTGGGTCGCTCCGTACCTGACGGTGTGGCGGGTCATCAACCGCCTGCGCTCGATCGCCGAGCACGGCGGCATGCACCGCTCACCCGACCGCCGCGAGAGCACGCACACCGTCCACCAACACCCGGTGGCCCGGTTCCTGCTGGTGCCGTACCGCATCGGCTGTCACCTCGCGCACCACGTCGACAGCGGTGTGCCGTTCCGCAACCTGCCGATGCTGCACGACGCGCTCCGCGAGGCCGGCTACGTGGACGACACGTTCGAGTACGCCTCGTACCCAGCGATCTGGCGCGCGCTGCAGACACCGGAGGCGGCGTGATGCCCGCGAACATGCACGAATGGGACGCGGAGACGAATCTGTTCGCTCACTCCGTCATCGGGTACGCCATCGAACGGTTGCAGCTGCCGAAGGATCCGCAGTGGGGCGCCCACCCGGCCGACGAACTGGCCGCGCAGCTCGGCCACACCGTCTGCCCTGCCGGCGTCGGCGGCGCCGAGGCGTTGCGCATTTTCCGCGACGTGCTGATGCCGGCAACCCGCCCGATGGACGATGCGATGAACCTCGCGTACGTGCCGACGGCCCCGTCGATCGCGGCGACGATGTTCGACCTCGTCGTCAGCGCCTCGTCGATCTTCGGCGGCAACTGGGAGGCCGGTGCCGGGGCCATCGCCGCGGAGAACCAGGCGATCCGCTGGCTGGCCGACCTGGCCGGCTTCCCTGCGGAGGCAGGCGGCGTGTTCGTCAGCGGCGGCTCGTCGGCCAATCTGTCGGCGCTCGTCACCGCCCGGCATGTCGCCGCCGAACGCCACGGTCGCCCGCCGCGTTGGACCATCGCGTGCACCGACGAGGTGCACGCGTCGGTGCGCGCCGCCGCACGAGTGATGGACGTCGAGGTGCTCGGCGTGCCCACCGACGAGCACGGTCGCCTCACCGGCGCGGCGTTGCGCGAGGCGCTCGACACCCACGGTGGTGAGGGTGTGTTCGCGGTGGTCGCGACGGGCGGCACCACGAACGCCGGCGCCATCGACGACCTCGATGGCATCGCCGAGGTGTGCGCCGAGCGCGGCATCTGGCTGCACGTCGACGGCGCCTACGGCCTGGCCGCGCTGTGCAGCGGCATCGCCCGCGACCGGTTCCACGGCATCGAGCGCGCCGACAGCTTCGGGGTCGATCCGCACAAGTGGCTGTTCGCGCCGTACGACTGCGCGGCGCTCGTGTACCGCGACCCGATGCCGGCCGCGGCGGCCCACGCCCAGCACGGCGCGTACCTCGACGCCGTGAACCGCGGCGACTGGAACCCGTCGGACTACGCCTACCACCTGTCGCGACGGGCCCGCGGGCTACCCCTGTGGTTCAGCCTCGCCACCTACGGCACCGACGCGTACACCGAGGCGGTCGACGTGTCGATCCGCACGGCGCGCCGTTTCGCCGACGAGATCACGGCACGGCCGGGGTTCGGGCTGCTGTTGGAGCCGGAGTTGTCGGTGGTGCTGTTCACCGTCGACGGCTGGACGAAGGACGAGTACCTGGCATGGAGCAGGTCCCGCGCCCGGGAGGGTGTCGCGCTCGTCGTGCCCACCTCGTGGAAGGGCGAGCCGTGCCTGCGCGTGTGCCTGGTGAACCCGAGAACCAACCCGGACCACGTGGTCGGTCTGCTCGACGACCTGGCCGGAACATCCTGGTGATCCGGGTTTCTACTACGGCCATAGTGGAAATAGACTCCCTCCCGTGAGCGAGCTGTTCCGCATCGACAACCTCCACGCTCGGCCGGTCACGGACGAGGGCGACGCCGCCGACATCCTCCGTGGTCTGTCGCTGACCGTCGGCGTGGGTGAGGTGCACGCCATCATGGGCCCCAACGGGTCCGGCAAGAGCACCCTCGCCAGCACGTTGCTCGCCAGCCCGGAATACGAGGTCACCGAAGGCCGCGTCTACTTCCAGGGCGACGACATCACCGACTGGCCCACCGATGTGCGCGCCAAATCCGGCATCTTCCTCGCGTTCCAGTACCCGCAGGAGATCCCCGGCGTCTCGGTCATCCAGTTCCTGCGCCAGGCGCTGTCGGCCCGCAAGGGCATCGACCTCTCGGTGCTCGAGCTGCGCCTCGCCACCATGGAGTGGATGAAGCGCCTCGGCATGGACGGCTCGTTCGTCGATCGCTACCTCAACGAGGGCTTCAGCGGCGGCGAGAAGAAGCGCAACGAGGTGATGCAGATGGCGATCCTCGAGCCCGACATCGCCATCCTCGACGAGACCGACTCCGGTCTCGACATCGACGCACTGCGCACCGTCGCCAAGGGCATCCGCGAGATCCGCAGCGACCGCCCGCAGATGGGCGTCGTGCTGATCACTCACTACCAGCGCCTGCTCGACGAGCTGCAGCCCGATCACGTGCACATCATGGTCAACGGCCGCATCGTCGCCAACGGCGGCATGGAGCTGGCCGCCCAGCTCGAGCGCGACGGGTACGAGGCATTCCGTTGACCTCGCCGGCGATCGACGTCGCCGCCGTCAAGCGGCAGTTCCCGCTGTTGCAGCGCGAATTGAACGGCGCGCCGATCGTCTACCTCGACTCGGCCAACACCTCGCAGAAGCCCCAGGTGGTCATCGATGCGATGTCCACGTTCATGGAGCAGCACTACGCGCCCATCAACCGCAGCGCGTACCAGTTGGCGGCCGAGGCCACCGATGCGTTCGAGGGCGCACGCACGAAGGTGCGCCGGTTCATCAACGCCCCGCGTGACCACGAGATCGTGTTCACCAAGAACGCCACCGAGTCGCTGAACCTCGTCGTGCACTCGTGGGGACGCGCCAACCTTCGCCAAGGCGACGTGGTGGTGCTCACGCAGATGGAGCACCACGCCAACATCGTGCCGTGGCACATGCTGGTGCAGGAGAAGGGCATCGAGCTGCGCTGGGTGCCGATCACCGCGGACGGCCAGCTCGACCTCACCGACCTCCCGCAGCTGCTCGACGGCGCCAAGGTGTTCTCGTTCACCGCGATGAGCAACGTGCTCGGCACCATCACCCCGGTGCGCGAACTGTGCCGCGCCGCCCACGACGCCGGCGCGATCGCCATCGTCGACGGCTGCCAGTACGTGCCGCACAACATCACCGACGTGCAGGCGTGGGGCGCCGACTTCCTGGCGTTCAGCAGTCACAAGCTGTGCGGGCCGTCGGGCATCGGCGTGCTGTGGGGCCGCAGCGAGCTGCTCGACGCGATGCCGCCGTTCCTCGGTGGCGGCAACATGATCGCCGACGTCCGCTTCGACGGGTTCACCACCGCCGAGCTGCCGGCGAAGTTCGAGGCGGGCACCCCGCCGATCACGGAGGCCGTCGGTCTCGGTGCGGCCATCGACTTCCTCACCGGCATCGGCATGGACGCGATCCGTCGCCACGAGATCGAGATCGCCCAGTACGCGATGACGACGCTCACCGAGCGCTTCGGCGACGACATCCAGTTGCACGGCCCGTGCAACGTCGAGGCCCGCGGCGCCACGTTCAGCTTCGCGTTCCGGGGCATCCACCCCCACGACCTCAGCCAGGTGCTCGACCAGCGCAACGTGTGCGTGCGCGCCGGTCACCACTGCGCCAAGCCGCTGATGCGCCTGCTCGGCGTCAACGCCACTGCCAGGGCCAGCTTCTATCTCTACAACGACACCGACGACGTCGACGTGTTGGCCGATGCGCTCGACAGCGCAACGGATATCTTCGGGTTCTGAGAGGAGCCTCCCCATGCCCGGCTTGGAAGACCTGTACCGCGAGATCATCCTCGACCACCACCGCAACCCGCGGAACCGTGGCGAGCTGCCGCCGCCCGCGTCGCACGCCGTCGGGCACAATCCGCTGTGCGGTGACGAGATCGACGTGTACCTGCAGGTCGACGACGGCATCGTCACCGACGTGAAGGTCGGCGGGCAGGGCTGCAGCATCTCGCAGAGCTCGGCCAGCATGATGAGCCAGGCCGTGAAGGGCAAGCCGATCGACGAGGTGCGCGCGCTCGTGCGCCGCTTCAAGGGGATGATGAGCATCCCCGACGAGGACGGCAACACGATCGAGCCCGACCCCGAGGTGAAGCTGGGCGACCTCGAGGCACTGCAGGGCGTGGTGAAGTTCCCGGTGCGCATCAAGTGCGCCACCCTCGCCTGGAACACGTTGCTCGAGGCGCTCGACCGCGGCTGAGCCACGCCCACCTGCGTACGCTCGGGGCGTATGCAGGAGTACTTCGACGACATCGTCCCCCACCCCGACGGCGTCGACCCGCACGACGACCTGATCCACGAACGCGCGTACGTGGTGCGCGCGTACCGCAAGGACGCGTCCACGCTCGTGCTGCGCGGCGCAGTCCGCGACCAGAAGCCTCCCGGCCTCTACGTGCCGACCGACCCGGACCCGCTGACGGTGCACCACATGATCGTCGACCTGACGATCTCGGTGCCGTCGCTGGAGATCATCGACGCCAACGCCGCGCTCGAGACGCACCCGCACGCCGCATGCCCGAAGATCGAGGACCACTACCAGCACCTCATCGGACTGTCGATCGCACGCGGCTTCACGCACAAGGTGCGCGAGCTGTTCGGCGGCCCGCGCGGGTGCACGCACACGACGGCGCTGCTGCAGGCGATGGCGCCGGTGGCGATCCAGTCGATGTGGTCGTTCCGCGTGAAGGCCGCCCGCGAGGGGGCGGTCGACGGCAAGGCCGGTCCTGACTTCTCGACGGCCGAGTCGCGCCGTCAGGCGATGGCCATGAACCTCAACACGTGCCACATCTGGGCCGAGGATGGC
This sequence comes from Ilumatobacteraceae bacterium, assembly GCA_049318165.1. GTDB lineage: Bacteria > Actinomycetota > Acidimicrobiia > Acidimicrobiales > Ilumatobacteraceae > UBA668. The sequence continues at coordinate 11,625 of JBMOGW010000096.1, forward strand.
GACCAGGTGCGCAGCATCCTGGCCGGCGAGCCGATGGAGGTGCCGGTGTGGATCGTGAAGCGCTTCAACGAGCTCGGGCTCGACCCGAACACCTGGCGGAACAGCGACTGATCACCCGTCGGTCAACGGCGAGCGGCGATCTCGGCCAGGCGAGCTTTCACCAGCTTGCGGACCGTGACGAGCGGCAGCGGCTGGTCGATCGGGAACTGCAAGGTGCCCTTGCCCGCCGGCGTGCCGCCCTTCAACGGCCCGGTGACGGCGAGGGTGCCGCCACTGCACGGGAAGTACGAGCAGTGCTTCGTGAAACCTTCGTACGACGCAACGGCCACGCCGTCGACGATGAACGACGGCATGTTGTACTTCATGCCTTCGTCGGCATCGGGCAGCACGGTGCGGAGGTGGGCGCGCACGGCGCGGAGCGTGTCCTGTTGCGGCTGGGGAAGGGCCGCCAGGTGTGCCTCCACCGCCTCGACGCCTGCGAGCTTCTTCGTCGCCATCAGGCAACCGTACCCGGGCGGTCGAAGCGCATGACGGCGCACTCGTCCGTGTCGAACCAGCGGATGCCGACGTGGTGGAACCCGAGCCGCTCGTAGAACCGGATGGCCCGCTCGTTGCGCCGTAGCGGGTCGATCAACACGTGGTCCACGCCGGGCCGGGCGAAGCAACGCTCGAGCGCCTGACGCATCATCTCGGCACCGATGCCACGACTGCGGTCCGCCGCCGCGCCGATCCAGATGTCGATCGCCCACGGACCCGACTCGACCTCGCCCCAGTAGTGCGTCTCCTCCTCGGCGGCATCGATCAGCTGCATGAAACCCACCGGTCTGCCGTCGACTTCGGCGATCAGCAGTTCCCTCCACGGCACGTGCCGAGGTACCTCGTGCACCCAGTCGAATGCATCGTCATCGCCACCCGAGGCGGCGACGTCCGGCTCGCTGTCCCATGTCTCGAGCAGCGGGACGTCGTCGACCGTCGCCTTCCGCAACCGAACGTCCATGAGCGAAGCGTACTGCCCGGACACTTCGCCGATGACTAGCGCTGCTTGCCCTCGACGAAGAGGCCGACGGCCTTCTCGACGCGCCG
>JBMOGW010000097.1:0-12696 GCA_049318165.1 Ilumatobacteraceae bacterium
GGGTGCCCAGCAGCATCGCGACGTCGAGCACGCTGCGGCCCATCGGCCCCTCGGTTGCCAGCTGCGCCAGGAACTGGTCTCGAGCGGGGAAGGACGGCACGCGACCCTGGCTCGGCCGGTAGCCGAACACGTGGTTCCAGCCGGCGGGGTTGCGCAACGAGCCCATGTAATCGCTGCCGTCGGCAACCGGCAGCATCCGCGTCGCGAGCGCCACCGCCGCACCCCCGCTGCTGCCACCGGCGGTGCGCGCCGGGTCGTACGCGTTGCGCGTCGCGCCGAACACGGGGTTGAACGTGTGCGAGCCGAGTCCGAACTCGGGCACGTTCGTGCGACCGACGATCAGCGCGCCGTGCCGGCGCATCCGTGCGACCATCAACGCGTCGTGGTCGGGCACGAAACCCTTCAGCAGCGGCGAACCGGACGTGGTGGGCATGCCGCGCACCTCGCTGAGGTCCTTGATCGCCTGTGGGATGCCGTGCAACCAGCCGCGGGAGAACTCGGCGGCGAGTTCCTCGTCGCACGTCGCCGCCTCGCGCAGCAACTCGTCCCGGTCGCGCCGGTTGACGATTGCGTTCACCGCCGGGTTCACGTCGTCGATGCGGTCGAGAAATGCCGTCATCACTTCACGGCACGACACCTCGCGGGCGTGAATCCGTTCGGACAGGTCGGCGGCGCCCAGCTGGGTGAGGTCCACCGCAGCAGATTGGCACGTCAGCCGATGCAGTGACGCACCGCCGTGGCGGTGCCCTTGTCGATCGTCGCCTGCTGCTGGGCGGTCGGGAACGCCTGGGTGATCAGCGGGCCGAGCGCCGGGTCGTCGACCATGGTGCGAGCGACGCAGAGGTACTGACCGAGGCTCGGCCTCGCCGGGTCGGCGACCGCGGGCGCAGGGCCGGTGGGGATCAGCTCCTTCGGCACCGTCGTGATCTCCAGCTCCACGGCCACCGTGGTGGGCACCGCCGCCTTCGGCGGCTCCGGCGCCCCCTTGCCGCGGGCACACACGGTGAAGGCCACCTCGCCGCCCTCGACCGCCGGGGTGGCCGGAGCGCCCATCGCCGCGGACCACCACGTGACCACGGTTGCGAGCGTTTCGCCGGGCACGGTGGATCGCATCCGCACCGCGGCGCACAGTGGCGCGCCGGCAGTCGTGCGGTACGTCGTGAACACGCCGCCGACCCAGGTGTCGAGCGCCGGCCGTGCCATCGACCACGGCAGCCAGGCATCGAACATCACGAGCGTCTCCAGCATCGACAGCGGGCGGTTCTCCTCCACGACGGTCGTGCCGGCGGGCGCGGCGGCGACGATGCCGGCGGTCGACCCGCCATCGGGTGCCCATGGGGCGATCATCTGTCGTTCGGTCGGAGGGGTGGTCAGCGCGGCGTCGATGCCCGCGTTGCCGGCCGTGGTGCGTCGGTCCATCGCCAGCCGTCCGAGGCGGTACGGCGCGTGTTCCAACTCCACCAGCGTCCACGGCACGGCGTCGATCGCCGCCTGGGCCGCCGGTGTCATCTGCGACTCGACGGACGCGTCCCAGCGGTCCGTCGGTTCGAGGGCCGCCATGTACGCGTCCTCCACCTCCATCGCGTCCGCTTCGGCGATGCTGCGCACCGTGTAGTCCGACAGACGGGTGTCGAGGTCGAAGTGCTGCGACTGCAACGCGTGGGTGAGTTCGTGCACGAGGGTGGCGCGCACGCCAGGCGTCAGTTGGTCGCCGCGCACCACGATGCTGTCGGTCTCCGACGCGTAGAAGCCCAGCGACGACAACGCGTCGATCGCGCCGCGGTTCTCCAGCAGCCGGTAGGTGGCCGTCAGGCCGAACGCGTCGTTCAGTTCCTCCTCGTAGGCGGCCTTGGCGCGCTCGTCATCGCTCACGTCGACGGCATCGGATCGGAGCCGCGCCTCGTACTCCGCGGCCGGCACGAACTCGACCGCGACCGGGTGGTCGAACTGCAGTCCGCGGTTCTGTTCGACGAACTGGACGAGCGGCACCACCCGCGGGTCCCACGCCGATGGCCCGTCGGACTGGGGGCGCAGCTGCACGTAAGCCACCGCCGCGCCGGCCACCAGGGCGACGAGCACGAACAACCGCAACAGCCCCTTGGCGCGGCGGCGCCGTTGCCGGGCGCGGATGCGGTTGATCGATTCGGCCGGCGGTTCGAACAGCGCCGCAGGGTTCAGCGCCCTGGGCGCACGCGTCGACGACGAGTACGTCAGGGGCGCGGCAGGCGGCAGGGTCATCACGTTCGGCCGCGCCGGTGCGGGCGCAGGCGACAGGCGGGGCCCGTCGGGCGGGATGCCGGGGATGCCGTGGGCGCCGCTGTGCGGCGGCAGGTCGGGAGTCAGCAGGCGCTGCCCGGTGGTCGGTGGTCCGTCGCTGGGTGGGAGCGGCGGGAAGGGCGGAAACGGTGGGAACGGAGTCGCCTCGGGCACCGGGGTCGCGTCCGGAGGCGGCGGTGGCTGCTGCACACGCGGGGTCCGCGGCGGGGCCGCGAAGGTGTTCTCGGACGCGTGCATACGCAGTGGTATCGGCCGTGGGCGTGCTCGCCTTGATGGAAACGAGATCAGGCGATGGGGATTCGTGGCGGGTTTGCGTCAACCGGCGAGCCGTACGAGCACCCGCTCGTAGCGATCCATCCGTCGCGGGTCGTGGCGCACGTCGCCGTCGGCGAGCGTCATCCCCGGGCAGCGGTCGAGCAGGCGTTGGAACGCGGTCGTCGTCTGCATGCGGGCCAGCGGCGCGCCGATGCAGTAGTGGATCCCCTGCCCGAAGCCGAGCGACACCACCTCGGGGCGCGTGATGTCGAACCGATCCGGGTCGTCCCATCGGCTCGGATCGCGGTTCGCGGCTCCCAGCGCCACGCGCACGGTGTGCCCGGCGGGAATGACCGTGCCACGGATGGCCACGTCCTCCAGCGCCAGGCGGGGTGTGGTGGTCTGCTGGTTGGGGTGGTGGTGACGCAGCACCTCGGTGACCGCCTGGCCGATCAGCTCGGGACGTTCCTGCAGCAGTGCCCACTGGTCCGGATGGCGCAGGAGCAGCAGCAGCCCGCTGGAGATCATTCTCTCGGTGGTGGTGCCCGCAGCCGTGTAGAGCGTCAGCAGCGCGGCGAGGATCTCGTCGGTGGTGAGCGTCTCGCCGGCCGCTTCGGCCTGCACCAGCGCACTCACCAGGTCGGCGTGTGGCTCGCGGCGGCGAGCCTCGACGACCTCGCGGATGACGTCGAGCTGCCACACGAGCGCCGACTGCCCCGCAGTGCGCTGCTCGTCCGTCGCGGTCGGGTCGCCCAGCCGTTCGGTGGCCTCGAACGACGCACGGAACTCCTGCTGCTGGCCGGCGGGGATGCCGATCATCTCCGAGGCGATCGTGATGGTGAGCGGGAAGGCCAGCTCGGTGACGAGGTCCAGTTCGCCGCGGACGAGGCCATGGTGGATCGCAGCATCCACCAGTTCCAGCACCCGTGCGCGCTGCTCGTCCACCGCGGCGCGGGTGAAGGCCTGCTGCACCAGCACGCGGATGCGCGTGTGGTGCGGCGGGTCCTTCATGTTGAACGAGTGCAGCACCACCTGTTGCGCCTGCGCGTAGCGGTCGTCCGGACGCGGCACTGCCCGGTGCCGGGGTGCGGCGCCGGGCAGTGATCCCTTCTTCGTCCATTCGCTCGACAGTCGCGGGTCGCGCAGCGCGGCCGTCACGTCGTCGTACCGGGTGAGCAGCCAGTAGCCGTACTGGCTGCGATGCACCGGGTCGTTCGCCCGCAGCCACGCCAGCGTGGGCGCCGGGTCCTCGAGGAACTCGCGTGAGTGCAGGTCGAGCGGTGTCATGGGGCGGAACCGCCCCGGACACTACATCCCGAGGAGCTTGGCCTTCTGGGCCGCGAACTCTTCCTCGGTGAGGATGCCCTGGTTCTTCAGCTCGGCCAGCTGCTGCAGCTTGGCGATGGTGTCGTCACCGGCCGGAGCCGCAGCCGGGGCTGCAGGGGGCGGAGGCGGCGGCGCCGCGGGGGCCTGCTGCTGGGCGGCCATCTGCGCGGCCACCTGGGCCTGCACCTGCGCCTCGATCGCGGCCTGCTGCTGCAGTTCCTGGTACGCAGCGGCGTCGGCGGCCTGCGCCTGCGAGGCGGCCTGCTTCTTCTGCGAGCTGCCGACGACGGCGCTGGCGGTGCCGGCGACGACGGCGGTGCGCGCCATCGTGCCGATCAGGGTCGGGCGGCCGACTCGGCCGATTCCACGTCGTCTCATGACGGTGTCTCCTTCTTGCGGTTGTGTTGTTCGTGTTCGAGAACGGGGATGTCGAGGGCTGGGTCGACGGTTCGGTCAGGCGGTCTCGGCCGCCAGCACGACGAGCTCGTGCGGGATGCGGCCACCGACGATCAGCTCGCCGCCGGCGTTGCGCACGGCCTGGGCGAAGGGAGCGGCCCACAGGTCCTCCCACACCAGCAGCACGGCGGTGCAGTTGTTGTCCATCACTTCGGCGGCGACGAGGATGTCCTCCTCGTTCAGCAGGCCGGCTTCGCCGTCGAGGTGCGCGAAGCCGAAGCCGTCGCCCTCCTCACCGGCGTCGTACTCGTCCCACACCACGCTGCCGTCGCCGTCCTTGGAGATGATCGCGACATCGCAGATGCGGACCTTCTTCGACGAGACCAGTTCTTCGAGGGCGGGGATGATCTCGCCCTTGAACTGGTTGCCGGGGAACTGGATGACGACGTATTCGACGGGGCCGATGGTCATGGCGGGTCCTTCCTGGAGGCGAGGAGTCGAGCGTCCGATCGGTGCCGGAGCGCAGGAGCACCAGTATCGCAGCCCTCCGGGAGGGCCGGATCACCCTCTGCGGGTGACAGTCGGATGACGCGGCGCAGCGTACGGTGTCCTGCATGAGTGAAGAGTCCAGCTCCGCCGAGCAGCCCGCCGAGCCGGTGACCGTCGCCGCTGACGCCGCCGGGACCGTCGACACCGCAGTCGTCGAGCCGGCAGCCGTCGCCGCCGCGCCCTCGAAGTCGGGCAAGCGAACGGGCCGCCGCATCGCTGCCGTGGTGGCCGTCGTGCTCGCCGTCGTCCTGTTCCTCACCGCCACCGCTGCGGTGTGGGCGAAGCGCACGGTGCTCAGCGCCGATCGGGTGGTCGCGGCGGTCGACAAGGCCGCGGAGGATCCGGCCGTCATCGACGCGCTGGCCACGCGAGTGACCAACGAGATCGTGCAGTTGATCGACGTCAGCGCGATCGTGCAGTCGGTGCTGCCCGACCAGCTCGACAAGGTGGGCCCGCTGCTCGAGAACGCGCTCACGGGCATCGTCCACGATCGGGTGGCCGCCGTGATCGACAGCCCGACCGGGCGCAAGGTGCTGGAGACCGCGGTGCGCAAGGCCCACGATGCGGCGATCCGGATTCTCGAGGGCGACGGCTTCGGTCTCGATTCGTTCTTCCTGAAGGTCGATGGCGAGGTGCGGCTCGACACCGTGCCGCTCGTGATCGCCGGCATCGAGGCGCTGCAGGACCAAGGCGTGATCCCCGGTTCGTTCGACCTCAGCAACGTGCTCACGGCGGCCAACAGCAGTCTGGCCGTGCAGGCGTTGTCGAAGGTCTTCGGTGTCTCGGTGCCGGAGGACTTCGGTCAGGTCACCGTGTTGAACGCGGCGCAGGTGGAGACGGCGTCGTCGACGCTCAGCACTGCGCAGACGGCGCTGTCGGTCTTCAAGAAGGGGACGGTCGTGCTGGTGATCCTGGCCCTGCTGATGATCGCTCTCGCGCTGTTCGTGTCGGTCGACCGGCGGCGAACGTTGGCGCAGATCGTGCTCGGCATCGGCGTCGGTGCCCTGCTGATGCGCATCGCCATCGACCAGGTGGTGGCGGCGATCGACCGTGCGATCGACAAGGCCGGCGCCAAGGCGGCAGCGGTCAACATCACCGAGGAGCTCACCCAGTCGCTGGCACGAGTGCTGGTGCTGCTGGCGGTCGCCGGCCTGATCGTCGGCCTGGTGCTGTGGCTGCTGCGTCCGAACAAGGACGGCTCTGCCTCGGCGCTCACGGAGATCGTCCGGGCGAACCCCGACATCGCCCGCTTCGCGGTGATCGGCTTCGGTCTGCTCGTGCTGCTGGTCACGGGTCTCGGCCCGATCGCACTGATCCTGGTGATCGCGCTCGTCGTCGGTGGCGTGCTGTTCGTCAATCGCCAGGCGGCCGCCGCGGCGCCGCCTGCGGCCGACGCCTGACCCTCGCCGTGTCCGCAGCCCCCGTCTCACCGGCTCCGGTGCCCGCCTCCGTGCGGCGCCTGGTGCAGGACATGCCGAAGGTGGAACTGCACCTGCACCTGGACGGGTCGCTGAAGCCGATCGCTGCGATCGAACTGGCACAGCAGCACGGCATCGACGCGCCGCGCACCTACGACGAGATGTTCGACGTGCTCACCGCCCCGGTGCAGGCACCGTCGCAAGCCGACCTGCTGCGCGCCTTCGATCTGCCGCTGCGCATCCTGCAGTGGCCGGACGCGCTGGCGAGGGTGACTCGGGAGTTGGTGGAGGACAAGGCCGCCGACCGTGTGAAGTGCTTCGAGATCAAGTGGGCGCCGGCGCTGCACTGCGAGCAGGGCATGTCGGTCGACGACGTGATCGAGGTGGTGGCCGATGCCGCGCGTGAGGCCGCGCAGCGCTGCGGCGTGGAGGCCAGGCTCTGCGTCGTCGGCTTCCGGGCCCACACGCCCGAACGCAACGTCGAGGTGGCACGGGCCGCGGTGCGCTTCCGTGACCAGGGGGTCACCGGCTGGGATCTGGCCGGCTACGAGGCCGCGTACCCCGACCCGACGCCGCACGCCGAGTCGTTCCGGGTCGCGCGTGACGGTGGCCTCGGCACCACGGTGCACGTCGGCGAAGTGGTGGACGACGGCTCGCTGGTTCGCCGAGCGTTGACGTTGCATCCTGACCGCATCTCGCATGGTCCGTGGTCGATCGCCGCGCCCGACGTGATCGCGACCCTCATCGAGCGCGGCACGACACTCGACCTCTGCCCCACCAGCAACATGCAGGCCTCGACCGTGCCGACGCTCGCCGACCACCCGCTGCCGCAGCTGCTGCGCCTGGGTGTGCCGGTGACCATCAACACCGACGACGTCACCATCTCCGACATCACGCTGTCGGAGGAATGGTTGAACTGCTACGCGCACCTCGGCATCACGCTGCCCGAGCTGTGGCGCTGCAACCTGCACGCGCTCGACGTCGCGTTCATCGACGAGCCGACACGCACACGCCTGCGCGACGAGTTCCGCGCCTGGGCCGCGAACGTCCCCGAACTCCACTGAGCGGACCCTCCCACCGAACTGAAGTTCTGCAGATCCCTGGCCCACCGAACTTAAGTTCTGCGGGAACGTCCTACGGGCGGATGAGGAACTTCTGGCCGGTCGCCTGCTGCGCGTAGACGGCGATGTTGGCCGGGTCGAGCACGCCGTCCAGGTCCACCTCGTGCGTGTAGTGACTGGCGAACGTGGTGGTCAGTTCGGCCACCACCCGCTCACGCAGGCGCAGCATGCCCTCCAGCCCCAGCTTGCCGAGGAACGGCGTCAGCAGCCAGCCACCGATGCCCCACGCCATGCCGAAGGTGCGCTGGAACTCGGTGGCGCCGCGGTCCAGGCCGCCGTAGATGTACACCTGCTTGTGCACGTCGCTGCCGTAGCGGTTGTAGGTGGTGGCGGACGCATTGATCGCCTGCTCCATGCAGGTGAGGATCTGGCCCACCAGCCGGCCTCCGCCGGTGGCGTCGAACGCCAGGGTCGCCTTGGTGTCGATCAGCGCGGCGGTCAGGTCGTCGAGGAACGTGGGTGCGCTCGAGTCGACGACGTGCGTGGCGCCCTGGCCGCGCAGGATCGCGGCCTGCTCGGGCCGGCGCACGATGCTCACCAGCGGCACGCCGTCGGCGAGGCAGATGCGGTTGAGCATCTGGCCGAGGTTGCTCGCGGCGGCCGTGTGCACCAGGCCGGTGTGGCCCTCCATGCGCATCGTCTCCACCATCCCGAGCGCGGTGAGCGGGTTGACGAAGCAGCTCGCGCCCTGCTGCGGAGTGGCGTCGTCGGGCAGCGCCATGCACATGAACGCGGCGACGTTGCGGTACTCGGCGTAGGTGGCGCCGCCCACCATCGCCACCCGGCGGCCGAGCAGCGCCTGCGCATCGGGGTTCGAGCCAGCGGCCACCACCACGCCGCAGCCCTCGTTGCCGACCGGCATCGACTCGCCGATGCGAGTGCGCAGTCCGGCGAGCACGTTGGCCGGGATCGGTGCCGTGGTGACGCCGTCGGCGCTCGCCGCCGCGCGCACGTCGGCCGCAGCCAGTAGCAGTCCCAGGTCGCTCGGGTTGATCGGTGCGGCCTCCATGCGCACCAGTACCTCATGGTCGGCGGGCACCGGCACGGGCACCTCGGCGATCGACAGCTCCAGCTGCCCGGCGCCGTCCGCGGCCTCCGTCACGAGTGAGCGCAGTTGGCGCATGGAGGTGGGAAGTGGGGTGTCGGCGTGGCTCATGGACGGGATGGTAGGCCGCCGGACGGACGCCGGGTTCGGCCTGGCCCGCCCGGCGCATCCTCGCTAGGGTCGAACGATGGCTCGGCGCATGCGGGTGATCGTGGTCGCTGCTGCGGTGGCGATGGTGGTGCTCGTGCTCGCGGCCTCGTCGGGCCGGTTCGACGTGTGGCGGACCCCGGTGCCCGACCTGGGCGTCCCGACGGAGGTCACCGATCCTCCGCAGGAGGTCGCGCCGCAGGAGCCCGCGCCGGAGGGTCGGCGCGAGTGGCCGCGATGGCTGGACACGGCGACCCGAGCGATCGCCGTCGTCGTGGCCGCCGCAGCGATCGCCTTCGCGCTCTCGTTGCTGCGGTTGCTGCGCGTGCCCTCGTTCGTGAGGTACTCGCGTCTGCGTCGCAAGGAAGCCGACGGCGAGGTGCTGCCGGAGTTCGACGATCGCAGCGTGGTGCTCGACGTCGCGTCCGCTCGCGCCGCCCTGGCGGGTGGCACGCCGCGCAATGCGATCGTCGCCTGCTGGATGCAGCTCGAACGCGACGCAGCTGACGCCGGCCTGCCGCGCACGCCGTCCGAGACCCCCACCGAGTACGCCGAGCGCGTCATCGGTGCGTCGTCGGTGGACCGGGCGCCGATCGCCGAACTGGCTGCGCTCTACCGCGAGGCTCGCTTCTCGCGGCACGAGCTGAGCGACGACCACCGGCAGCGAGCACTGGTGGCGTTGGAACGGGTGGCCGTCGCATTGCAGCACGATGCCCGCGAGTCCGGGGCGGTGGGCGCATGACGTGGCGTCGGGCCGCGAGTGTGCTGGTCGGATGGTTGCTGTTGGTGTTGCTGTTGGCGGTGAGCGACGCGCGTCCGGCGGTGTGGGTGCTCGGCGGCATCGTCGCGGCGATCGGCTCGGCCGTCTTCGTGCTGGTCGATCTGGCCGACTCGGTCGAAGAGGTGGAATGGACGCGGCGTGCGCGTCGCCAGTCGCCGGTGCGGAGCCCCGACGCTCGCGTCAGCTCGGTGCGGCGCAAGGCGCAGGGCTCGTGGTGGTCCGGCGCGTCCGACATCGGCACGACGCTCGTGGAACTCGTCGACGACCGGTTGCTCGCGCACCATCACGTCGACCGCACCACCGACCCAACGGCCGCAACGGCGTTGCTCACTCCCGCACTGCGCGACCTGGTGGCGGCACCGCGACGTGCGTCGTTCTCGCCCCGCGACCTGCAGACCCTGCTGTCCGACATCGAAGCCCTGTGACCGAGAGGACCCCCATGGCCGACACGCCATCGATCGACATCACCCGGACGGCCGCACTGGCCCGCGACGTGCTCGACGAGGTCGAGCGTGCCGTCGTCGGCAAGCGACCCGCGCTCACGTTGGTGCTGTGCGGCGTGCTGGCGGGCGGGCACGTGTTGTTGGAGGACCTGCCGGGCCTGGGCAAGACGCTCGCGGCACGGTCGTTCGCGCAGACGCTCGGGCTCGCGTTCACGCGCGCCCAGTTCACGCCCGACCTGTTGCCGGCCGACCTCACCGGCTCGTTCGTCTACGACCAACGGGTGAGCGAGTTCGTGTTCCGCAAGGGCCCGTTGTTCACGGGCCTGCTGCTGGCCGACGAGATCAACCGCACCCCGCCGAAGACACAGGCGGCGCTGTTGGAAGCGATGCAGGAGCGGCAGATCACCGTGGAGGGCGAGACGTTCGCGTTGCCGGCTCCGTTCCACGTGCTGGCCACCGCCAACCCGGTCGAGTACGAGGGCACCTACCCGTTGCCGGAGGCACAGCTCGACCGGTTCCTGTTGCGCATCAGCTTCGGTTACCCGACCCGTGACGAGGAGTTCGAGGTGCTCGAACGGCGAGTCGGCCGGCGTGAGGAAGCGCAGCAGCTGCGCGCCGTCGTCGATGCCACGACCTTGCTGGCCATGCAGGCGGCCGTCGAGACGGTCGACGTCGATCCGGACGTCAGCCGCTACTGCGTCGATCTCACCGTCGCGACCCGCCAGCACCCGCACGTGCAGATCGGGGCCTCGCCACGCGGCGCCCTGGGCCTGCTGTTGTCCGCCCGCGCTCACGCGGTGATCGACGGCCGCGACTTCGTCACGCCCGAGGACGTGAAGGCCGTCGCCCACGCAGTGCTCCCGCACCGGCTGAGCATCAAGCCCGAGCTGTGGCTCACCAAGGCGTCGGGCACCTCGGTCACCACCGACGTGCTGGCCGCCGTGCCCACCCCCACCCCCGGCGGGGCTGCCCAGCCGTGAGGTTCGAGGATCGCTGGCGACCGACGGCGGCCCATGCGCGCGCCATGGTGGTGGGCCTGCTGCTGGCCGTCATCGCCGTGCTCGGGCGTCGCCCCGACCTGCTGGTGCTGGCGACGCCGTTCCTCGGTGCCGCGCTGTGGGCGGTGGTTCGCCGTCCCACCGAACTCCCCGGTGTCCGCCAGCGGATCGGGCACGCGACCGTGCGCGAGGGCGACACCACCGTGTGGCACGTGGCGGTCGACGACCCAGAAGGCCGGGTCGACGACGTCGCGGTGCTGTTGGAGGCGCCGGACTGGATCGAGCGCAAGCCGCTCGACGGCCAGACGGTGGTGGCGCTGCACGAGGACGGCGACCGCGGCCTCGACGTGGTGGTGCGGTCGACCCGTTGGGGCCGCCGGCGCATGGGGCCCGCGCTCGTCGTGGCCACCAGCGCATGGGGCGGGTTCCGGTGGACGACGCGCAGCGAGTCGTACAGCGCCTCGCTGCTCACCCTTCCGCAGACGTCGTCGTTCGACGCGACGGCCCCGCCGGTGCACGTGCCGGGACTGATCGGCGTGAACCGGTCGCCACGTCCCGGCGCGGGCAGCGAGTTCGCCAGCATCCGCCCGTTCCAGCCGGGCGACCGGCTGCGGCGCATCCACTGGCCGACGTCGGTGCGCACCGGCGCGCTGCACGTCAGTGCCACGTGGGCCGACCACGACCGCCACGTGGTGCTGCTGGTCGACGCGGTCGACGACGTCGGCGAGAGCGGCGGCATCGACGGCCGAGCCTCGAGTCTCGACGTCGCCGTACGCGCCGCCGGTGCCATCGCCGAGCACTACGTGCACGCCGGAGACCGGGTGGCGCTGGTGATGATGGGCGCTCGTGGCGTGCAGCGCGTCCCGCCGGCGAGTGGGTCGCGGCATCTGCGCCGGCTGCTGGACGTGCTGTCCGACGCGACACCGGCCGGGTTGCAGCGCGACGACGGCCGCGTGCCTCGTGGCCTCGGTGGTGGCGCGCTGGTGGTGATGCTCTCGCCGCTCACGTCCCCGCCGGCGATCCGGCGTGCGGCGGCGATCGCCGACCAGGGCATCTCGCTGCTCGTCGTCGACTGTCTGCCGGACGACATCACCCGTCACGACCCCGACGACCCGTACATCGCGATCACCTGGCGCATCGAACTGCTCAAGCGTGACCGTGTGCTGCGCACCATGCGCGAGGCGGGCATCGCCGTCGTGCCGTGGCGCGGGCCGGGCAGCCTCGATGTGGTGCTGCGCGACCTGCAGCACCACTCCGGCACACGGCTGCGGAGGGCCCGATGAGCGAGCAGGCGCTGCAGGACTCGTGGTGGCTCCTCACCCGCGCTCGCGGCACGGGTCTGGTGCTGCGGCTCGCCGTGTTCGTCGCGTCGTTCGCCGCGCTGGTGTTCACCCGCGTCGCGTCCACGTCCACGCCCTTCCTCATCGAGGTGGCGGTGGTGCTGTGCGCACTGTGGTGCCTCGTGTCGCCCGACAGTCACGTCGGCATCTTCATCGCACTGTTCGTGGCGCTCGACTGGTTGATCGCGGTCGATGACGCGACGTCGCCGTGGGCGCTCGGTGTGGCGCTGTCGCTGCTCGTCGTCCACACCTCGCTCGCGGCCGCCAGCATCTCGGCGCCGGCTGCGTCGTGGTCGCGGGCGATGCGGGTCCGGTGGTTGCGCCGGGCCGGCGTGATGGGTCTCGCCTGCGTCGCCGTGTGGCTGGCGGTCGTCGCGGTGAACGTCGGCGACATGGGGGCCAGCACCTCACTGGTGGCGGCGGCGCTCGTGGTGCTCGCCGTCGGCGCACTGTGGGTGGCCGACGTGACGATCGACCGCCGCGCGACCGTCGGTCGAGGGTCTCGCGCACCCACGGGTGGCACGAAACCCTCGAGTCCGACCTGAGCGGAACGGGAGGGATTTGAACCCCCGGGGCGTGAACCCTTCCGCTTTCAAGGCG
>JBMOGW010000098.1:0-12649 GCA_049318165.1 Ilumatobacteraceae bacterium
CGCGGTTGATCTCGTCGGCGAGGACGATGTTGGCGAACATCGGGCCGGGCTGGAACACGAACGACTCGGTGGCCCGCTGGAAGACGCTGACGCCCACCAGGTCGGCGGGGAGGAGGTCGGGGGTGAACTGCACGCGCTTCCAGGTGCATTCGATCGACGCGGCCAACGCCTTGGCGAGACTGGTCTTGCCGACGCCGGGCACGTCCTCGATCAGCAGGTGGCCTTCGGCCAGGAGGCACATCACCGAGAGGTCGATCGCCTCCCGTTTGCCGTGCACCACCGTTGCGATGTTGTTGGTGATCGCGTCGAACAGCTGGGCGAACGTGGGGGAGGGCGGAATGGTGGTGGCCGTCACGGCGGACAGGGTAGACGGCTTGCAGGCGGTGCGTGGCTCGGTGCCGCTACCGTCGTGGCCGTGAGCACCTGCTACCTGGCCGTCGACGTCGGCGGCACCAAGCTGGCGGTCGGCATCGTGTCCGACGCCGGCGAGGTGCTCGTCCGTGACCGGGTGGCCACGCCCAGCCGCGACGTGTGGCCGGCGCTCGCGCGTGTGGTGCGCCGCGTGGTGGCTGCCGCGCCCACCCCACCGGTGGCTGTCGGCGCCGGCTGCGGCGGGCCGATGAACCCGGTGAACCGCACCGTCTCGCCGTTGCACGTGCCCTCGTGGCGTGAGTTCCCGCTCGCGGAGGAACTGGAGGCCCTCACCGGACTGCCCGTCGTGATCGACAACAACGCCAAGGCCGTTGCGCTGGGCGAGGCCTGGTGCGGCGCGGCGGTCGGCGAACGCGACTTCGTCGCCGTGGTGATGGGTGCGGGTGTCGGTGGCGGCATCGTCAGCGACGGCCGCCTGCTGGAAGGTCGCCTCGGCAATGCGGGCCACATCGGCCACATCGTGGTCGAGCCCGACGGCAGGCCCTGCCGTTGTGGCGGGCGCGGATGCCTGGAGGCGTACTGCAGTGGTGCCGCGATCGAGGAGGAGACCGGCCGTCCGCCGCAACGAGCGCCGCAGGCCATCGTCGAACGCACCGGTCTGCTGACCGGCCGCGCGCTGGCGTCGCTGGGCGCAGTGTGCGACCTGAAGCTCGCCGTCGTCGGCGGCTCGGTGGCGCTCGGTTTCGGCGAGCCGTTCTTCGCCGCGATGCAGGCCGAACTCGACCAGCGCGCCCGGCTCGGGTCCACCCACGGGTTCCGTGTGGTGCCCGCCGGGCTCGGCCAGTTGGCGGCGCTCGTCGGGGCCGCCGCGCTCGCCCGCCGTGCGAGTGGGGCCCGTAGCCGTACCCGTGGGTAACATCCCGGGCATGCATCCGAAGTACACCGCTGAAGCAGAGGCCTATCGCGAGAAGGTGCAGGCCTTCCTGGCCGAGAAGCTGCCGAAGGACTGGGCCGGCATGGGTCGCCTCGACGGCGACGAGCTGCAGTCGTTCGTCACCGAGTGGCGCGTCACGCTGCACAGCGCCGGCTACCTCGCGCCGGGTTGGCCCACGCAGTACGGCGGTGGCGGTCTGTCGGCGCTCGAGCAGGTGATCATCGCCGAGGAGTTCGCCAAGGCCGGTGTGCCGACGGGTGGCCCGAACGACGTGTTCGGCATCCAGATGCTCGGCAACACGTTGCTGCAGTGGGGCAGTGAGGAGCAGAAGCAGCGCTACCTGCCGCGCATCCTCAGCGGCGCGGACGTGTGGTGCCAGGGCTACTCCGAGCCGAACGCAGGCAGCGACCTGTCGAACCTCGGTCTGCGCGGCCAACTCGACGGCGACCAGTGGGTGCTCAACGGCCAGAAGATCTGGACCTCGGCCGGTCACCTCGCCGATCACATCTTCACGCTCGCCCGCACCGACCCGGACGCGCCGCGCCACAAGGGCATCTCGTTCTTGCTCGTCGACATGCGCCAGCCCGGCATCGAGGTGCGTCCGATCAAGATGATCTCGGGCGAGAGCGAGTTCAACGAGGTCTTCTACACCGACGCCACCACGCCGAAGGATGAAGTGGTCGGCGGCGTCAACAACGGCTGGGCGGTCGCGATGACCCTGCTCGGATTCGAGCGTGGCGAGGCTGCCGCCACCGGTCCGATCCGCTTCCAGGCAGAAGTCGACCGTCTGCTGCTGCTCGCCAAGGAGCGCGGCAAGGCCGACGATCCGCGCATCCGCCAGCGTCTCGCCGACGCCTACGGCAAGACGCAGATCATGCGCTACAACGGCATGCGCGTGCTCACCCAGTTCCTCGCCGGGCACCACCCGGGTCCGGACGCTGCCATCAGCAAGCTCTACTGGAGCGAGTACCACAAGGTCGTCACCGAGCTGGCCGTCGACATCCTCGGCATGGAGGCCACGGTGCCGACGGGCCGCAAGCCGAGCTCGTCGTTCTCCACCGACGACGCCGGCGCACCGAACAGCTCGTGGAGCTGGGTGGGCACGTTCCTCAACGCCCGCGCCGGCACGATCTACGCCGGCTCGTCGCAGGTGCAGCGCAACATCATGGGCGAGATGGTGCTCGGCCTGCCGAAGGAACCGCGTCCGTGATGGGTGCGGTGCGGGTGGTGGCCGCGGTCGCCGCCCGCCCGTCGCTGTGGGCCACCGCAGTGCGCATGTGGTGGCGCACCACGCCCGGCGACTGGTATCGCACCCGGCCGTACCTGCCCGTGCCCGACCGTCACTATCTGCACTTCCGCCTGGTCACGCAGTACGGGAGAGATGATGCGCCCGTCGAGCCGGTGGATGTGCTGAACTACCTCGCATGGTGCAAGCAGCAGGACCGGGCCGCATGAGGCGGCCGGGAGCGGCGAGGTAGTTCTTCATGCGGAGCGCGCTGGTGCTGAATGCCACCTACGAGCCGCTCTCCGTCGTCCCAGCCCGCCGCGCCGCCTGCCTGGTGCTCGCCGAACGCGCCGACCTCGTCGCCGATGACGGCACCGAGTTCCACTCCGCCTCGCTCGTCGTGCCCAGCCCTTCGGTGGTGCGCCTGCGCTACATGGTGAAGGCCCCGTTCCACCGCCGCACCACCCTGTCGCGCCGTGCGCTGTTCGCCCGCGACGAGTATCGCTGCCAGTACTGCGGCGGGTTCGCCGACTCGATCGACCACATCGTGCCGCGCAGTCGCGGTGGCCGCCACGAGTGGGAGAACGTCGCCGCCGCGTGCCGCCCGTGCAACCTGCGCAAGCGCGACCGCACACCGGCCGAGGCCAACATGGTGCTCGCACGGCCACCGCGGGCGCCGAAGGAGCACACCTGGATCACCGTGGCCGTCACCCGAGTGCCCGAGGAGTGGAAGCCGTACTTGGCTGCGGCAAGCTGATGCCGTGACGGCCGGCTGGCGGATCCACCATTCGCGCGGCGATGCCGCGACGTTCCACTCGTCGGTCCCGCCCGCCGAGCGCGCGGTCACGTTCCACGCCGTCGACCGGCCGACGTTGGTGCTCGGTTCGGCGCAACGCCCTGACGACGTGGATGGGCGGGTGGCGTCGGCGCTCGGTGTCGACGTGGTCGGCCGCCGCAGCGGTGGCGGCGCGGTGTTGCTCGTCCCGGGTGAGTTCGTCTGGATGGATGTCGTCATCCCCGCCGGCGACCCGCGCTGGTCCGATGACGTGGGCGCGGCGATGCTGTGGCTGGGGGACTGGTGGGCCGGGGCGCTGGCGTCGTCCGGCACCGTCGGAACGGTGCACCGCGACGGGCTGCGTTCGTCGGCATGGTCCCGTCAGGTGTGTTGGGCCGGTGCCGGCACGGGCGAGGTGCTGGCCTCGTCCGGCGGCAAGCTGGTGGGCATCTCGCAACGCCGCACCCGGCACACGGCGCGGTTCCAGACGATGTGCCATCTGCGCTGGCGGCCGGAGCTGGTCGCGGCACTCGTCGCGTCGGGCGGTGCCGGTCGCCCGTCCGCCGCCGAACTCGCACCGTGCGCAGCCGTCGCGTCAGTGACCGAGTCGCAATTGGTCGACGCACTCCTCGGGCACCTGCCCGGGTGACGAGTCCTACGCTGTGACCATGACGGAGGCGTGGTGGCGCGACGCGCTCGAGTCCGACGAGCCGATGGTCGCGGTCGACGAGTGCAACGACGTGGTCGCCGCGAACGACGCCGCGGTCGGGTTGTTCGCGCCCATGGACCCGGCGACGGGGTGGCGCACGATCCGCCACCCGGACCTGCTGCTGCTCACCTACGTCGACGTCAACGTCGTGCGTCCGGGCCGGGCGGTGGCGCGGGTGCGGCCGCTCGTCACGCGGGTGCGCACGGCGGACGGCCGCCCCGGCTCGTTGATCTGGTTGCGCGACGTCACCG
Organism: Ilumatobacteraceae bacterium; assembly: GCA_049318165.1. Taxonomy (GTDB): domain Bacteria; phylum Actinomycetota; class Acidimicrobiia; order Acidimicrobiales; family Ilumatobacteraceae; genus UBA668. The sequence goes on from JBMOGW010000098.1 coordinate 4,267, forward strand.
AGGAGACCGGCCGGCAGCGTCGCCTGGACCGTTCGGCGCACCGTTGGAGCCACGTGCTCGAATCGCTGCCCGACCCCGTGTTCCTCGTGTTGCGCAGCGGTGAAGTCGAGTTCAGCAACGTGGCCGGCGCCGCATTGGTCGAGCGGATCATCGGGGTGCGGCCGGGGGACGACGAGGTGTTGCAACTGCGCAGCTTGCTGGACGCGCTCGACGGGCCGACCGGCAGCGCCGTGCGGACGCTGCTGGACGAGACGTTCGCCGCCGGCGAACCGCGCGGGCCGGTGACGGTGACCGTCCGGCACTCGCCGGGCGCTGCGGTGGAGCTGCTCGTGCGCACGGTGGTGCTCGCCGTCGGCGACGAGGTGCTGGCAGTGCTCGCGGCTCGTGACGTCACCGTCGAGCAGCAGGCCACCCGACAGGTCGGGATGCTCAACGAGGAACTACGCGCGGCCGTGGCCGCCTCGGAAGTGGCGCGGGTGGAGGAGCGCGAGCGTGTGGCGCGGGCGATCCACGACGACACGCTGCAGCGACTGACGGTGTTGCGATGGCTGTTGTCCGATGCGGTGCCGCGTGGGCTGGACGCCGCGGCGGTGAGCGAGTTGGACGACCTCATCGTGGCATTGCGTGACGTGATGACGTCGTTGCACTCTCCGGTGCCCGACCTCGGTCTGGCCGAGGCGTTGCAGCAGTTGGCGCAGCAGACGGCCACGCGCACCACGGTGCGCTGCCCGGCGTCGGCGGCGAAGGTGCCGCTACCCGTCGCGGAGATGGCGTTCCGTTCGGTGCGCGAGGCGTTGCGCAACGTCGACACACACGCGTCCGCAGGGTCGGCTGCAGTGGTGGTGAAGGTCGGCAAGGGTGCGCTGCGGATCACCGTGTCGGACGACGGCCGAGGCGTGTCGCCCGAGGCGGTGGCCGCCGCGGCGCGTGCAGGTCGACTCGGCATCGTCTCGACCCGCGAGTCGGTGCTCGCCGAGGGCGGCACGTTCGAGCTCGCGGCGGGTCCTCGCGGCACCGGCACCACGCTCACCGTCACCATCCCGCTGCGGTAGTACTGCCGAGGCAGTCCACCCGGTGAGTGTTCCATTTCGTCGTTCCGAGCGGCTTGACCAGAGCGCACAGAACGGGCACTCCGCACCCTCTCTTCAAACTGGAGGCATTCGTGAGCCACTGGGTGGCACGGATACCTCCAGTTCGGGCTGGCCAGGGATTCCGGGCATGCCCAGAAGTCGTCGTCACCTTCTGGGCATGCCCGATTGACCCACGCGGAACTGCCTTACTGGGCGCTTGACGGCCACGCCAAGAGAGGGCATTCGGTGCTACCTGAGCTTGCGTTGGCAGTTGCGCTGCGCGGACTTGTGACTACGGCGAAACTGGCTTTGAGTTAGACCGATGCGGCGATCACAGCGGCGAGCGTCGCGTGCCACTTCCGGTACTCGCTGTCGCATTGAGCGAGGTTCGCGTTGGGGTGCTCCGCGTAACAGGAGTACAGCTCGTCGAAGGCTGTGCTCGACGACGTACCGGCATCGCCGAGAACGCTCTGCGGGAGCGACGAGATGAGGTCGTTGATCGTCTTCCATTGCAGCAATACGTCGATAGGACTTGCGCAGATCGTCCCGCAGGCTTCCTCTTCCTTGATCGCTGAGACGAGTTGGCGCTTGAGTTCGGTGATCGCAGCGGGATCGCTCGCCTCGGTGATGTTCACCGTCGCTGGAAGAGAGCCAGGCAAGCTGCCGGTGTCGTCGCCAGATTGGCCTGAATCGCAGGCTTGTAGTCCGAGCACAGCCAGGAGCCCGAAAGTCACTGCCGATCCGATCAGCTTCCCCATGTGTGCAGGGTAATCGGACTTCGGGAGTCGATGGAGCGGACGACCGCTTGCGCCCAGATCGACGCGACCACGTCCGTCTCGAGGAGTGGGCCAGCGAACTCCCCGGGTAGCGCATAGCTGCCGTTATGCGCTGTTCGCAGTGGTCGACATAGGACACACGCTGTGAGGCGGCCGCCTCCCGGGCTGGAGCCGGCCGGTGTGTCCCCTCGGCGTGTCGATGCAATCTGCGAACTGCGACCCCGCGTTCTGGAATGGATGTCCGAGCGTTCCGACACAGGTGTCACTCCATTCCGGATGGTGTGGCACTCGGTTCCGTTCAGCGCGTCACCGCGTTCCACATCAAGCGGCCGTGCGTTCTGGAGCCGGCGCACCGGCGTTCCGGAGTTCGCGGCGGCGCATACGGTGAGACCTGCCGGTGGGGGCGAGTGGGGAGCGCGCGGGCGCGTGGTGGGGGAAAGTGGGGAGAAATGGTTGACGGAGGGGGGTCGTGGGGGGCAAGATGGGGCGCAGTGGGGAGTGCGGGTGCGCCACCCGTCCCCGAGGCAGCACTGGCGAGGAAGGAAGTGACGGCGAGGTGTTGTTCGTCGGGGCGTTCGAGCGCCAACTCGACGACAAGGGACGGCTGGCATTGCCAGCCGCCTTCCGCGACCGCCTCGGCGAGCACTGCTACCTGGCCAAGGGCCTCGACAAGTCCGTCAACGTCGTCCCCGCAGCGACGTTCGAGGAGGAGGCGGCACACATGGCCGCCCGCGTCCGCAACGGCGAGGTGTCCCGCGACGTGCTCCGAGCGCTCGCCGCCTCCGCCGAACTGGTCACCCTCGACAAGCAGGGCCGCGTGAAGATCGGCGACGCCCTGCGCCTGTACGCCGACCTGCCCCTCGCCGGTGGCGTCATCGTCGCCGGCAGCTTCGACCGGCTCGAGATCTGGTCGCCCACCCGGTACGAGCAGGTCAACCTCGCCGGCACCGAGTCGATGGCCGGGGGAGCGTGACCCCCCATGCTCACCGTCCATCACGCCCTGGTGCACCAGATCCCCCAGTACGACACCCGACCCACCCGCCGACCCACAAGGAGGAGCGAGGCAGCACGCTCAGTGGTCCACTTCACCTCGGCCACGCCGGCCGAACGCATCGTCCAGCAACTCGCCCGACCGTCTGCAGCCTTCCGGCTCGCACGATGGACAGCCCACACTCCGCCCGCTTCCGTTTCGCCTGCTCGGGGAGACATCCCGACGGCACTCGTGAGCCGGGGGGCTGCAGACGGCCGGTCGAGGAGCCACACCATCGGTAGCGGGCTCCGATGACGGGAGCCGACCCGGGGTTCCACCACCTCCCGGTGATGGTCCACGAGATCGGTGCACTGTTCGGATCCGTCCCCGCCGGCGTCGTGCTCGACGCCACGCTCGGGGGTGGCGGGCACGCCGAGCATCTGCTCGGGCAGTGGCCGCACCTGTCGATCCTCGGGATCGACCGGGATGCCGATGCACTGGCGGCAGCGCAGCGCCGACTGGCCCCTTTCGGGGACCGGGTGCGGGTGTACCACACGAGATTCGACGGCCTCCAGGACGCCATGGAAGCGATGAAGATCGACCAACTCGCCGGAGCCCTCTTCGACCTGGGTGTCAGCTCGCCGCAGCTCGACGTCGCCGCCCGCGGGTTCAGCTACCGCAACGACGCACCGCTCGACATGCGCATGGACCAGCGCCAGCCCTGGTCGGCAGCGGACGTCGTCAACGGCTATCCGGCCGACCGGCTGGCGAAGGTGCTGCAGCAGTACGGCGACGAGCGCTTCGCCAAGCGCATCGCCGCAGCCGTCGTCGCCGCCCGCCCCATCGAATCGACGACCCGGCTCGCCGAAGTGGTCGTCGGCGCCATCCCGGCAGCCGCCCGCCGCACGGGCGGTCACCCCGCCAAGCGCACGTTCCAGGCGATTCGCATCGAGGTGAACGGCGAACTCGACGCCCTGCAGCCCGCCCTCGAGGCCGCGATCGACCGCACCGCCCCCGGCGGCCGCATTGCCGTGCTCTCGTACCACTCCGGTGAGGACCGCATCGTCAAGGAGACCTTCCGGACCGCCGAGACCGGCGGCTGCGAGTGCCCGCCCGAGCTGCCCTGCGTGTGCGACGCGGTGCAGACCGTCCGCCTGGTGCGTGGCGTGCCGCGTACCCCGTCCGCCGCCGAGCAGGCCGGCAACCGACGCGCCCAGAGCGCCCGGCTGCGGGTCGTCGAGCGCATCACCGACAGCCCGACCCGCGGTCGGCGCTGAGCGACAGGAATCCGTCCCATGGCAATGGCAGCACGAGTCGAACGAGAGGAGCGCACCGAGCTGGTGCGCAGCCGCGTCCACGGTGGCGCATCCGAGCGCGCCATGGTGAAGTCGACGGCCTCCGTCGCGCATCTTGCGCCGGCGCGTCGCCCGAAGCTGGTGGTGGTGGCGCCGCAACGGCGCACGGCGCGCTGGGTCGTGGTCGGTGCGGTGGTGATGTGCTCGCTGATGCTCGGCGCGGCCGCGTTCCAGACGCAGCTGGCGCGTCGCCAGCTGACCCTCGACACGCTCGACCGCAAGATCCGCGAGGCGCACGAGCAGTACGACGTGCTGCGCCGGGAGCGCGCCGAGCTGCGTTCACCGGGTCGGCTGGCCGAACAGGCCGCTGCGCTCGGCATGGTTCCGGCCACCCAGACCCAGTTCGTGACGCTCGACCCGAAGCTCATCGCCGCCGTGCAGCGCACCGGCGTGGCACCGAGCGGCCACCGTGTGACCAGCATCGAGGACGAGTTCGCGGCCTACGCAGCGGTGAAGGCGCAGGCCGGGGGAGTGCCGTGAGCGACTCCCGCCGCACCACCACCGCGACTCGCACGCGCACCCACGGCCGTGTCGCCCCGGCGCCGGCTCCGGCTCGTGCCCGGCGCGCTGCGCAGCCTGCCCGCCGCGCCCCGCAGCCTGCCCGCCCGGTGCAGCCCGCTCGTCCCGACCTGCGCGCCAAGCGCGTGCCGAAGCCGAAGAAGACGACGCCGGCGATCACCGTCACGTTCCGAGCCGGCGACATGCGTCGCCGCATGCAGGTGGCGTTCGTCGTCATCGCGCTCCTGTTCACCGCGGTGATCGCCCGGGTGGCGTTCTTGCAGACCGTCGGCGGCGAGACCCTGGTGGAGGCAGGTCGCGCGCAGCGGGTCAGCGAGAGCGTGCTGCTGGCCCAGCGGGGCACGATCTTCGCCAGTGACGGCGGCGAGCTGGCGATCAGCGTCCCGGCCACCACGATCTTCGCCGACCCGACGAGGATCGGCGATGCCGACGCGACCGTGAGGGTGCTGGCAGCGATGCTCTCCCTCCCGCCCGACCGGCAGAAGAAGCTGCTCGCGGCCTTCGAGGCGAAGGACAAGAGCTTCGTCTACGTCGCGCGGCAGATCGACGACGAAACTGCGGCAGCGGTGATGGCGCTGAACCTGCCGGGCATCGACACCACCCGCGAGGACAAGCGCACCATGCCGAGTGGCGAGGTGGGCAAGAGCATCCTCGGCCGCACCGACATCGACGGCACCGGCACCGCCGGGCTGGAGTTGCAGTACGACTCGCTGCTCAAGGGCATCGATGGCGAGCGCATCCGCGAGCACGACAAGAACGGCCGCTCGATCCCCGGCGCCGGTGCCACCACCATCGAGCCCCAGGCTGGCACCGATTTGGTGCTGACCATCGATCGCTCGCTCCAGTTCCAGGTCGAGCAACTCCTGTTGCAGCGGGTCGACGCCGTGAAGGGGCAGGGCGGCACGGTCGTCGTCATGGAGCCGGGCACCGGCAACATCCTCGCCGTCGCCAACGTCGAGCGTGACAAGGACAAGCAGCTGCACATCACGTCCGCCAACAAGGCCGTGGTCGAGCCGTTCGAACCGGGCTCGGTCGCCAAGGTGTTCAGCCTCTCCGCCGTGGTCGACGCCGGGATCGCGACGCCGAAGACGATGATCGACGTCCCGGGGAAGATGGTGTTCAACAAGGGCACCCAATGGGAGCAGACGATCAACGACGCCGAGCCGCACAACACCGTGCCGATGTCGCTGCGCGACATCCTCGTCCACTCGTCCAATCTCGGCACCTACCTGCTCGCCAGCCAGCTCGGCCCGGAGCGCCTCGCCACGTACCTCGACAAGTTCGGCTTCGGACACAAGACGGCCCTGAACTTCCCCGGTGAGACCAAGGGCATCATCGACCCGGCCAGCAAGTGGGAGGGCACCGAGAAGGTGACCGTCACGTACGGGTACCACTACCAGGCGTCCGCGGTGCAGTTCACCGCGGCGGTGAACGCCGTCGCGAACCACGGCGTCTACGTGGCGCCCCGGCTGCTGCAGGCAACGATCGGCGCCGACGGCAAGGTGTCGGAAGCCCCTGCATCGGACACGCACGAGGTGATCTCGTCGGCTGCCGCGACGACGATGACCGACCTGATGAAGGGTGTCGTGTGCGAGGGCACCGGCAAGGACGCGCGCATCCCCGACATCTCGGTGGCGGGCAAGACCGGCACTGCGTACAAGACCGTCGACGGCGGTGGCTACGGCGACAAGACCAACCGCAAGTACCGCGCGTCGTTCGCCGGCTTCTTCCCCGCCGACGACCCGAAGCTGACCATCCTCGTGAGCATCGACGAGCCCGACCCGACCTCGGCCGACCGCTTCGGCGGCAAGGCCGCAGCGCCGCTGTTCGCCTCGGTCGCCACCGCGGCCATCCACGAGTTGACCATCACGCCGAGCCCGGGCGACACCGGCTGCAAGGGGTGACCCGTGGTGGACCGTCTGCTCGGTGCACTCCTCGCCGACGCAGCGCTGCCGGCGGCAGTGCTGCGCGGCACGGCTGACCCGACGAGCGTCCCGGTCACGGGCGTCACTCACGACTCGCGTCGGGTGCGGGCCGGCACCCTGTTCTGCTGCATCCGTGGTGGCTCGGCCGACGGCCACGACTTCGCCGCGTCGGCGGTGGCCGCAGGCGCGACGGCGCTGCTCGTCGACCACCCGCTCGACCTCGCCGTTGCGCAGATCGTCGTGCCCGACACCCGCTGGGCGATGGGTCGACTCGCTGCAGCGTTCTGGGGGCACCCCTCCCGGTCGCTCACGATGGTGGGGGTCACGGGTACCAACGGCAAGACCACCACCAGCAGCCTCATCGCTGCGGTCCTCGAAGCGGCGGGCATGCCCACGGGCGTGGTGGGCACCCTCACCGGCACACACACCACCCCTGAGTCCTCCGAGTTGCAGGAGCGGCTGGCCGGCTTCGTCACGGAGGGCAAGCGCGCCGTCGTGATGGAGGTGTCGTCGCACGCGTTGCACTACCACCGCGTGGTCGGCTGCCATTTCGACGTCGCGGTCTTCACCAACCTCGGCCGCGACCACCTCGACCTGCACGGCACGGTCGAGCGGTACTTCGCAGCGAAGGCGCTGCTGTTCGCGCCGGCGCTGTCCGATCGTGGGGTGAGCAACGTCGACGACGTGCACGGACGCCTGCTGGTCGACACGGCCTCGGTGCCGATGACGCCCTACTCGTCGGCCGACGCGGCCGACGTCGAAGTCGGCGCCGACATGCACGCGTACACCTGGCGCGGCGAGCGCATCCGCGTCGCGCTCGGTGGCGCCTTCAACGTCATGAACTCACTCGCCGCTGCCACGGCCGGGGCCCTGCTCGACATCCCAACGGGGGTGATCGCGCAGGGCCTGGCGGCAGTGACGTCGGTGCCGGGCCGCTTCGAAGCGGTGCGGGCGGGCCAGCCCTTCGACGTCATCGTCGACTTCGCGCACACGCCCGACGGCCTGCGCGAGGCGCTCGGCGCGGCTCGAGCGGCCAACCCCACCGGGCGGGTGATCGCGGTGTTCGGCTGCGGTGGAGATCGCGACCGGGAGAAGCGCCCCGACATGGGGGAGGTGGCGGCCTCGCTCGCCGACCTGGTGGTGGTGACGTCCGACAATCCCCGGTCCGAGGACCCGCTGGCGATCATCAATGCCATCATCGGAGGGGTACCCGCCGACTACCGTGATCGCATAATGAGTGAGCCCGACCGACGCCGAGCCTTCGCCACGGCGTTCCGGTCCGCCCGACCCGGCGACCTGGTGCTGATCGCCGGCAAGGGCCACGAGACCACCCAGACCATCGGCAGCGAGGTGCTGCCCTTCGACGACCGCGCCGTGGCGCGGGCACTGCTGGAGGCTGCGCAGTGATCGCCGTCATGATCGCCGGGGCGACTGCGATGCTGCTCGCCCTCTTCGGTACCCGCTACCTGATCACCGTGTTCCGCAAAGCCGGTGCCGGCCAACCGATCCTCGGCAAGGAGGACCTCGGGCCAGAGCACCACATGGCCAAGCAGGGGACACCGACGATGGGCGGCATCGCCATCGTCGGTGCTGCGCTCATCGGCTGGTTGACCGCGCACCTGCGCCAGCCGCTCGCGTTCTCCGACCAGGCGATGATCATGTGGGTCGGTGTCCTGGTGATGGGCGCGATGGGCTTTCTCGACGACTTCATCAAGGTCCGCAAGCGGCACAACCGGGGCATCTTCTGGAAGAAGAAGAGCTACATCAC
>JBMOGW010000099.1:0-12453 GCA_049318165.1 Ilumatobacteraceae bacterium
TCGGTGTGCAGGCCAAGGAGGCGATGAAGAAGCTGAAGCACAACGTCGACGTGCTGACGCTGTCCGCGACGCCGATCCCGCGCACGCTGGAGATGAGCCTGGTGGGCATCCGCGACCTCTCGCTGCTGCAGACGCCACCGGCCGACCGCCAGCCGATCCTCACGTTCGTCGGCGGCTACGACGAACGCGTCGCCGTCGAGGCGATCCGCCGCGAACTGCTGCGCGAGGGCCAGGTGTTCTGGGTGCACAATCGCGTGCAGACGATCGAGGCCGCGGCCGGCCGCCTCCGCGAACTGGTGCCCGAGGCGCGCATCGCGATCGCGCACGGGAAGATGGACGAGGGCTCGCTCGAGCAGGTGGTCGTCGACTTCTGGGAGGGCCGCTTCGACGTGCTGGTGTGCACCACGATCATCGAGTCCGGCATCGACATGCCGACGGTGAACACGCTGGTGGTCGAACGCGCCGACCTGCTCGGCCTCGGCCAGATGCACCAGCTGCGCGGCCGCGTCGGCCGCAGCGGCTCCCGCGCGTACGCGTACCTGTTCCATCCGCCCGATGCACGCCTCAGCGACGAGGCGTACGAACGGCTGCGCACGATCGGCGAGGCCACCGAGCTGGGCAGCGGCTTCAAGATCGCGATGCGCGACCTCGAGATCCGCGGCGCCGGCAACCTGCTCGGCGAATCGCAGAGCGGCCACATTGCGGCGGTCGGCTACGACCTGTACTGCCAGATGGTGAACGAGGCCGTCGCGGAGATGAAGGGCGAGCCGGTCAAGGAACCGTCCGAGGTGAAACTCGACGTCCCGACCGACGCGTACCTGCCGAACGACTACGTCGAGAAGGAGGCGCTGCGCCTGGAGGCGTACCGCCGCCTGGCAGCCGTCACGACGCAGGGCGAGGTGGACGACATCCGGCTGGAGTGGGAGGACCGTTACGGCCCGGTGCCCGCCCCCGCGGAGGCGCTGCTGGAGGTCGGCGCACTGCGCGCCGAGTGCCATCGCCTGGGTCTGCGCGACGTGCAGATCACCGGTGCCGACGCCCGCCTCGGCCCGATCGACCTGAAGACCAGCGAAGAACTTCGCCTGCGCCGGTTGAGCCGCAACGCATTGCACAAGGGTGACCAGCAGCAGCTCGTGGTGCCCATCCCGCGCGGTCAGCGCCCTGCTCAGTTCCTCGTCGGCTTTCTGCGAGAATTGCGCCCGGAATGAACGACCAGCCGACCGTGCCGTCGGCGCCCAGCGTGCCCATCGCGCCGGCCACGATCGACGACGTCGCCCGGCTCGCCGGGGTGTCCACCGCGACGGTCAGCCGGGCGCTCAACCAGCACCCCTATGTCGCTGCGGCCACCCGGGCCAAGGTCATCCAGGCCGCCACCGAGCTGCGCTACACCGCCAACCCCAACGCATCGCGCCTCGCCTCGGGCGCCACGCACACGGTCGGCCTCATGGCCCCCGTGCTGACGAGCTGGTACACCAGCGAGGTGGTCGCCGGTGTGGAGGAGGCATGCGCCGAACGTGGCTTCGACCTGCTGATCGGAACGGCCGACGGCGAGGCACGCGAACGCATGCTCAGCGGCGAGACCCGCTTCCGCCAGCGGGTGGACGGGATCATCCTCGTCGACGTGATGTGTCGCGAAGCCGGCGCAGAACGACTGGCGACGCTCGACGTGCCGGTGGTCGTACTCGGCGAGGAACTCGACGCCGTCGACTCGGTGTCGGTCGACAACATCGCCGGTGCCGGCATGGCCGCACAGCACCTGGTGGACCTCGGTCACCGCCGCATCGGCGTGATCGGTGGCGTGTCGTACGCGCAGGACGCGCACGACGTGCCGACCGACCGTCTGCTCGGCGTGCGCACGACACTCGAACGGTGCGGCTGCCCGCTCGACACCGCGCTGGTGCAGGACGGCGGATTCACCATCGAGGGTGGCCGCCGTGCGATGCACGCGCTGCTCGACCACGGCGAGCCGCCGACGGCCGTGTTCGCGATGAGCGACGAGATGGGCTTCGGCGCGATGAAGGCGTTGCGCGAACGCGGCCTGGTGCCCGGCACCGACGTGTCGGTGGTCGGCTTCGACGGCCACCCGGTGGCCGACGCGGTCGGCCTCTCCACCGTGCACCAGCCGGTGCGCGACATCGGTCGCTGCGGCGCCGCACTGCTGCTCGGCCTGCTGGACGGCGCCCCGCGCAGCGGCCATCACCGCATGCAGGTGACGCTGGCGCAACGTGCCAGCAGCGGCGTGGTCCCCGCCCTGTCGCCGGGAGACGAGAGGTGAGGCTGCAGCTGGCCAAGCCGGCCGAGCACCCTGCCGTGGTGCATTGGCCACTCGACGAGTCGTTGCCGACGTGGACCATCGACGGCCTGCAGGAAGTGATGGGTCTGCACCGCCACCAGGTGCGGATGGTGGAGACCGCCGACCTCGCCTACGTGGTGAAGGAACTGCCCGACGACCTGGCCGAGCGGGAGTGGCGCCTGTTGCGGGAGCTGTCCGAGGCCGGGTTGCCGACGGTGGAGGCGGTGGGCGTCGTGACCGACCGCACCGACGGCGCGGACGGCCTGCTCGTCACCCGCCACCTCGATTACTCGCTCCCCTACCGCGTGCTGCTGTCGGGCCGCGGCATGAAGATCCCCTACCTCGGCGAGCGGCTGCTCGACGCGTTGGCCGGCCTGCTGGTGCGGCTGCACCTCGCCGGCTTCTACTGGGGCGACTGTTCGCTGAGCAACACGCTGTTCCGCCGCGACGCGAGCGCGCTGTCGGCGTACATCATCGACGTCGAGACCGGTGAGCGTCACGAGACGCTGTCGAACGGGCAGCGGCAACTCGATCTGCAGATCGCGACCGAGAACGTGGCGGGTGATCTGCTCGACCTGCAGATGGGTGGGCTGCTCGCCGAGGGCATCGACCCGGTCGAGACGGCGATCGCGATCGAGCAGGCGTACGACGCACTGTGGGCCGAGCTGACCGGTGTGGACGAGTTCAACGTGATGGAGACGTTCCGCGTCGACCAGCGCTTGCGTCGCCTGCACGACCTCGGCTTCGACGCGTCCGAGCTGGAACTGATCACGACCGGCGACGGCACTCGCCTTCGCCTGGTGCCGCGCGTCGTCGAGCACGGCTTTCACCAGCAGCGGCTGCGGGCGCTCACCGGCCTGCAGGCGGAGGAGAACCAGGCGCGCCGCCTGTTGAACGACATCAGTCGCTACGGCGCGGTCATCGAGCAGCGCACCGGCAAGCGGGTCACCGAGTCGATGGCGGCGACGCGCTGGACGGACGATCGGTTCGAGCCGACGATCGCGGCGATCCCCCACGATCTGGTCGACAAGCTCGAGCCGGCCGAGCTGTACCACCAGGTGCTCGAGCACCGCTGGTTCATCAGCGAACGCGCCGGCGGTGACGTGGGCATGAAGGAGACCGTCGACAGCTACGTGCGTGACGTGTTGCGTTCGGCCCCCGACGAGCAACTGCTGATGACGGCGGACGACCTCCCTGTGACCCAGGAACTCCCCACCACCATCCCCGACTGACCGTCACAGAGCGCCGTCCGGCTTCTCGGGCTGATTCGTCCCAAACGGGCTTCTCGGGCTGATTCGTCTCGAAAAGCGCGACGGAGCGGACAGAGAACGGGTCAGGCGGCGGCTTCGTACTCGGCCCAGATGACCGCGCCATCGGGGTGCGCCATCACACGGCGCTGCAGGACCGGGCGCTCCATCTGCACCGCGAGCTTCGGCTGCTCGACGACAGCCCAACGCACGAGGCCGCCCCAGAAGCGGTCGATCAACTCCTGGCCCGGCACGGTGCCACCGTCGACGGTGCGGAACGTCACCGCCGCCAGTTCGCCGAGGTACAGCCGCAACGAGCGGACGTGGATGTCCTCGTCGGCGCGGATGCGCTCGATGATCTCCGCTGCCTCCTCGGCCTGCGGTCGGCGGTCGACGAACAGGTCGGGCGTGCGCAGCAACTCCTGCGAGGCGGCGAAGCCGATCTCGGCGCGGAACTCGATGACCAACAGGTTCATCAGCAGCGACAGCATCCCTTCGATCTGCGGCGGCAGTTCGGGCATGAAGCGCTTCCCGGCTTCGGGTCGAGCGATGTTCTCCGGCGGGTCGACGTCGGGGTAGGCGCCGGCGCCGAAGGCCAGATCGCGAGCGGCGAACCACATCGCGTCGTGCGCACCGACACCCGGCTCGCCGCCCTCGTCGAGGCCGTGTGCCTTCAACAGTCCCTTGCCAAGGTGGCCGATCGCCATCTCGGTGATGTCGTCGACGATGTGCGGCTGCAGCGAGGGGAACTGCACCTCGGCGAGCAACCGGCCTTTGGCTTCGATCTTGCCGGTGATGGTGAGCGAGTTCCAGAACGTCTCGCCGAGACCGTGTCGCAACAGCACACGCGACTGGTCGGTGGTGGACACGCGGACGCCGCCGAGCAGCGACGCATCCGCGTCGAGCAGCGAACCGCCACGTTCGATCAGCGCCGCCTGCCACGCACCCAGCGCCGCTTCGCGCACCAGCGCGCGTGGCGGCTGATAGCTGCCATCGGGCCGAAAGCCGCCGTGCATCCGCACGCCGGCGACCAGGTGCGGTGCCAGGTCGGGGTGATCGAGCAGCAATTCGTCCTCGGTGTAGACCAGCGCCATGGCGCGAGCGTACGCCCCTCGCAGCACCGGAACTTCAGTTCGGCCGATCCGGGGGTAGCCTTGCTGCCCGATGAGCCAGCTCAAGACCCGCCTCCAGGCCCTGTCGTTGCTCGACCGCGCCTTTTCCTCCCTCACCGACGCCGAGCTCGAGGCCGCCGTCGCCGCACTGCCGGACGACCACCGCACCGCCATCGACTCGATCGTCGACGCGAAGGAGGGCGGGTTCGAGGACCCGGCTGCTCGCACGCTGGCGATGCGCGCCACCGCGTCGCGTGGCCGCATGACCGGGCACCTCGAGCAGCTGTCCACCGTGCTGTGCGACCCGTGCCTGGCGAAGTGCATCGAGGCGCTCGGCGAGAACAGCGACAACCCCACCGAGGAGCAGTTGCTGGAGGTCACCCCGACGCTGATCGAGGAGTTCGGCCTCGGCGTGGTGCGGCTGATGCTGGCCGGCTCGATCGCCGGCGAGGCCGCTGCGTCGGTGATGCTCACCCGAGTCCTGAAGCAGGACGAGACGCTGAAGCTGCCGCCGGCCCCCGTGGTCGAGTCCGAGCTGCTGCCGGCGAAGCAGGCCGACGAGGACACCAAGGCACGCCGCAAGGCCGCCAAGGAGAAGAAGCAGGCCGAGGCCCGCGCCCGTCGCGAGCAGCAGCTGAAGGCGCAGCACCGCTGAGCATTGTGCGCCGCGCTGTCACCACATCACCCCTGACCTGCGGTGATGCCGGCTGAGTAGCCCCCAGGGGCGAAATGAGTAACCGATACTCAGGTGCCGACCGTCGATTTTCCCGACGATGGCCACCATGGGAACCTTTCGGCACCGACTCGCGCTCGTCCTCGCAGCGCTCCTGACCCTCGGCGGCGTGATGCTGTCGACCATCCCGACCACCGTCTCCGCAGACGGCTCCACCGCTCTTGCCGGTGCCGCACGGGCAGCGACGGATCGCATCACGGCGGGCGCCAAGCACTCGTGCGCAATCACGTCCGACGGCGATCTCGCCGGGACGGTGATCTGCTGGGGCAACAACCTGCTCGGGCAGCTCGGCGTGGGTGACACGCTCAACCGGGGCGATCAGCCAGGCGAGCTCGGCAACGCCGTCGCCTTCACGGAACTCGGCCAGGCGGCCGTGTCGATCAGCGCGGGCTTCGCGCACACCTGTGCGGTGCTGGAGGACGGCACCGTGAAGTGCTGGGGGTACAACGCCGACGGCCAGTTGGGTCTCGGCGACATCGACACCCGAGGTGACGATCCCAACGAGATGGGCGGAGCGTTGACGGCGGTGTCGCTCGGCACCGGCCGCACCGCCGTGTCGGTCGCGAGCGGCGTCGACTTCTCGTGTGCCCTGCTGGACGACGGCTCGGTGAAGTGCTGGGGCGCGAATGCGGCCGGTCAGCTGGGCCAGGGCGACACCGTCACACGCGGCGACGGCCCGAACGAGATGGGCGACCACCTCGCGCCGGTCGACCTCGGCACCGGACGGACTGCGATCGCGATCGAAGCGGGCGGCGCGCACGTCTGCGCGGTGCTCGACACACATCAGCTGAAGTGCTGGGGCAACAACGACTCGGGTCAGCTCGGCCTGGGCGACACGGTCAGCCGCGGTGACGGCGTCGGCGAGCTCGGCGATGCGCTCCCGACGGTGGACCTCGGCCCGGATGCGGATGTCAGCGCGGTCGCCGCCGGCCTCTTCCACACCTGCGCCATCGTCACCGTGCACTCCGTGAAGTGCTGGGGCGACAACGCCCACGGCCAGCTCGCCACCGGTGACACCCTCGACCTGGGCGACCAGTCCGGCGAGATGGGCGACGCCCTGCCGACGGTGGTGAACGACATCGACGTGTTCGTCACCGGCATCGTGGCGCTGAGCAACTCCAGTTGCTGGTACGAGTACGGCCTCACGGCGCGGTGCTGGGGAGCGAACGGCCACGGTCAGCTCGCCATGCAGTCGGCGGGCGACAAGCTCGGTCCGATCCTCACCGACGTGTTGTTCACCCACGCGATGGCTGGTGGCGACCAGCACATGTGCTGGGTGCGCGACGGCGCCGTCCGCTGCAGCGGACTCAACGATTCCGGCCAGCTCGGTGTCGGTGACACCGTCGATCGCGGCGACGTCCCGAACAGCGGCACCTACACCACCGTCGACCTGCGTCAGGTGGAGACCCCCACCAAGATCGTCGCCGGCGGAAGCCACAGCTGCTTCCTGCTCGCGGGAGGTCGGGTGCGCTGTGTGGGCTACAACGCGTCCGGGCAGCTGGGCCTCGGCGACACGGTCAACCGCGGGGCGGACCCCTCGACGGTCGGCGACGCCGTGCCAACCGTCGACCTGGGCACGGGACGGCATGCCACCGACATCGATGCGGGTGAAAGCTCGGTCTGCGCGATCCTCGACAACGGCACCGTGAAGTGCTGGGGCAGCAATGCCTTCGGCCAGTTGGGGGTCGGGGACACCACCGACCGCGGTGACGGCCCGGGCGAGATGGGCGACAACTTGCCGACGGTTGCGCTCGGCACCGGGCGCACCGCGGTGGCCATCTCGGTGGGCCGCTACCACGCCTGCGCGATCCTCGACAACGGCACCGTGAAGTGCTGGGGCTCCGGCAACTCCGGCCGTCTCGGCAACGAGAACACCGTGGACATCGGCGATCAACCGGGCGAGATGGGCAACAGCCTGCCCACCGTCAACCTCGGCACCGGCCGCACCGCCAAGCGGATCACCGCGGGCTACGTCGAGACGTGCGCGATTCTCGACAACGACGCGCTGAAGTGCTGGGGCTACAACAGCTGGGGCGTCCTCGGGCAGGGCGACAAGGCGCTCCGCGGCCACACCCCCGGCACGATGGGCGACAATCTGCCGGCCATCGACCTCGGCACCGGCCGACACGCCGTACAGGTGGAGGCATACCTGTCGGCCTGCGCGCTGCTCGACAACGGCACCGTCAAGTGCTGGGGGATGAACGAGAGCGGCATCGGCGGCCAGGGTGACGTGGCGATCCGCGGCGACGGGCCCGGCGAGATGGGCGACAACCTCCCCAGCGTTCCGCTCGGGACCGGCCGC
This sequence comes from Ilumatobacteraceae bacterium, assembly GCA_049318165.1. Classification (GTDB taxonomy): domain Bacteria; phylum Actinomycetota; class Acidimicrobiia; order Acidimicrobiales; family Ilumatobacteraceae; genus UBA668. The sequence continues at coordinate 7,688 of JBMOGW010000099.1, forward strand.
ACGGCGACGTCGATCGTCATGGGCTATCAGTCCGCCTGCGCGGTGCTCGACAACGCTGCCATGAAGTGCTGGGGCAACAACTCGGGCGGTCAGGCAGGCACCGACGACGCCGTCTCCCGCGGCGACAATCCTGGAGAGATGGGCGACAACCTGCCTGCGGCGAAGCTCGGCGGCGTCGCAGCCGTCGCGCTGGCCAGCGGCGACTACCACCGTTGTGTGCTGCTCGGGAACGGGCGGACGCGTTGTTTCGGCTGGAACAACTTCGGACAGCTCAGCCTCGGCCTGACCGACTACATGTCCGGCAACTTCGTCGGCTCGATGGCCACGGCGCCGTACGCCGAGGTGGGCGGCATCTTGAACCGGATCCTCCCGCTGCCGGCTCGGCCGGGTGTCACCGCCTCCGTCGTGCCCACCGTCGGCATCGACCAGGTCGCACTGCAGTGGGCCGCGCCGGCGTCCGATGGCGGCGCTGCGATCACCGGCTACCGCGTCGAGAAGTCGACGGACGACGGCGTGCACTGGACCACGGCGATCGCGAACACGGCGACTGCCACCAATGCTGCGACGGTGACCGGCCTGGCCAACGGCACGGCCCACCGATTCCGAGTCGCGGCGATCAACGCGAAGGGCGCCGGTCCGGTGTCGCTGCCGTCGGCCTCGGTCGTTCCCGCCGGTGTGCCGGCAGCCCCCGCTGGCCTCGTCGCCACCCCCGGTGACGGTCAGGTCTCGCTGACCTGGTCGGTCCCTGCGAGCAACGGCCGCACGATCGTCGGCTACACGATCCAGAAGTCGGTCGACAACGGCGCGACGTGGACGGCCGCCGGTGGGACCACGTCCCCGTCCGTCACCGTGAGCGGCCTGGCGAACTTCACGCCGGTGCGCTTCCGGGTCCTGGCCTCGAACTCGATGGGCAACGGCACCGCGAGCGCAGCCACCGCCGCCGTCACGCCGGTCACCACCGGCTACTGGCCGCTCAAGCCCGCCCGGCTGGCGGACACCCGCACCGGGGCGAAGACCGTCGACGGCACGTTCGCCGCCGGCGGCGCGCTGAAGGCCGGTCGCGTGATGACGCTGCGGGTGGGTGGACGCGGTGGCGTGCCGACAGGAGCCAAAGCGGCGGTGCTGACCGTCATGGTCACCAAGCCGTCCGCGAAGGGCAGCGTGTCGGTGTACCCCTGTGGCAGCGCCCGAGGAGCGGCCACCACGGTCTCGTTCGCCGCGGGTGCCACCGTCTCGAACTCGGTGATGGCGAAGATCGGCACCAACGGCAACGTGTGCCTGTGGTCGAGTGCCGCCACGCAGTTGGTCGTCGACGTGCACGGCATCCACCCGAGCGGCAACGGCTCCACGCCGCTGAACCCGGCCCGCCTGCTGTCGAACGGCTCGATCGCCGCCGGCAAGGCGATCTCGGTGAAGGTCACCGGTCGTGCGGGCGTGTCGACCACCGCGAAGGCGGTCACGCTGAATGTCACGGCCGTCGCACCGATCGCCGCCACGAAGATCACGGTCTTCGCGTGCGGGTCGACGCGCCCGTCGCTGGCGACGATCAACGTGAAGGCCGGCGCCACGGTGTCCAACATGACGATCACGAAGGTCGGCACCGGTGGTGCGATCTGCGTGCACTCCTCGACCGCCACGAAGGTGCACGTCGACGTGCTGGGCGCACACGGCACGTCGTCGTTCAAGTCGGTCGCCCCCACCCGACTCGCGACGAAGGCGATGACCGCCAAGAGCACGTTGACCGTCGTGACAGCGGGCAAGGCGGGCATCCCCGCCGGCACCCGCGCCGCGGTGGTGAACGTGACCGTCTCGAAGGCTGCGGTCGCGGGCTCGCTGACGGTGTACGCATGCGGCACCAGCCGGCCGGCGACCACGTCGGTCGCCTACGCCGCCGGCACGACCGTCAGCCAGACCCTCGTCGCGGGCATCCTCACCAACGGCAGCCTCTGCGTGTACTCGACCGCAGCGGCGACCGTCACCGTCGACGCCGTCGGCAACCACTGATCCGCCGGGCACGCCCAGCCCGAGGCACCATGCTCCCCTGACGCGGCGCGCATGGATGCCTCGGGCTGCGGCGCGTCTACAGGGCGAGGCGGCCGCCCTGCTCGTGCTGCAACAGCCACGCCTTGGCGTCGACGCCCGCGGCGAAGCCGGTGAGCTTCCCGGTGCTGCCGATCACCCGGTGGCACGGCACCACGATGCTCAGCGGGTTGCGGCCGTTCGCGGCGCCGACGGCGCGGGACTTGTTGCGGTCCCCCAGCCGGTCGGCCTGCTCGCCGTAGCTGATGGTCTGGCCGTACGGGATGGTGCGCAGCACCTGCCACACCTGCTGCTGGAACTCGGTGCCCATCGGGTCGAGCGGCAGGTCGAACTCGTGGCGCTCGCCGTCGAAGTACTCCCCCAACTGGCGGACGGCCTGCTGCAACACCGCCACGATCGCCGCATCGTCGTCCGCGGCGTCGGCGAGGCCGACGATGCCGGCGGCGAGAGGCACGCGGTCGGGCCGCTCGTTCGGCCACATCACGGCGCGCAGGCCGCGAGCGCCCGCGACGAGCGTCAACTCGCCCACCGGCGAACCCATCGTGGTGCTGATCAGTCGGTCCATGGTCTCCTCCATCGTGCTCACAGGCTCGCCCACAGGTGGTGCAGTGCGTACGACCGCCACGGACGCCACCGTTCGGCCAGCGCGGCAGCGGACCTGGGGTCGCCGGGCACACCGAGGCCGACCAAGGCGTTGCGCACACCGATGTCGGTGGGCAGGAACACGTCGGGGTCGCCGAGCGCTCGCATCGCGACGTAGCCGGCGGTCCACGGTCCGATGCCCGGAAGCGCCTGCAGCGCGGCAGACACCTCGGCGCGATCACTCCCCGCATCGAGCACGATCGCGCCGTCGGCGATGGCCGCGCATGCACCGATCAACGCGCGCCCACGGGCTCGCGGCATCGCGAACTCCTCCGGCGACATCGCGGCGATCGTCGCCGCCGTGGGGAATGCATGCGTCACGTCGCCCACCGGCCGAGCGAGCGGCTCGCCCTTCGCCGCGACGAGGCGGGACGCCAGCGTGCGCGCCCCGGCGACGCTGACCTGCTGGCCGAGCACGGCTCGCACGAGCAGTTCGGTGCCGTCGGGGTGCGCGGGGCTGCGCAGACCGGGTCGCTTCGCGACGAGCGACGCGAGCAGCGGGTCGGCCGCGAGGCGGTCGTCGATCTGGGCCGGGTCGGCGTCGAGGTCCAAAAGGCGACGCGTGCGCTGCACGGCAGCCTGCACGTCGGCCACGTCGTCGAGCAGCAGCGAGCACTGCACGGCATCGCCCGCCACGGCGATCGACACGACGCCGTTTCCGTGCGCCAGGCGCAGTGATCGGCGATACGTGGTGCCCTCCACCGACTCGGTGCACGGCACCGCTCGAGCGGCGAGGAACGAGAACATCGCGTCGCCGTCGAACGGCGCACGGCACGCGAGGCGCACGGTGATCGCACCGGCTTCGTCGCCGTCGGCGAGCGGGCGACCCGACGCGCCCGCGCCGCGTCGCGACGTGCGCAGTTCGGTGGGTGACGACGCGTAGACCTCGCGGATCGTGTCGTTGAACTGGCGCACGCTCTGGAAGCCACTGGCGAACGCCACGTCGGTGATGGGCATCGACGTGGTCTCGATCAGCACCCGTGCGGTCTGCGCCCGCTGCGCTCGGGCCAGCGCGAGCGGGCCGGAGCCGAGCTCGGCCATGAGCAGTCGGTGGATCTGGCGCTCGCTGTAGCCGAGGCGGGCAGCCAACGCGCCGACGCCGTCACGGTCGACGAGGCCGTCCGCGATCAGGCGCATCGCCCTGCCCACCACGTCGGCACGCACGTTCCACTCGGGCGAACCCGGCGACGCATCGGGGCGGCAGCGCTTGCAGGCACGGTACCCGTGCCCCTGGGCCGTTGCCGCCGTGACGAAGAACTCGACGTTCGTCCGCTTCGGCGTGATGGCCGGGCAGGACGGTCGGCAGTAGATGCCGGTGGTGCGCACGGCCGTGACGAACCAGCCGTCGAACCGCGAGTCGCGGCTCTGGATGGCTCGGTAGCAGTGTTCGTGGTCGAGGATCACCACGCCAGTGTGCCCCGCCGGACCGAGGACGACTAGCGGTTTTCAGACGTGACGTCGACCGACACCGTGAGCGTTTGCGAACCGTTCGGGCCGATCACCACCCCACGTACCGGGGCGACATCGCAGTAGTCGCGACCCCAGCCGACGACGACGTGTCGCTGCGGTGGCATCTGGTCGTTGGTCGGGTCGAACTCCAGCCAGCCGTGATCGCCGGCCCACACCGCACACCACGCGTGCGAGGCGTCGGCGCCGACCAGCTTCGGCTCACCCGGCGGGGGCAGCGTCTCGATGTAGCCGCTCACGTAACGCGCCGGGAGACCGATCGAGCGCAGCGCCGCACATGCCACGTGGGCGAAGTCCTGACACACGCCGCGACGGGCCGCCATCACGTCGGCGAGCGGCGTGGTGACCTCGCTGAAGCCGGCGTCGAACACGAACGCGGAGAAGATGTGGTGGCACAGCCCGCTCGCCGCGTCGGCCACGGGACGGCCGGGCGTGAACTCGGCGTCCGTCAACTCACGAAGCTGCGGGAGCGACGGGGTGGATCCGGTGACGGCGAGGTACGGGCCGACCTCCAGTGCCAGGTCGCCACGCGCCGTCCGAGCCCGCTCGACGACCTGTTCCCACGGCACCGTGTCGGTGTGGCCCGCGAGGATCAACCGCATCGGTCGTCCGAGCGA
>JBMOGW010000100.1:0-12414 GCA_049318165.1 Ilumatobacteraceae bacterium
GGAACGGCAGCAGCACCCAGTCGTCCTGCTTCATCGGGCAACCGTGGAAGTCGTGGTCCTTGGCCACCATGCGTGCCATGGTCACCGGCGCATACGCGCGCAGGAACTCCTCGAGCGCGAACGTCATCACGTCCGGATCGTCGAGCAGACGCTGGTGGTCCTCGGGGTGCTGAGCGAGGTGCCACAGCGACGATCCGATGGCCGACCACGTGGTGTCGATGCCGGCGATCAGCAGCAGCACGATCATGCCGCCGGCGATCTCGTCGCTCACCGGCTGACCGTCGAGCTCGACGTTCATGAGATACGTCGTGAGGTCGTCACGCGGGTTCTCGCGGTGATCCTCGATCTGCGCGTAGATGTACTCGCCCAGTTCATCCACCTTCCCGGCCTCGCTCGGGTCCTCGGCGATGCGCTCGAGGGTGTTGTGCACGAACTTGCGGAACAGGTCCTCGTCCTTCTCGGGGAAGCCGAGCATCCGGCCGATCACGTTCACCGGGATGTGCTGCGCGTACTGCACGGCAGCGTCGATGACGGTCTCGCCGGGCGCGACGTCGCCGAGGCGATCGAGGAGGTCGTTGCAGAGCCGACGGATCTCGGGCTCCCACGGCTCGATCTTCTTGGGGGCGAAGGCAGGCAGCAGCAGACGACGGGCGATGCCGTGGAAGGGCGGGTCGCTGGTGATGGGCGGCGCTCCACCGATGGGGGCCGGCAGCGACAGGTCGCCGGGCCGGCCGACGCTGACGACGACCGAGCGGCTGGTGAAGTGCTCGGTGTCGTAGGCCACCTCGTGCACGGTGTCGTGCGTCAGCGGCACCCACATGCCGCCGTAACGGTCGGAGTGGGCGACGGGGCAGCCACCCTCGCGCAATGCCTTCCACACGGTCGGTGCATTCGGGTTGTACGACGGGTCGGCGTGGTCGAAGTCGCTGGCGAAGTCGTCGACCGGGCCGTAGTGATCCGCGTTGTAGGGGACGCGTTGCCACACGTGGGTGCCTTCCGGCGAGTCACCGAAGACGGGGGGCACGTAGCCGGGGCGGGGCGATGCGGTGTCGGTCATGTCAGCTCTCCACGATCTTGATCGCGAACTCGGGGCAGTTGGCCGCCGCCAGGCGGGCCTTCTCCTCCAATTCGGCGGGGACGTCACCGTCGACGAGCAGCACGGACTGCCCGTAGTCGTCGACGTCGAACAGTTCGGGGGCCAGGGCGTAGCAGCGGTTGTGGCCCTGGCACTTGTCGGATTCGAGAACGATGCGCACGGCCCGACTCTATGTCGCTGCACTGTGTCGGCCATCAGCCGTGGTACCGATTCCGCGTCCGACCGCGGGTGGATCGGGGGCCGCTCAGTCGGTCTGGCGGAGGGCCGACGTCGGCAGCGTGCCGGCGACGACGCCGGCCGCGACGTCCGCCAGGCGGAGGTTGTGGCGTCGGGCGTGACCGCGCAGCATCGCGAACGCCCGCACCATGTCCACCTGCTCGCGCTCGGCGAGGACGCCCTTTGCCTGTTCGATCACGACACGGGTGTTCAACGCCGTGTTCAGCTGATCGATGAGCTCGCGGGAGCTCAGCGACGCGCGGTACTGCAGGATGGCGATCGTGGCGATGTCGGCGAAGGCCCGTGCGGCCTGCAGCCCTTCGGCATCGAGGCGCTCGTCCGCCGTCTCGAACAGGTTCAGGGCGCCGATCACGTCGCCGCGCAACCGCATCGGCAACGCGTGCACCGACCGGAACCCGCGGGCCACCGCCTCCGGGGCGAACGCCGGCCAGCGGTCGCCGGCGGTCTCGAGATCGCTGTGACTCACCGGCTCGCCGGATTCGAAGCTCTCCAGACACGGGCCCTGCTCGTTCTGCAGTTCGAACAGTTCGAGCAGTCGCATCTGCTCGCTCGATGCGGCGATCACGCGCAGGACTCCATCGGGGCCGACCAGCATCAGACCAGCTGCGCTGACGCCGAGCAACGACACGCAGCGATCGGCGAGCATGGTCAGCAACTCGATCACGTCGAAGTCGTTGACGAGGTTGTCGGCGAGCGTCACCATCGTCTCGCCGAGCAGTGTCTGTTTCGATGTCACGAGAGGGGCTCCAACCTGTTGGGTGTCGCTCTCCGCGGAGCGGCGTCGACCGCACGGGCGGTCGGCCCGTGCGCATGGTACGTCGCTGTGGAGCGACAGGCTCGCGCGCGGTCGATCATGGCTCGACCACCTTGCCATCCGGGCCGAAGCGCAGGGACCGGCGCACGACGCTGCGCGCCACGTCGAGAAGTGGGATCCCGGTGCGGAACGCGTAGGCGCGCAGTCGCACCAGCGCTTCCTCCACACGGACGCCCATCTGCACCGACACCATGCCCGACGCCTGGTGGACCACGGCGTGCAGCCCGGCGTTCACCGCGAGCTCCATGGCCAGTTCGCCCGGCGGCGCACCGGCCTGCGTGAGCAGCACCAATTCGCCCGCCAGGTCGGCCAGCACCAGCGCATCCGCGTACTGGTCGTCGGTCAGCGGTCCCGGACGGTCCCGGTACAGGTTCAGCGCGCCCAGCCCGGCGGTGCCGACCCGGAGCGGGAATCCGAACACGGCGCGAGCGCCACCCGCGACCGCCGGCGGGGCGAAGGCGATCCAACGGCCCGTGTCGGCCGGAGCCCCGAGATCCGGCTCCAACACCGGGTGGCCATCGCGACTGGCGTCGATGCACGGCCCCTCACCGAGCGTGAACTGCAATTCCTCGATCAGGCTGCTCACCGAGTCGGAAGAACCCAACGAGCCCTGCGACCCTCCTTCGCCGAACACCATGATCCCGGCCCCGGTGGTGCCGGTCAGCTCCGCGCAGACACGGCACAGTCGCGCGGTGTCCACAGCGGGTTCGTCGGGCTGCACGAGGCGGCCGAGCAGGCGAAGACGCCGGTCAGCGGCCATCAGCGGCACGCCTCCCCGCGGGCCTGATGGTCGGCGCGTGTGCATCGAGCCGACCTCGCCGCTCGAGCTGCACCATCGCTGTCCCTTCGGACCTACACGTGCCGCCGGGGTCAGGAGCGAGTCACCAGTCGACGTCACGGTACCACCGGCCCACTGTTTTCGCCGGTGACGAAGGTCCTGTTTCATTGCGGTGCCGGACGGCATACGGTGAAGGCAGGAGTGCGCCCTCGCACTCTCGCGTTGCCCCGGACCCCGGTCGCGCCCGACTCGATCGGAGTGCACCGTGTCCCGCAAGGCAGAGAGCGACCCGTCGCATCATTCATTCGTCCCGCGTGCCCACGCCCGCCGCATCGGCATGCTCGGCACCTACCCGCCACGCCTGTGCGGCCTCGCGACGTTCGGCGCCGCGCTGGCCCGCGAGTTCACGTCGGCGGGTGCCGAGGTCGAGTTGGTCGTGGCGGAGGACGGCAACGCGCCTGCCCCCGGCGCGCCCATGCCACGCCATGCGCTGCGACCCGGCGACGCGATGAGCCGACGGCGCGCCGCCGCCACGCTGTCCTCCTGCGACGTCGCGGTGGTTCAGCACGAGTTCGGGATCTACGGCGGGCTGGACGGCGACGAGCTCCTCGACGTGCTCGATGCAGTCGAGGCACCGATCGTGGTGGTGCTGCACACCGTGCCGGCGCAGCCGACCGACCATCAACGCACGGTGCTCGACGCCGTGTGCGCGGCGTCCGACGAGGTGGTGGTCATGTCCACCACGGCCGCCGAGCGGCTGACCCGGCACGACGTCGACATGCGCAAGGTGCGCGTCATTCCGCACGGCGCCTGGTCCCTCGGGCGGGGTTCTCCGGTCCTCCGCGGGCCGACGAGGCTGCTGACATGGGGGCTGTTGGGCCCGGGCAAGGGGGTCGAGCACATGATCGACGCCTTGGCACTGCTCGGCGACGACGGTGCCGACGTGACGTACACCGTCGCCGGTGTCACCCACCCGAACGTGCGGGCGCGCCACGGCGACGCCTACCGCAACTCACTGATCCGTCGCGCCGACGACCACGGCATCGCATCGAAGGTGCATTTCGACGACTCGTACCGCGATCTGCGAGCGCTCGCTGCGCTCGTGACGTCGGCGTCGGTGGTGGTGCTGCCGTACGACTCGACCGATCAGGTGACCTCCGGCGTGCTCGCCGACGCCATCGCGGCAGGGGTGCCCGTCATCGCCACTGCGTTCCCGCACGCCGTCGAGTTGCTCTCCGACGGTGCCGGCATCGTCGTGCCGCACCGCGATCCGCAAGCGCTCGCCGCGGCGGTGCGCTCCGTCGTGCTCGATCGCGCTGCGCTGCAGCGGATGACCAACCGGGCGCGCGACCTCGCTCCGTCGCTGGCATGGAGCACCGTCGCCGGTCAGTATCTCGACCTCATCGACGCGCTTCGCCCGGCCGACGCCGTCGCGGCGAGCAGGTGACCGGGTGTTCGACCACCTCCTGGTGATGACCGACCGCAACGGCCTGTTCGAGCACGCCGACCACGACGTACCGCGCATCGAGCACGGCTACTGCACCGACGACAACGCCCGGATGCTGGTCGTCACCGCTCGCGAACCCGACGAGGGTGTCCCGGCGCGCCTGAGCCGAGTGGCGTTGGCCTTCACCATGTCGTCGCTGGCACCCGACGGTCGGGTGCACAACCGGATGGACGGGACCGGTCGCTTCATCGACCAGGCCAGCAACGACGACTGCTGGGGCCGAGCGCTGTGGGGTCTCGGTGTCGCCGCGACCCATCACGACGACCCGGAGGTGCGGCTCGCGGCGAGGGCATCGTTCGGACGGGCCGCCCGTCAGCGATCGCCGTGGTCGCGAGCGATGGCGTTCGCCTCGCTCGGCGCCGCCGCCGTCGCCTCGACATCACCCGACGACGAGGTCGCGCTCGTGCTCCTGCAGGACGCCGTCGAGGTGATCGGCACGCTGCCCACTGGCACGTGGCGCTGGCCGGAGGACCGGCTGCGGTACGCCAACGCCGCGCTCGCCGAGGCAACCCTGTCGGCGGGTGCCCTGCTCGGCGACAGCGCCGTGCTGGACCGAGGGCTCGACATGCTGGAATGGCTGCTCGCCCGCGAAACGACCGGCGGACACCTGTCGGTCACCGGCAGCGGGGCCGACCACGTCTCGCTGCGACCGCAGTTCGACCAGCAGCCGATCGAGGTGGCCGCGATCGCCGACGCGTGCTGGGCAGCGTTCGCCCTCACCGGGGATCGACGGTGGCGCGACGGGTTGACGCTCGCCGCAGGGTGGTTCGAAGGCGAGAACGACGTCGGCGCGGTGATGCACGACCTGTCCACCGGCGGCGGCTACGACGGGCTCACGCCCACCGGGCCGAACCTCAACCAGGGGGCAGAGTCGACGCTCGCCTACATCTCCACTCGCCAACGGGTGCACTGCCTCGTCGGAGACCCGGCATGAGCGTCGGCGATCACTCCGATCTCGTGCAGGATGCCGGCATCGACCTGCAGCCCGACCCGCTGCGGACGATCATGCGCTTCTTCGTCCCCGGCAACGAGGACGTCGGTGGCACGGAATCACGCGCCGGTCAGGTGATCGACCGCATCCTCGCGCTGAGCGAGGACGAGGTGGACCGGGCGCTGCAGGACGTGGATGCGCGTATCGCAGGTCGGCACCCGGGCGCTCGCGCGGTGTTCGAGCACCACGCGTCGATCGCGACGCGTCGTATCGACGAGGCCCACGAGGTCGGTGCGCCGCGCCGGCGTCTGCTCGGCGCGGCCTTCACGCACGAGTTCGCGATCGAGGGCGCCGCGCTGTGCAACCCGTCGATCGTTCGTCACCCGATCCAGCCCGAGCACGGCACCGCATTCGCGATGAGCGTCCGCGGCATCGGTGAGGGGCACCATTCGTCGATCGGCTTCCGGACCGGACTCGTGGCCGAAGACGGGACCATCACGATCGACCCACCGGGGCCCAACCCGCACACGGGTCACATCGGCTCGGGCATCCATCGCCGGGCCGTGATGCAGCGAGCGCTCGCCGAAGCCGGCGACGCCCTCGGCGACAGCGATTACGTGCTCGATCCGCTGCCGGCGCGTTTCGACGACCGCCACCTCGCCACCCGGATCGAGGCACTCGCCGAGGACGCCGACACTCGTCGGCACACGCCTGCGACGATCGCTCGGCTCGAGCATCTCGCGCGCAGCTCGTACCGGGTCGAGTTCCGCCACAGCGGTCCGTTGTCGGAGCGAGTGCTCTGGCCGAATTCCCCTGCAGAGCACCAAGGCATGGAAGACGCCAGGTTCGTCGAGATCACCGACGGCAGCGCGCCGCGCTACTGCGCGACGTACACCGCCTTCGACGGCAAGCACGTCGCCCAGCACCTGATCACCACCGAGGACTTCGTCACCTTCACCGTCGCACCCATGGCCGGGATCGCCGCCCGCGGCAAGGGCCTGGCGCTGTTCCCGCGGCAGATCGACGGCAAGTTCGTGGCGCTGTCACGGCACGACCGGGAGACGAACACCATCGCCGAGTCCGACGACCTGCACTGCTGGGACCACGCCGCGTCGCTGCAGGAGCCGCGGCGACCGTGGGAGGTGCTGCAGCTCGGCAACTGCGGTTCACCCATCGAGACGCCGGCAGGTTGGCTGGTGCTCACCCACGGCGTCGGCGCGCTGCGCACGTACTCGATCGGCGCGATCCTGCTCGATCTCGACGAGCCGCACCGGATGATCGCCGCCTGCGCCGAGCCGATCCTGGTGCCCACCGACCCCGCCGGCTACGTCCCGAACGTCGTCTACACGTGCGGTGCGCTGCTCGTCGGCGACCGGTTGGTCCTGCCGTACGGCCGCGGCGATCGCACCATCGGGGTGGCGACGCTGGACCTCGACCAACTCGTGGAATCGATGGAGCCGACATGACGGACGACAGCACACAAGAGCAAGGAGCGGACATGACCCAGAACGAGATCGACGGCGAGCGCACGACCCTCACCCATCAGTGCGCGCGCTGCCGCCAATTCACCCCGCTGAGCCCCGACGAAGATCCGGCCAGCGCCAACGAGTGGTGGGTGTGCCGCGAGTGCCGGACCAGCCTCCTCCCCGAGAAGGGCCGCTGATGCTTCGCTTCCAATGGGACGCCCTCCGCGTGGGTGACCACGTGCTCGTGCACGACGACAGTGACCACGGACTGTCCCTGCGAGACGGCACGGTCCGGTTCGTCGAGACGAGCGCGGGCCACCCGAACGACATCGGCATCCGTCTCGACGCCGACGGCGCGATGACACGGCCGCGCTTCCACGCGGTCCATCTCACGCCACTCGACCACCGAGTGGTCTGCTGGCGCTGCGACGCCACGGCGTGAACGGGGCCTCCTCCGGATGAGGGAGACTGGGTGCGGCCGACCGCCCCGCCCCCGACCCCCCGATCCGGAGGACGCCATGACCGACACCCCGACCGCCCCCACCCCCGACGTCACGGTGCAGCCCGACGGGCCGTACGTGGTGCGCGGCCTTCCGCTCGTCCGCCGCCGGACCGTCGAGTCCGAGCACGGCGAGCCGATCACCACCGAGACCACGGCACGACTCGACACGCGCGCCGTCTACGCCCTGTGCCGTTGCGGCGCGTCGGCCAACAAGCCGTTCTGCGACGGCACCCATTCGAGCGTCGGGTTCGACGGCACCGAGACGGCCGCGGCGACGGGCTACGACGACCGTGCCACCACCTACGAGGGCACCCGGCTGGTCGTGCGTGACGATCGCTCCATCTGCATCCACGCCGGCTTCTGCGGCAACCGCGTCACCAACGTGTGGAAGGAGATGGGTGGCACCGGCACCGAGGACAGCATCGTGCGCGCCCAGGTCATCAACATGGTGGAGCGCTGCCCGTCCGGCGCGATGACGTACCGCGTGGAGGCCGACGGCAACGACGTCGAGCCGGACCTGCGCCCTGCCGTCGGCGTGATCGCGGATGGACCGCTGCACCTCACCGGCGGCGTCACGGTGCAGCGCACCGACGGTTCGACGCTCGAGACCCGCAACCGCGTCACGTTGTGCCGCTGCGGCGCGTCGAAGAACAAGCCGCTCTGCGACGGCGCTCACCGCGAGGCGGGTTTCCGCGACGACGGCGACTGACGTCGCGGTTCAGGCGGCGGGTACCGCGCCGGCCGCGATCGCGTCGGCCTCGTGCGGCTCGATGCCGAGCGACTGCAGCAGGTGGCGCACCACCGAACGGCGGTAGTCGGCACTGTGCTCGCCGTCCACGATGCGGCGCGACGCCAGCAGCATCGCCCCGATCACGACGTCGACGGTGCCGTCGTCAGGCGGAGCACTGAACCGGCCGGCGGCATGACCGGCGCGCAGGTCGTCACGCATGTGTGAGAGCGGTCCGTCTTCGACGAGGGCGAGTTGCACGGCCTCCATGCGCAGCGCCATCCGCATCGCGTTGGGCGCCGTCGCCGCCGTGGCGAGCGCCGTGGCGCTGATCGAGGCAAAGCGAACGGCCGGGTCCGGCTCGTCCACCTGCACCGCCATCCGCTCCGCGAAGTCCTCCACGACGTGCGGCACGAGCGCGTCGAGCAGCGCGTCGCGGTCGGCGAAGTAGTTGTAGAAGGTGCCGTGCGACACGCCCGCTCGGGCGGCGAGGTCGACCACGCTGAACGAGTCGCCCTCCGTCGCGAACAGTTCGCGCGCCGTGTCGAGCAGCAGTCGTCGAGTGCGTTCCTTCTTCTTGTGCCCGCGGGTGAGGGTGGGCGCAGCGGTCGGCACGACGACGATCGTACGCAACCGTTGACAAGATGTCCAATATTGGACACGATGTCAGACCATGACCACTCAGCCCCGTCTTCACCTCGGCCACGCCACCATCGCGGTGCGCGACCTCGACGCCGCCGTCGCCTTCTACACCGAGGTCCTCGGCTTCCTGGTCACCAACCGCGGTGAACCGATGCCAGGCATGGGCGAGATGGCCTTCCTGTCGCAAGACCCGACCGCACACCACCAGATCGTGCTCGTGGCCACACCCGAACCGCCCGCCCGCGGTTTCATGTTCGCCGACCACATGGCGTTCCGCACGGACACGCTCGCCGAACTGCGCGTCATCGGCGACCGGTTGGCCGCCGCCGGCATCACCAACGTGGCACCTGTCTCGCACGGCAACGCGTGGTCACTGTACTTCACCGACCCCTGGGGCAACGGCCTGGAGTGCTTCGTCGACACGCCGTTCCACGTGGCCCAGCCGTACGGCGACGGCCTCGACCTCTCGCTGAGCGACGAGGAGATCACCGACATCACGCGCACGAAGCTCGAGCCGCTGCCCGAGTTCCAGCCGTTCGACGAGTGGCGCGCGGCGCTCGCCGCCCGCCTCGACGGCACGAACTGACCGCACCGCACCATGGACCTCGGGATCAACGGCCGCCGCGCCATCGTCTGTGCATCCAGCCGCGGACTGGGCTTCGCCTGCGCCGACGCGCTGGCTCGCGAGGGCGTGCACGTCACGATCAACGGGCGCGACGCCGACACACTCGCCGCCGCTGCCGCCGACCTGTCGACGCGCCATGCCGTCGACGTGAGCACAGTGGTCGGCGATGTCGCCGACCCGGTGACACAGCAGGCACTGCTGGCCGCGTGCCCGTCACCCGACATCCTGGTGAACAACAACGGCGGGCCGCCCCCCGGGCGGTTCGCGGACTGGGACCGCGACGCGTGGATCGCCGCGCTCGACGCCAACATGCTCGCCCCGTTGGCGATGATCCGCGCCGTGCTCGACGGCATGGTCGAGCGCGGGTTCGGCCGCATCGTCAACATCACGTCCGCGATGGTGAAGGCACCGGTACCCGCGATGGGCCTGTCCACCGGTGCCCGCACCGGCTTGACGTCGGTGGCCAAGGCGCTGTCGAAGGACGTCGCGAGGGCCAACGTGACCATCAACAACCTCCTGCCGGAACGCATCGACACGGCGCGCCAACGGCAGATGGCCGAGCTGCACGCATCGATGGCGAACATCACGGTCGAGCAGGCGTACGCGCACATGGCGAAGTCCATCGCCGCCGGCCGCCTCGGCCTGCCCTCGGAGTTCGGTGACGCGTGTGCGTTCCTGTGCAGCGCGCAGGCCGGTTTCATCAGCGGCCAGAACCTGCAACTCGACGGCGGCAGCTACGCAGGGGTGTTCTGATGACGACACTCATCGTCGGTGCAGGGCCCACGGGCATGACGGCCGCCAAGCTGCTGTCGGCGCTCGGCAGACAGTGCCTGGTGGTCGAGCGGCGCGACGGTGCCCAGCCGAACCCGTCGGCACACGTGGTCAATGCGCGCACGCTCGAGATCTTCCGCCAGGCCGGGTTCGACATGGCGGCGATCGGCGCGATCGCCAAGCAACCCGCCGACTCGGGTCACGTCAACTTCGTCACCCGGCTCACCGGCGAGCTGATCGGCCGCCTGCCGTTCGAACGACAGGGCGACGAGTGCCTGGCACACACGCCCACGCCGCTACGCAACATCAGCCAGCACCGACTCGAGCCGATCATGGCCGCCGACATCCGCGCCGCCCCGGGCGTCGAGCTCCGCTACGGCACCGAATGGGTGTCGAGCGAGCAGGACGCCGACGGGGTCACGTCGGTGCTCCGCGACGTCGCCACCGGCATGGAGACGACGGTGCGCACCGACCATGTGCTGGCCGCCGACGGCGCCGGCAGCAGCGTGCGCAAGTCGCTCGGCATCGCCATGGTCGGCCCGCAGAGCCTCCAGGACTTCGTGGCCATCCACTTCCTGGGAAGTCTGCGGCCCTACGTGGCCGAGCGCCCGGGAGTGCTGCACTTCGTGATGGACCCGGAAGCGGCCGGCACGTTCATCGCCCACGACGTGGACCGCGAGTCGGTGTTCATGGTCACCTTCGACGCGGCCACACAGACGATCGACGACTTCGGTCCCGAGCGCTGCACCGAGCTCGTGCGCAACGCCATCGGCGATCCGGACGCCGACGTGCAGATCGTGCGCGCCGGCACCTGGCACATGACCGCGCAGGTGGCCGAGCGGGTTCGTCACGGGCGCATCTTCCTGGTCGGCGACGCGGCCCATCGCTTCCCGCCGACGGGCGGAATGGGACTGAACACCGGAGTCGCCGACGCGCACAACCTGGTGTGGAAGTTGTGCGCCGTGGACGACGGCTGGGCGGCGCCGAGCCTGCTGGACACGTACGAGCGCGAGCGGCTGCCGGTCGCCGCGGTGAACTGCGAGCAGAGTGTCACCAACGCCTTCAAGATGGTGTTCCTCGCCGGCGCGCTGGGGCTGCACCCCGGTGCGACGAGCGACGACCTGGCCGCGACGCTCGCCGACCCGGCGAACCGCAACGCCATCGCTGCCGGGGTGCAGGAACAGGCGATGCACTTCGACATGCTCGGGCTGCAGTTGGGCTACGTGTACGCCGAGGGCGCGCTGCTACGTGACGGCGACCCGCCCACGCCGATCTCCGATCCGGGCGAGTTCCACCCGACGGGCGAGGTGGGCGCCCGGTTGCCGCACGGCGTGCTCGGCGAAGGACGCTCGACGCTCGACCTCGTCGACCCTTCGGCGATGACGCTGCTGTCGTGCGGCGAGCACGACGCCTGGTCGGATGCGGTCGCTGCCGCTCCGGTCGCACTGCGCCACGTGCGACTGGGTGTCGACGTGACCGTCGACGATTCGTGGTTCGCCCTGTGCCGGCTCGGCGACGCCGCCGCGGTGCTGGTGCGCCCCGACCAGCACATCGCGTGGCGGGCGGACGGGTCCGCCGACGACGCGACGACGGCCCTCGTCGATGCCGTCCACACCGTGCTCGGGGTGTGACCGAGCGCTCCGTCGTCGACACCGACCGCAGCGGTGTTGGCGCTGGTCAGTCGCCGCGTCGGGCACGCTCGATGGCGGCGATGTCGATCTTGCGCATCGTCATCATCGCGTCGAACACACGCTTCGAGGCCGCAGGGTCCGGGTCGGCCATACCCTCACCCAACGCCCGCGGCGTGATCTGCCACGAGATGCCCCAACGGTCCTTGCACCAACCGCACATGCTCTCCTCACCGCCGTTGTCGACGATGGCGTGCCACAGGCGGTCGGTCTCCTCCTGGTCGTCGGTGGCGATCTGGAACGAGAACGCCTCGGTGGGCGAGAACCTCGGCCCTCCGTTGAGTCCGAAGCACGGGATTCCCACGACGATGAAGTCCACCGTCAGTACGTCGCCCTGCTTGCCGTCAGGAAAGTCGCTCGGGGCACGGCTCACTTCCCCGACACTGCTGTCGGGGAAGGTGGCGGCGTAGAAGGTCGCCGCCTCGAGCGCGTCCCGGTCGAACCAGAGGCAGATGGTGTTCTTCGGCTTCGCCATCAGGCGCCGATGCGGATGAGCTTCTTGTTGACGAACTCGTCCGCGCCCCAGCGACCGAGCTCGCGACCCGAACCGGAGCGCTTCACGCCGCCGAACGGCAGCTCGGGGCTGTCGGCGCCGACGATGTTGACGTACACCATGCCGGCCTGGATGGC
>JBMOGW010000101.1:0-12268 GCA_049318165.1 Ilumatobacteraceae bacterium
GATCGGGCGATCTCGCTGTACCCAGTGTCGGTATGTCAGACGAGGATCGGGCGCTCGGGCGCTCGGGCGGGATGCCGCGCTGTGTGGCGGGGCGGCGGCAGCGTGGTGGGAACTCGACGGCTTCGCGTTCGATCGCGAGGAGGTGCGCTTCGTCGTGCCGCGTGAGCATCGGTGGCGTAGCGGTGTGAACGTCCGAGCAACGAGAGACTGGCGTTCCGGCGATCTGTTGTGGCGAGACGGAGTTCGGCTCACCAACGTCACCCGCACCGTGCTCGACCTGGCCGAGTTCGGAGCGACCGCCCGTCGCATCGAAGGGGCGATCGACAGCGGGATCCGCCGGCGTCTCACGTCCGTGCCGACCTTGCAACGAAGGATCGCCGACGCAGGCGGCCACGGCCGACGGGGTGTCCCCCTGCTTCGAGAGCTGATGCTCGACGCAGGCGGAGAGTCGGCGCTGGAGCGACGCTTCCTGCGGCTGATGCGCACCGTAGGGTTGCCCCGACCCCGGACCCAGGTGGAGTATGCGCGCGAGTCCACGCGAGCGATGCGGGTCGACTTCCAGTTCGGCGCCGGACTGGTTGCGGAGGTCTCCGGCCGGCTGGGCCACACGTCCGATCGTGACCGCCAGAAGGACGCCCGGCGCCGGAACGCCCTGCAGGCAGTGGGGGTGCCGTTCGTCGAGTTCACGACTGCGGACGTGGTGGAGGATCCGGACTACGTGACCGACACGATCGCCCGTCGTCTCGGCTGATCTGGGAGGCGAAAACGACACTGGACGTGCATGTGGACCTCCCAGTTCCGACATCGCGGTCGGATGTGGGCCTCAGCGGGTGGCGGTGGCGACGGCGTCGACGATGCGGTCGATCTGCTCGTCGGTGGTGACCAACGGCGGGCAGAACAGCAGCGAGTCGGCGTTCAGGGCACGACACACCACGCCGCCCTGGTCGAGGATGTGGTCGCGCATCGGCATCGCGTTCTGGTCGGGGCGCAGGCCGGCGGCCCACATTGCGCCCAGGCCGCGCACGTGGTCGATGGCGCCGTCGTCGGCCAGCGACTGCAGGCCGGCCGACAGGCGACCGCCGACGTGCAGCGCCCGCTCGACGAGGCCCTCGCGGCGGATGATCTCGAGGTTCTTCAGCGCGGCGGCGCACGCAGTGGCGTGGCCGGAGTAGGTGAAGCCGGTGCGCAGGAAGAAGTCCGGGTCGGCCTCGAGCGCGGCACGCGGCGCCGGGCCGACGAACACGCCACCGAGCGGCTGGTAGCCGGAGGTGATGGCCTTCGCGAACGTCACGAAGTCGGGCCGCACGCCGTAGTGGTGCGCGGCGAACCAGCTGCCGAGGCGGCCGTAGCCGGTGATGACCTCGTCGAAGATCAGGTAGGCGCCGTGCTGATCGCAGAGGCGGCGGACGCTCTCGAGGTAGCCCTCGGTGGCGGGGAAGATGCCGCCCGCGCCCTGCACCGGCTCGACGAGCACGGCCGCCACCTCGCCACCTCGCTCGGCCATCAGCGATGCCAACGCCTCCACGTCGTCGGCCGGCACCTGCACCACCTCGTCGACGAACGGACCGAAGTCCTGCCGGTTGGGGGCGATGCCCTGCGCGCTGGTGCCGCCGTAGGCGGTGCCGTGGTAGCCGCGGACACGGGAGATGATCAGCTTGCGGTGGCCGTTGCCGGCCTGCACGTGGGCGATGCGGGCCAGCTTCATCGCCGTGTCGATCGACTCGCTGCCCGAGCAGGCGAAGAACACGCGGGCGTCGGCCATCGGGGCGATGTCGCGCAGCACCTCCGCCAGTTCTTCCGCGGGGCCGGTGGTGAACGGGTCGAAGCACGAGTACGCCTCCAGCGTGCTCACCTGTGCGGCGATCGCCTCCGCCATCTCCGTCCGGCCGTGGCCGATCGCGCAGTACCAGAGGCTGGACATGCCGTCGACGAACTCCCGCCCGTCGGCGTCCCAGAGCAGGGCGCCGTCACCGCGGACGATGCGGATGAAGGACTCGCGGGTGGGCTTGGCGAAGGGGTGCAGGAACGCGCTGGGCATGCCTGCGACGGTAGTCAGCCAGGAGGGGAGGCGCAGACCTCGGCGAAGCCGGTGCGCATGCAGTCGGCCAACACGTCCGGGTCGGGCACGGCCGCGGCGTCGGCGTTGATGCCGATGCAGCAGGTGCCGTCGTACGACATCAGCGTCACGTTCAGCGCCGAGCCGGCCGTGGGGCCGAACGGGAAGAACCGCTCGACCTTGCGACCCTCCAGCCACATCGGCACCGGTACGCCGGGCACGTTGCTGGCCAGGAAGTCGACGCCGCGCAGCATCGACCCGAGCACGCCGGTGGGCATCAGGTTGAGGAACCCGGCGATCGCCTCGGTGTGGTCGAGCGCCTTCTCGGCCCGGACACCCTGCACCACGTCGTGCATCTCGCGGATCCGTTCGTCGGGGGTGGGTGCGTCCACGGGCAGAACGAAGCGGACGATGGTGACGTGGTTGCCGCCCTCGTCGTGCGCTGCCTGTCGTTGGCTGATCGGCATCGCGACGCGTAGCTCGTGGATGTCCTCGCCGTGGTGCAGGTGGTAGTGCCGGAGTCCTGCGGTGATGCCGGCGAGGAAGGCGTCGTTCAGCCGCCCGCCGGACCGTTTCGCCGCCGCTCGCAACGCTTCGGTGGGGACCTCGAGCGTGCGGTAGTTGGCCGACGTCATCCGGCCCACCATCACGCCGGACCGCGGCGTCACCGCAGGCGCGAGGAACCGGCCGACGGACATCACGGTCTCGACCACCTCGGTGGCGGCCTGCTGGGGGTGGCGCACGGCGTGCAGCAGGTTGGGCACCACCGACGCCAGTCCTTGGCGGGCGAAGTCGGCCACGCCGGCGACATCGTGTACGACGACATCGCGCATCCGGTTGCTCGAACCCAGCCGATGCGGGGTGACCGATGGTGACGGCGCCTGGCTCGGCGCATCGGGCTCGAAGTCGTAGAGGTGCGCCGCCAGCTGCACTGCGCCGATGCCGTCGGTGACGACGTGGTGTGCCTTCATCACGAACGCAGCCCGCTCGCCGTCGACGCCCTCCACCAGTGTGAACTCCCACAGCGGCCGGGTGGAGTCGAAGCCCCCCATCGCCTGCGTGCGTGCCCAGTCGAGCAGGTCCTGAACGCCGCCGCCCTCCGGCAGGACGATGCGCCGCAGGTGGTAGTCGAGGTCGAAGTCGTGGTCGTGCTCCCATTGCAGCGTGGTGGGGTGCAGCGGCACCGGCACCACCTTCTCGCGCAAGGCCGGCACGTGGTTCGTGACGCCGGCGACCCGGGTGCGCAACCGCTCCCAGTCGGGTGCGCCGTCGAGCAGCACGACACCGGTGATGGTGCTGCGCAGCAGCGGGTCGGCCTCGACCATCCACATGATCGTGTCGTTCTGGCTGAGATACGTGCTGCCCATGGCCACCCCCTCCGACCGCCCATCCTGCGCCCGTTGCGCGTGTCGGCGGTAGGGACCTTGGCCCGCGCGGCGCCCCCGAGCGGGATGTGGTGCGAACCGGGTGGCGCCGGCACCCCGACGCTGGTGCCGCCGCGGGCACAAAGGCCCTAGTCGCTGCTTCGGGGCATTCATAGCCTCGAAGTCGTGAGCCCCCGATCCATCGTCGACGCGAATGAAGCCGTCGCGGCGGTTGCCCACCTCATGTCCGAGGTGATCGCCATCTATCCGATCACCCCGGCCTCCGCGATGGGCGAGTTCGCCGATCAGTGGAGCGCTCGCGGCCACACGAATCTGTGGGGTGCGGTGCCCGAGGTGATCGAGATGCAGAGCGAGGCCGGCGCGGCCGGTGCTCTGCACGGTGCAATCCTGCGCGGTGCACTCGCCACCACCTTCACCGCCAGCCAGGGCCTGCTCCTGATGCTGCCCGACATGTTCAAGATCGCAGGCGAGCTGACACCCGCAGTGATCCACGTGGCGGCACGATCCGTCGCGACGCATGCGCTGAGCATCTTCGGCGACCACAGCGATGTCATGGCTGCGCGCAGCACGGGCTTCGCGATGCTGTCGGCCGCGAGTGTGCAGGAGGCAGCCGACTTCGCCGCGGTCGCGCACGCCGCGACGCTGACGACCCGCGTGCCGTTCCTGCACTTCTTCGACGGCTTCCGCACCAGCCACGAGTTGAACACCGTGCTCGTGCCGGACCGCGACGTGCTGCTGGCGATGGTGGACGACGAGCGGATCAGCGAGCACCGTCTGCGTGGCCTCGACCCCGATCGCCCGGTGCTGCGCGGCAGCGCTCAGAACCCCGATGTCTTCTTCCAGGCGCGGGAGGCGTGCACGCCGTTCCACGCCGCCGTTCCGGACGCGGTGCAGGCGGCGATGGACCGCTTCGCCGGCATCACCGGCCGCCAGTACCACCTGGCCGACTACCACGGGGCACCCGACGCGGAGCGCGTGGTGGTGCTGATGGGCTCGGGTACGGGGGCGGTGCGCGAGGCCGTCGACGCGTTGAACGCCGCCGGCGAGCGCGTGGGCGTGCTGACACTGCACCTGTATCGGCCGTTCCCCACCGCACAGCTGCTGGCGGCGCTGCCGCCGACGGTGCGCACCGTCGTGGTGCTCGACCGCTGCAAGGAGCCGGGTGCTCCGTTCGACCCGTTGCACCTCGACGTGCTGTCGGCGATGTGGCACAGCCCTGCCGACCACTGGGCTGACGAACAGCGTCCCCGGGTGATCGGCGGCCGCTACGGCTTGAGCAGCAAGGAGTTCACGCCGGCGATGGCCAAGGCGGTCTTCGACGAGGCGGCGAAGGACGCACCGAAGAACTCGTTCACCATCGGCATCGTCGACGACGTCAGCCACACCAGCCTCGACTGGGACCCGGCGTTCCGTACCGACTCCGCCAAGGTGCGCGCCGTGTTCTACGGGCTCGGCTCGGACGGCACCGTGGGCGCCAACAAGAACACCGCCAAGATCGTCGGTCACCACACGCCGATGAGCGTGCAGGCGTACTTCGTGTACGACTCGAAGAAGTCGGGCAGCACGACGATCAGTCACGTTCGTGTGGACGACCAACCGATCGACAGCAGCTACCTGATCGATCAGGCGTCGTTCGTGGGCGTGCACCAGTGGAACCTGCTGGAGACGCTCGACGTGCTGAAGGTGGCGGCCGACGGCGCCACGCTGTTGCTGAACTCGCCGTACCCCGCCGACGAGGTGTGGGACCGGCTGTCCGCCGAGGTGCAGGGCCAGATCCTCGACCTTCGGCTGCACGTGCACGCGATCGACGCAGCGGCCGTGGCACGCACCGCGGGCCTCGGCGGCCGCATCAACACCGTGATGCAGGCGTGCTTCTTCGCGCTCTCGGGCGTGCTGCCACAGGAGCAGGCGCTCGCCGAACTGAAGCATGCGATCGAGAAGTCGTACGGCGCCCGCGGCGAGGTGATCGTCGAGCGAAACGTCGCGGCCGTCGATCAGTCGCTGGCCCACCTGCACGAGGTGCCGCTGGGCGCTTCCGTGACCGCCACCCATCGCCGTCGTCCCGCAGTGCCCGCGGACGCACCCGACTTCGTGCAGCGCGTCACCGCACGCATGCTGGCGGGGGAGGGCGACCTGCTGCCGGTGAGCGCCCTGCCGCCTGACGGCACGTTCGGCACTGCCACGTCGCAGTGGGAGAAGCGCTCGATCGCCACGGAGATCCCGATCTGGGAGCCCGACCTCTGCATCGACTGCGGCAAGTGCGCCATCGTCTGTCCCCACGCGGCGATCCGTCTGAAGGTGTACGAGCCCGCCGCGCTGGAGGCGTCCGGGGCCGACCTGCGCACGAAGTCGTTCCGCAGCCGTGAGGTGCCGGGCATGCAGCTCACCGTGCAGGTGGCCCCCGACGACTGCACCGGGTGCGGCGTCTGCGTGCAGACCTGCCCCGCGCACGACAAGACGTCGGTGAAGCGCAAGAGCATCAACATGCAGCCCATCGGCGAGCACCTGGAGGCGGAGCGCGTTGCGTGGGATGCGTTCCTGCACCTGCCGTCGGCCGACCCCGCCCAGTGGGACCCGGCGTCGGTGAAGACCAGCCAGCTGCGCCGTCCGCTGTTCGAGTTCTCCGGTGCGTGTGCCGGCTGCGGCGAAACGCCGTACCTGAAGCTGCTCACCCAGCTGTTCGGCGACCACTCGCTGATCGCCAACGCCACCGGATGCAGCAGCATCTATGGCGGCAACCTTCCGACCACGCCGTACGCGGTGGACGACGACGGTCGCGGTCCGGCGTGGGCGAACAGCCTGTTCGAGGACAACGCCGAGTTCGGCCTCGGCATCCGTCTCGGCTTCGAAGCACAGCAGCGCACCGCGCTGGTGCTGGTGGACCGGTTGCGCCCGCAGCTCGACGCGGCCCTCGGCGCGGCGGCCGTGGACGAACTGCTGGCCGGCATCGACGACAACGGCGAGCTGCCGATCCGTCGTCAGCGTGAGCGTCTCGACGGACTGCGGGCGGCACTGCGCGGCATCGACCACATCGACGCCCGGCGCCTGGAGGACCTCGCCGGCACGTTGGTGCGCAAGAGCGTGTGGATCGTCGGTGGCGACGGCTGGGCGTACGACATCGGCGCCGGTGGCCTCGACCACGTGCTCGGCAGCGGCCGCAACGTGAACATCCTGGTGCTCGACACCGAGGTGTACTCGAACACCGGCGGCCAGGCGTCGAAGGCGACACCTCGCGGTGCGGTGGCCAAGTTCGCCGCAGGCGGCAAGAGCATCCTCAAGAAGGACCTCGGCCTGGAGGCGATGAGCTACGGCGACGTGTACGTCGCCCGTGTGGCGCTCGGCGCCAGCGACGTGCAGACCGTGAAGGCGCTGCTGGAGGCCGAGGCGTGGCCCGGTGTGTCGCTGGTGATCGCGTACAGCACGTGCATCGCCCACGGCTTCGACATGCAGCAGTCGATGACGCAGCAGAAGTTGGCCGTGCAGAGCGGTCACTGGCCGCTGTACCGCTTCCGCCCGGCGGCGGAGGAGGACGCCCATCCGTTCCAGCTCGACAGTGCCGAACCGTCGGTGCCGTACGCCGACTTCGCCCGCAGTGAGGCGCGGTTCGCGATGCTCGCCCGGTCGAACCCGGAGCGTGCGAAGGAGTTGGTGGATCTGGCGCAGGGCGACGTGACCACCCGGTTCGAGTACTACCGACAGCTGACGGACGTGCACCGCACCGCACCCGGTCTCGCCGGCGACACCACCATCGCGGACGACGAGGAGGAGTGATGGCCGACCTGACGACCACCTATCTGGGCCTGTCGCTGCGCAGCCCGTTCGTCGCCTCCGCCGGGCCGCTGACCGGCGACCCCGGCACGTGGCGACGCATGGAGGACGCCGGTGCGGCGGCACTGGTGCTGCCGTCGCTGTTCGAGGAGGAGATCGAGCACGAGGCGTTCACGGCCGACCACCTGGCAGAGTGGGGTGCCGATCAGCACGGCGAGGCGATGAGCTACCTGCCCGACCTGCCGTCCACCGAGGTCGGCCCGGCGCGTCACCTGGCGCTCGTCGAACGGGCCCGGGAGACGCTGTCGATCCCCGTGATCGCCAGCCTCAACGGCACGACGCCCGGCGGGTGGGTGCGCTACGCGAAGCATCTCGCCGATGCCGGCGCCGATGCGATCGAGCTGAACCTGTACGACGTGGTCGTCGACCCGACCATCCCGTCGGCCGATGTCGAGCACCGCTACATCGAACTCGTCGAGGAAGTGCGCGCCGAGATCTCGGTGCCGCTCGCCGTGAAGATCGGCCCGTGGTTCACGGCCCTCGGCAACTTCGCCGTCCGCCTGCAGGACGCGGGCGCGGACGGCCTGGTGCTGTTCAACCGGCTCTATCAACCGGACATCGACCTCGACACGCTGTCGGTGACCCCGCGCTTGACGCTCAGCGTGCCGAGCGAGAGCCGCCTGTCGCTGCACTGGATCGCCAACCTGCGCGGTGCACTGCGGTGCTCGCTGGCTGCGAGTTCCGGGGTGCACGACGGTGCCGACGCGTTGAAGCTGCTGCTCGCCGGCGCCGACGTGGTGATGTCCACCAGCGCCCTGCTGCGGCACGGTCCCGAGCACCTGCAGACGATGGAACGCTTCGTCCGCGACTGGATGCTCGAGCGGGACTACGTGTCGGTGACCGAGCTGCGCGGCAGCGTGAGCCGCGAGAACGTGCCCGACCCGCAGGTCTACGAGCGGGCGAACTACTACCAGGTGCTGCACAGCTGGCCGCCCTCCGGCCGTCGGTAGCCTTCAGGCCATGCGGCACAGCGAAGGGCACTACGCACATCGAGTGGGTTGGCTGCGGGCGATGGTGCTCGGGGCCAACGACGGCATCATCTCGACGGCGGCGCTGCTCGTCGGCGTGGCGGCGGCGGATTCCAGTCGCAGCGCGCTGCTGACCGCCGGCACCGCCGGTCTGGTGGCCGGTGCGGTGTCGATGGGGCTCGGCGAGTACGTGTCGGTCAGCTCGCAGCGCGACACCGAACGCAGCGACATCGCGAAGGAGACCTGGGAGCTCGAGCACCTCGCCGACCACGAGTTGGAGGAGCTGACGGCCATCTACCGCGGGAAGGGCCTCGACGCGGACCTGGCGCACCAGGTCGCCGTGCAGCTGACCGAGCACGATGCGCTGGGCACGCACCTGCGCGACGAGCTGGGCATCGAGCCGGGTGAGCTGGCCAAGCCGCTGCAGGCAGCATGGTCGTCCACCATTGCCTTCAGCATCGGTGCCGCCATCCCGCTGATCGCCGCAGCGCTGGCGTCGGCATCGGCCCGCATCGCGGCGATCATGCTGGTCACGATGCTCTCGCTGGTGGGGCTCGGGTACCTCGGCGCCCGCCTCGGCGGGGCACCGCGTGGCCGGTCGATCGCCCGTGTGGTGATCGGTGGCGCACTGGCGATGGCCATCACCATGGCGGTGGGAAAGCTGTTCGGCGCGCACGTTTCGTGACCAAAGTCCGTGGTACACGCGTACCGGCAATTCGTACCGTCGTGACATGCCTGAACGCGCAGATGTCATCGTGATCGGTGCCGGGGTGATCGGTTCGTCGGTCGCCCTCGAGCTGGCCCGCAGCGGCCGCACGGTGATCGTGGTCGACAAGGGTCTTGCCATCGGTGCGGGTTCCACCAGTTCGTCGTCGGCGATCATTCGTTTCAGCTACTCGACCCTCGACGCCGTCCTGACGGCCTGGGAGTCGGCGGCGCTGTGGCGCGACTGGGAGCGGCACCTCGGCACGGTCGACCCGGACGGCATGGTGCGCTTCGTGCACACCGGCAACCTGATCTTCCACACGCCCGGCTTCACCACCGATCGCATCGAGGCACTGTGGGACGAGGTGGGCATCCGCTATCAGCAGATGGACGCCGCGGCGTTGCACGCCCGCTTCCCCGATCTCGACATCGGCCAGTACTTCCCGCCGAAGCGTCTCGAGGATCCGCACTTCGCCGACGACACGAACGTCGAGATGACCGCGGTGATGGAGTTCGAGTCCGGCTACGTCGACGACCCGATGCTGGCGGCGCACAACCTGGCGCACGCGGCGAGGCAGCTCGGCGCCGAGTTCCGCTTCCGGTCGGAGGTGGTCGCGGTCGACCAGGCGGACGGCCACGTCACCGGTGTGCGCCTGGCGGACGGCACGGTGATCGAGGCGCCGGTCGTGGTGAACGTCGGTGGCCCCCACTCGGGCCACATCAACGAGCTCGCGGGCGTCGCCGACGGCATGCGTGTGCACCACCGTCCGTTGCGCCAGGAGGTGTTCAGCGCGGAGGCCCCGAAGGGACTGCGCCTCGAGGACGGCTTTCCGATCATCGCCGACCTCGATCTCGGCCAGTACATCAAGCCGCAGATCGGCGGCACGTGGTTGATCGGCGGCACCGAGCCGGAGTGTGACGAGTTGCACTGGGTGGACGACCCGGATCGCTACGACGAGTACCCCTCCGTCGAGCAGTTCGAGGTGGCGATGATGCGCACGGCACGCCGTGCCCCGGAGTTCGGTGTGCCGCACCGCCCGGTCGGCCTCGCCGCCCTCTACGACGCCAGCGAGGACTGGGTGCCGATCTACGACAAGAGCGACCTCGGTGGCTTCTTCATGGCGTGCGGCACGTCCGGCAACCAGTTCAAGAACGCGCCGCTGGCAGGCAAGTTCATCCGTGCGCTGGTGGACGCAGCACGCGACGGCCAGGACCACGACCTGCAGCCCGTGCAGTTCACGGGCGAGCGCACCGGTCGTACGATCGATCTCGGGGCGTTCTCGCGACGCCGTGACCGGGCACTCACCAGCGGTACGGTGATGGGCTGAGCGCCGCACACGGCGCACCCGAGAGAGGACTCCTTCCCATGCGCGTTCGCATCGACGCCGATGTGTGCCACGGTCACCAGAGCTGCGCCATCGCCGCGCCCGAGGTGTTCGGCGCGGACGACTTCGGCAACGCGGTGCTGCTCATCGATGGCGACATCCCGTCCGACCTCGAGGCCAAGGTGCGCCGCGCCGAGGGCAACTGCCCCGAACGCGCCATCTCCATCGAAGGCTGAGGCTGCGCTGGCCATCCGCATCCACCGCTGGGACGACGCCACGCCGATGCCGTGGCGCAACGGCGGTGGTACCACCACCGAGATCGCCCGCCACCCCGCCGGCGACGAGCCCTTCGACTGGCGTCTGTCCGTGGCCGACGTCGCCGCCGACGGGCCGTTCTCACGCTTCGACGGCATCGACCGCGTCATCGTGTTGCTGTCGGGCGCAGGGATGGACCTGCGTGGGGCCGGCGACGCGGGTGGCACCGTCGCGCTGCGACCGCCCTTCGGCCGTCACGCGTTCGCGGGCGAGGTCGCGGTCGATGCGACGCTCGTCGACGGGCCGACCACCGACCTCAACCTGATGTGGCGACGCGACCGTTGGACCGCGACAGTCGACTGGTTGGAGGCGCCCTGCCGCATCGACGTGCCCGCCGAGCCCGGGTCGCACCTCGTGGTGTTCGTGGCCGACGGCACGGCCCGGCTGCCCGCAGGCGAGACACTCGGCCACGGTGACGTGGTCGAGCGGAGTGGCTCGCTGATCCTCTCCGGCGACGCATCGCTACTGGTGTTCGGCCTGCGGCCGGTGGCTGCGGCGCACCCCTGACCTACCATTGCGGCCCATGGTCGCCGTCGCCTCGTTGCACCCCACGGACACGTCACTGGAGGTCCGCTGGTCGGACGGTGTGGTGACCCGCTATCCCTGGCTGTGGCTGCGCGACCATGCCCACGACGACGACACCATGCACCCGGTCACGCAGCAGCGCCAGCTGTTCACGGCGGCCGTGCCCCGTGGCCTGCGTGGTCTGAAGAGCGAGTTGGTGGGCGAGGCGCTGGAGGTCACCTGGGACGTGCTCGAGCCCGTGTCGCGCCTGCCGTTGTCGTTCCTCGCCCAGCACCGCCATGCGCGCGTGGCCCGCGCCGCGGTGGACGTGCCGGTGACGCTGTGGAACGGCGCGTCGCTCACGACGCCGACCGTGGCCTACGACGCCGTGATGGGCAGCGACGAGGGCCTGCGCGATTGGCTCGTGCGCACCATGCAGTACGGCTTCTGCATCGTGGTCGGCACCCCCGTGTCAGCCGAGGCCACCGAGGCGCTGCTGCGCCGCGTGGGCTACGTGCGCGAGACGATCTTCGGCGGGTTCTGGTCGTTCACGGCCGACCTGACCAAGGCCGACACGGCGTACACCACGCTCGAACTGCGCGGCCACACCGACGGCACCTACTCCCACGACGCGCCGGGCGTGCAACTGCTCCACTGCCTGCACCTCGACGCCACGGGTGGCGAGAGCACGATGGTGGACGGTTTCGCCGTCGCGCGGCGGATGGAGGCCGACCACCCCGACCTGTTCGAGGTGCTCTGCTCCGTGGCCGTCCCGGGGCAGTACATCGGCGACGGCGCGCACCTGTTGAGCGTGCGCCCTGTGTTCCGGCACGACCACACCGGCCGCCTCGTGCAGGTGAGCTTCAACAACTACGACCGTGCGCCGTTCCTGCTGGAGGAGGGCGACATGATCGCCTTCTACGACGCACTGCGCGTGTTCGAGGAGATCGCCAACGAGCCGGCGATGCAGTGGCGCCACATCCTGCGCCCCGGCGAGGCGATGCTGTTCGACAACTGGCGCCTGCTGCACGGGCGCACGGCGTACGTCGGTGAGCGCGAGATGTGCGGTGGTTACGTGAACCGCGAAGACGTCGAGAGCTGCCTGCGCCGCCTGGGCTGATGGCGGAGGGCTGACGGTTCGGGCTGATACTCAGCCCGGGTCGAGTTCCCAGGTCGCGCGGA
>JBMOGW010000102.1:0-12243 GCA_049318165.1 Ilumatobacteraceae bacterium
GATCTCCGGCTGCCCGAAGACCGCCTTCTCCGAGGCGATGCGATAGTCGCACGCGAGCGCCAGCTCGCACCCACCCCCGAGGGCGTAGCCCGACACCGCCGCGATGACGAAGCGCGGGATGGCGGCCACCGCGTCGAGCGCACGATGGAAACCGTCACCGATGGAGCGTGCCTCCTCCGGGCCGCCGAACTCGCTGATGTCGGCTCCGGCCGCGAAGATCCGCTCTCCCCCGGTGATGACCACCGCACCGGGCGGGTCCTCGGTGAGCGCCTCGGCCACCTCACGCAGCGATGCGAGGACCGCCTGCGACAGCGCGTTCACCTTCGGGTTGTTCAGCGTGACCAGGGCGACACCGTCGTCGCGCCGGTCCACCAGCACCAGTTCAGCCATGGCCTGAACCCTACGCGCCGACCGACCTCAGCATCTCGTCGGCTGCCGTCCAGGGGTCGACCGTGTGCGCCAACACTCCGTCCTGCAACTCGCCCCACCGCTCGGCGGTGACGATCTCGCGGGCGCGCTGCTCGAGCCGGCGGGCGACGATCTCGCGCAGCTCCTCGCGCAGGCGGAACTCACGACGGCGGAACAACTCGCCGGAGGCGACGATGTGATCGCGGTGCGCCAGCACCGTGGTCCACAGCTCCTCGACCCCCCGCTTCTCGATGGCGATGACGCTGATGATCGGCGGGCGCCAGGCGTCGTGCGCCAGGTCGCTGAGCTCGAGCATCTGCTCGAGGTCGCGGCGCGTCTCCTCGGTGCCCTTGCGATCGGCCTTGTTGATCACGAACACGTCGGCGATCTCCATCAGCCCGGCCTTGTTGGCCTGCACCGAATCGCCCCAGCCGGGGTTGACCACGACCACGGTGGTGTCCGCCTTGCCGGCGATCTCCACCTCCACCTGTCCGACGCCGACGGTCTCGACGAGGATCGTGCGCTTGCCGACGGCGTCGAGCAGACGGACCGCCTCGGGGGTTGCGAGCGAGAGGCCGCCGAGGTGACCGCGCGTGGCCATCGAGCGGATGAACACGCCGGGGTCGGTGGCATGGTCCTGCATGCGAACGCGGTCGCCGAGGATGGCGCCGCCCGTGAAGGGCGACGACGGGTCGATGGCCAGCACCGCGACCTCCTCACCCTGCGAGCGCAAGTGGCCGATGGTGGCGGAGGTGAGCGTGCTCTTCCCCGCACCCGGCGCTCCGGTGAGGCCCACGGTGTAGCCCTCGCCCGAACGCGGATAGGTGATGCGGCCGATCTGGCGTGCCTCGTCGCCACCGCGCTCGACCAGCGAGAGCAGGCGGGCCAGCGCCGCACGGTCGCCCTGCTCGGCGAGCGCGAACAACTCCGGGACGGGCAGCGTGCGGCGGCTCATGCGGGCACGCCCAGCTCGGGGTCGACCACGTGGACCACCTCGGTGACGCCGTCGATGCGGTCGCGCAGGATGCGCTCGACCCCGGCCTTGAGCGTGACGGTGCTGGTGGGGCAGGTACCGCACGCACCGACCAGCGTGACGTACACGATCCCGGTCGCCTCGTCGATCTCGCGGAGCACGATGTCGCCGCCGTCTGCCTGCAGCGCGGGGCGGATCACCTCGATCGTCTCTTCCACTTCCGCGCGCATCGTTTTCCCGGGAACTTTCCAATAGGGTCGGGCGACCATTGAACCAGGACTCAACCAAGGAAAGCGATTCATGCGAACTCTCCGTGCCTTTGCCCTCATCCCGGCGCTCGGTCTGGCCCTGGTGGCCTGCGGCAGCGATGACGCAGCGGCCCCCGACACCACGCAGGCCCCGACCACGGTCGCGACCACGGGTGCCGAGACCACGGTCGGAGCGACGGAGACGACGGCCGATGGCACCGGCACCACCGAGGGCGGTCCGGTGCAGAGCGGCCCGGTGCAGAGCGGCCCGGTGCAGATCGACGTGGTCGTGGGCACCAACAGCGGCCCGGACCGGGTGGAGAAGGTGGCTGTGGGCAGCGACATCACGCTGAACATCACCAACCCGCTGGCCGCCGACGAGTTCCACGTGCACGAGCCCATCGACCTGGAGAAGGCGGCCGCTCAGAACGAGATGGTGACGTTCAACTTCACGGTCGACCAGCCCGGCGAGATCGAGGTCGAGAGCCACGAGACCGAGGACGTCTATCTCGTCATCGAAGTAGGCTGACCGGATGCTGGCGCACCAGGGTGGTTGGGACGAGATCCTTCTCGTCCTCGGACCGATCGCGATCATCGCTGGGTTGCTGTACCTCGCGAAGCAACGCGTGAAGAAGAACGCGGCACCGACCTCGACGCCCGACGACCAGGCCTGAAACGGCCGTCAGCCGCCGACACGCTCGATGTCGGCGCCGAGCGACGCGAGGCGACCCACCAGGTCGTCGTAGCCGCGGTCCACGTGGTGCACGCCGGACACGGCCGTCTCGCCGTCTGCGGCGAGCCCGGCGATCACGAGCGCTGCCCCGGCGCGAATGTCGGGCGCGCGCACGGGCGCGCCGCTCAACTGCCGCACGCCGCGCACCACGGCGTGATGTCCATCGGCACGGATGTCGGCGCCGAGCCGCTGCAGTTCTTCGACGTAGCGGAAGCGCCCGGGGTACAGGTTCTCGGTGACGATGCCCACGCCATCGGCCACGGTGAGCATCGTGACGATCAGCGGCTTGTAATCGGTGGCGATGCCCGGATAGGGCAGCGTGGCCACATCGATGCTCTGCAGGCGGCGGTCGGCGAACACGGCGAGCGACCGCTCGTCGCCCTCGCCGATCGAGTGCACCGTCAGCCCCATGTCGTGGAATCGGCGCAGCAGCATCTCCATGTGGTCGCCGCGCGCGTTGCGCAGCACGACCTCACCGCCGCTGACGGCGACGGCGGCCAGGTAGGTGGCGGCCTGGATGCGATCGGGTACGACGGCGTGCGCGGTGGCGTGCAGGTCGCCCGGCTCGACGCCGTGGATGGTCAGCAGCGAGGTGCCGATGCCCTCGATCTCGGCGCCCATCGCGACGAGAAAGTGGCACAGGTCGCTCACCTCGGGTTCGCGGGCAGCGTTGTCGATCGTGGTCGTGCCCTTCGCGAACACCGCGGCGGTGAGGATGTTCTCGGTGGCGCCGACGCTCGGGAACTCGAGCTGGATGTCGGTGCCGTGGAGTCGATCGGCGCGCGCCTCGAGGATGCCGTGCTGCATCTCGAAGGTGGCACCCATCGCCTCGAGCCCCTTGATGTGCATGTCGATCGGGCGTGAGCCGAAGTCGTCACCACCGGGCATCGACAACGAGACGCGACCGAAACGTCCGAGCAGCGGGCCGAGCACGTTGATGCTGGCGCGGATGCGCTCGACGAGCTCGTACGGCGCAACCGGAGTGATGGCGCCGGTGTTGACGAGCGTCAGGCGCCCGGGGCCCGCAGGCCGGCTGCTGACGCCGATGGCGCAGAGCAGGTCGGCCATGATCGACACGTCGACGATGTCGGGCACGTTGGTGAGCGTGAACTCGCCGTCGGCCATCAGTGTCGCGGCCATCAGCTTGAGGACCGAGTTCTTCGCACCGGGGATCGTCACCTCACCCTGCAGGGGGCCTGCTCGGCGGATGAGGATTCGCGCGTCGTCGGTCATGGCCCGTCAAGTATGGCCCGTCCCGCTCGACCGCGGGAGTCGTTCGGGGTGCGATTCGCCACATCCCGGCATCGACCACCTCGGGTAGCCTCTGGGCGGTGCGCCGCCGGCAACGAACGATCTCACGGACGTGGCCGGCCGGCTCGGTGGAAGCCACTCGCGCGTTGACACCGCGGGCCGATGTCATCGAAGAAGCCCTGGTCAGCGACCATGTGTTCGAGCAGGCCCACGGACCGCTGCACACCTACCGCCGCACGGTGATCCCCGAGGGCGGCGTGGTGCGCGAGACGATCACCTGGTCGTTGTCGATCCCCTGGTTCGGTTGGCTGTTCGCCCGGCCGATCGGCCGCAGCCTGGCGCGGCGCCGCGAGGAGGGCGAGGGCAGCCCCTGGTGGGCGCCGCCCGACCGGCTGTCCGAGCGTCAGGCGCGCACACTCGCGCTGCTCTCGATGGCGTCGATGGTGGCCGCGTTCGCCAACACGCTGTTCACCCAGACCGCGAACTTCGCAGCGGAACGATTCGGCGTGGACGACCACGGCCAAGGGATCGGCGGTGCGGTCGTGCGGCTCGGCGTGCTGCTGGCGATGCCGGTCGCCGTGCTCGCCGATCGGTGGGGCCGACGGCGCACCGTCGTGATCACGGCCTGGCTGGCCCCACTGTTCTGCGCACTCGGCGCCTTCGTGCCGAGCTTCTGGACGCTGGTCGCGTCGCAGACGGTCGCGCGCCCGATGGGCATCGCGCTGGCGCTGCTGGCCGGCGTGGCTGCTGCCGAGGACATGCCGCGCAACAGCCGGGCGTACGCCGTGAGCGTGCTGGCGTTGTCGGCAGGTCTGGGTGCCGGCGTGGCCGTGGGCTCGCTGCGTCTCGCCGACATCGGCGACGACGGTTGGCGGCTCAGCTACCTGTTGTCGATCATCTGGTTCCCCGTCGCCGTGTCGTTGATGCGCAGCCTGTTGGAGACCCGACGGTTCGAGACGGTGCATCGCGTGGCGCAACCCTTGCGCCGCGGCCGGCTGTTCCTCGTGTGCGCCGTGGCCGCCGCCGGAAACCTGTTCGTCGCGCCGGCGTCGTTCTTCCAGAACCGCTACCTCGACGACATCCGCGGCTACAGCGGCGGCGGCATCGCGTTGTTCGCGCTGGCAACGGGCACGCCCGCGTCGCTCGGCCTCGTCGTCGGCGGCCGCCTTGCCGACCTGTTCGGCCGGCGCCGGTTGATCCTCGTCTGCACACCACTGTCGACGGCGTTCATCGTTCTCGCGTTCGCGGTCCAGGGCGGCGCAATGTGGTTCATGGCGCTCGCCGGTGGGTTCAGCGGAGCGGTCGCGTTCCCTGCGTACCAGGTCTACCGCGCCGAGCTGTTCCCCACCGGCAACCGCGGCCGGGCGAACGGTTGGATCAGCACGACCGCGCTCTTGAGCGGCAGCGTGGGCATCCTCGCGGTCGGTTGGCTGCGCGACCGCGGCTGGTCGTTCGCCGGCGCGCTGGCGGTGATGGCGGTCGGTCAACTGGTCGGGGCAACGCTCGCCTACGCACGGTTCCCGGAGACCGCGCACCTCGAGCTGGAAGCGCTCAACCCCGAGGACCCGACGATCTCCGACGCCTGACGCGCTGTCAGACGGGGCTCAGAGGGCGGCGATCCAGGCGGCGACCGTGCGGGCGATGTGGTCGTCGGCGCCCTTCAGGTCGTGGCCCTTTCCCGGGATCCACTCGTGCGTCACCGAGCCGGGGATGGTCGACGTCCACTGCTCGAGTTCCTCGGGCGAGCCGAACCGGTCGTTGGTGCCGGAGACGAACAGGCACGGCACGTGCAGGCGCGGGAAGTGTTCGACGCGAAGCCGTTCGGGCTTCCCCGGCGGGTGCAGCGGATACGCGATCAGTACCAGGCCCTCGGCGGGCAGCGGATCGGTCTCGTCACCGACGACCATCGAACAGATGCGGCCGCCCATCGAGCGGCCGCCGAGGATCACGCCACCACGCCGCGGCAGTCGCGCCGCTTCGTCGCGCACGGCCTGCAGCAACACCGGCGCTCGGTCGGGCGCCTTGCGCCCGGCCTGCCGGTACGGAAAGTCGGCGCGCACCGTCTTCATCGGCTTCACCGCGCGCTCGATCGCGACGAGCGACGAGTGGGTGCTGTCGCTGCCGGCCCCGGGGAACAGCAGCAGGCGCGTCACGTGAGCTGCTCCAGCAGGATGCGTCGCGCCTCACCGAGTCGCTCGATGGCTGCGGCGGCGTCGGCGCCGTCGCCGCCGTGGTCGGGGTGCGCCTCGCGTAGGCGGGTGCGGAACCGCGCCATCACGTCCTTCTTGTTGACCTTCTTCGTGCCCATCGGGAAGCCGAGGATGTCGAGCGCCCATGCGCGCGGGTCGGTGATGCCGACGAGGTCGGCGCGTTCGACGCCGGTGATGTCGGCGACGAACGACGGGCCGATCGGGCCGCGCCACCGCATGGCACGGTGCAGCACCGGCGCCACCTGGCGGCGGATCGACAGGTCGAACCGCTCGAGCGCGTACACGGCGCCGAGCACCTGCGAGAGCGGGCGACCCATTGCGTGCAGGTCGAATTCCACGTGGTCGGCGTCGCCGTTCATCTGGTGCACGCTCACGGCCAGACCGTGGCGGTCCACCTGGTAGCGGTGCTGCAGACGCGGCTGCACGATGCGCTCGCCTCGCGCCACCTGATCGATCAACCGGCTGACGTCGGGTGCCAGATCTTCGTCGACACTGGGGAGGTACGCGGCGACGACCGCAGCGAGCAGCACGCCCCCCAATCCGGGCGCAGGGTCGGTGGGCAGGACCAGATGACCGAGCGCCACGCGACGCGTGGGCGTGACCGGGCGGGTGTGCCAGATCTGCAGCTCGGCGAGGAGCATCAGATGTAGGGGCGCAGCAGATCGTGCAACTGCTCCGCGATCTGTTGCGCGGCCTCTTCGTCCGGCACGTCGCTGTCGGCGAGCGCGCCGGCCAGGTCGTCGGCCAGCTCGCATGTGCGCTGCCAGAGGCGCAGGTCGACGCCGTATGGCGGCTGCTCCGGAACGGCGACCTCCACCGCGGCGAGCAGTTCGTCCAGGCCGTCGGCGTCGAGCGGGTTCCGCTTCAACCGCTCGCCGGCGAGGAAGAAGGTGGTGAGCGTTTCGAACGGCAGTTGGTCCTGCTCGGCGTGCTCGTCCGACTCGTCGGCGACGAGCTCGATGGAATCGCCGGCCTCGACCAGATCGAGGAGCGACTCGACGAGCGCCTCGTCGGCGGTGCGCACGATGAGCACGTCGTCCTCCCAGCGGAACGCATGCTGTCCGCGCAGCAAGGCACGGCTCAGCGAGTCTCGCTCCTCGGGTTCCCAGTCG
Source organism: Ilumatobacteraceae bacterium (assembly GCA_049318165.1). Lineage (GTDB taxonomy): Bacteria > Actinomycetota > Acidimicrobiia > Acidimicrobiales > Ilumatobacteraceae > UBA668. Next base: position 6,936 of record JBMOGW010000102.1, read on the forward strand.
TCGAGGTCGTACTCGGTCGTGGCCTCGTCGTCCTCGAGGGCGATCGGCTCGGGCAGCACCTCCTGCTGTGCGGCCGCGTCGAGCGCGTCGCCGCCGACCACGTCGCCGTTGTCGTCGTAGACGATGCCCAGACGCTCCTCGACCGCGTTGACGATGGCGTCGGCGTCGGCCTCGCGGTCCTCGGGCACCACCAGCTCGGCGCCTTCCCAGGTGTGCGGAATCTCTGCATCGGCCAACTCGGAGGCGAGTTCTGCCTGCTGGTCGAACGACCACGCCGCCAGGTCGTAGTGGACCCGAGTGGCGTCGGGATCGAGAGGGTTCCAGTCGTTCGTCACGAGCGCGACGCTACTCGCGGATCCGCTGGAGGAACTCCTCCACCCTCCGATATTCGTCCAGCTGATTGGCCGCTTGACGGAACCCGTGACCCTCGCCCTCGTAGACGTGCAGGGTGGCATCGCCGCCGGCAGCGCGCACCCGCTCGACGAACACGCTGCTCTGCTCGACGGGCACCACCGGGTCCACGTCGCCGTGCAGCACGAGCAGCGGCGTGTGCACGAACCGGTCGGCGTGTTGTGACGGCGAACGGCCGCGGGCGACATCGGTGAACTCGGGAAGCGGACCGACGAGGGTGTCCGTGTAGTGACGCTCGAAGCGGTGGCTGCGATCGGCAAGATCGATCAGGTCGGTGACCGGGTAGAGCACGACGGCGGCCGCACAGGCATTCGGTGCGGCGGCCACCGCACCGAGTGCGGTGAACCCGCCGGCTGAACTGCCGAAGAGCACGGTGCGACGCGGGACCCCGATGCCGTGGGCGTGCGCCCATCGCGTCGCTGCGACGGTGTCGTGCACGTCGAGCTCACCCCAGCGGCCGCGCAGCGCCTGTTGGTAGTCGCGGCCGTGCCCCGTCGAGCCACGATGGTCGGGGACCAGCACGTGCCAGCCTCGCGACCGCCAGAACGCGATGCGCGGCATGAACGTCACCTGCCACTGGTCGGTCGGGCCGCCGTGCAGCCAGACGATCAATCGATCGCTGGTCGGGTCGGCCGCGCGGAACAGTCGGGCGTGCACCACCGCCGGCGACGGCTCGGCGGGAATCTCCACCAGTTCGGGCTCGACGAGTTCGGCGTCGTCCCAGTCACCCTCCGGACCGACGGCAACGACCGTGCGTTCCCAGGTGGCGGTGTCGTGGACGACCACTTGCGTCGGCGTGCGCGCTCCGGTGCGGAGCGCGGCGAGGCGATCGCCGGACCACGACAGTTGGCCGTGCACACCACGAGCCACCTCTCGCACCTCGCCCGTCTCGCGATCCGCCACGCACAGGCGCCCGAAGCCACGTTCGTTGCGCGCGAATGCAACGAACCGCTCGTCGGGCGAGACTGCGTACGAGCGCTGCCCCGGTCCCCACGTCGGTCCGGCGTGCTCGAACGCCTCGGCCACCAACGGCCGGTTGCCGATGTACACGTTCAACCATCCTGCGTCGTCGCGCACGCTGGTGCGGGTCCCATCGGCCAGGAATCGCACCTGCTGCACGGCGTGGGCCACGTCGACGCGCGCCTGTTCTCCGGTGGCTCGGTGCAGGCGGGCGATCCGAGTGCGGTCCCACGGCATGTCGGGTACGTCCCACTCGACCCATTCGAGGTCGCCGTCGGGCGCCCATGCCGGGTCGATCACGAAGTCGGCCGACCCGTCGTCGGTGCGACTGCTCGGGCCACCGACGATCGGCACCACTCGCACCTCGGCGAGGTCGACCACGTACGCAACCTTCGATCCGTCCGGCGACACGGCCGGCGCCATCGCGTTGCGGTCGGGTCCCTCGTCGGTGAGCCGGCGAGACGCTCCACCCTCGAGCGGCTGCAGCCACAGGTTGCCGTCACCACCGACGTAGACGACAGCGTCGTCATCGGGCACCGTGCACCACCCGCCGCCACCGAGCCCCCGTCCGCCACGGACGCCGGTGACCTCGGCCAGCACCCGGCGGAACCCATCATCCAGGTCGACGAGGTGCAGCGCGGACACTCCCCCGCCCGAGACCACGTACAGCACGGCTCGCCCACCGCGTACGAGGCGCGGTTCGGCCACGTCTTGCGTGGGCACGCAGCGCTCCGCCTCGAGCTTCGTCACACCGCGAACGATAACGACGCGTAAATCGTTCGACACGGCGACGACCGATGTGTCACGGTGAGGTTCCCGACGACCCGAAGGAGGTGCCCCATGCTGATGACGACCCAGATCACGTCCGGTGCGGGCGCGCGCCTCGCCGGGCTCGGCTGCGCCGCCTCCTGAGGCTCGACGCACCACCGGGCGCGATGGACCTCCGGGTTCGCTCGCGCCCGCCCCCCAACACCCATCCATCACGACACGAGGAGACCCTCATGTGGCAGAACCACTCCATCCTGTACCCGCAGTTCCATCACCGTCGGCACGACGAGGTGCGCATCGCTCGCGAGCGCAGCCGCATCCACCACGACGTACGGAACGAATCGCGGGTGCACCGACATACGCAGTAGCGGACCACGCCGCGTCGGACAGCCTGCGGGCTGCTCCGGCGCGGTACGGTTCGGGGTGATGAGCCCCACTTCGCAGAAGCCCGACCGGAACCTCGCGATGGAGCTGGTGCGTGTCACCGAGTCCGCCGCACTCGCCGCCTCCCGCTGGGTGGGCCGCGGTGACAAGAACGGCGCCGACGGGGCCGCGGTGGACGCGATGCGAACCGTGTTGGGCACCGTGCCGATGGACGGCATCGTCGTCATCGGCGAGGGCGAGAAGGACGAAGCCCCGATGCTGTTCAACGGCGAGCAGGTGGGCGACGGCACGCCGCCGCTCACCGACGTCGCCGTCGACCCGATCGACGGCACCACGCTCACCGCCTACGGCCGTGCGAACGCCATCGCCGTGATCGCGGTCAGCGAGCGGGGCACGATGTTCAATCCCGGCCCGTGCGTGTACATGCACAAGATCGCGGTGGGCCCGGACGCCGCCGGGTCGATCGACATCACGGCCACGCCCTCGCAGAACCTGCGCTGGATCGCGAAGGCGAAGGGCGCACATGTGCGTGACCTGACGGTCGTCATCCTCGATCGCGATCGCCACACCGAGTTGATCGCCGAGGTGCGGTCGACCGGGGCCCGCGTGAAGCTGATCACCGACGGCGACATCTTCGGCGCAATCGCGACGGCGTGGCCGGACGCCGGCGTCGACGTGCTGATCGGCACGGGTGGCACGCCCGAGGGCGTCACCGCCGCCGCCGCACTGAAGTGCATGGGTGGCGAGATCCAGGGTCTGCTCGCGCCGCGCACCGCCGAGGAACGCGCCGCAGCCATCGACCTCGGTTACGACCTCGATGCCGTGCTGACCACCGATGATCTGGTGAAGGGCGACAACTGCTTCTTCGCCGCCACCGGTGTCACCGACGGCGAGTTGCTCCGCGGCGTGCGGTACGAGCACGGTGGTGCGCGCACGCAGAGCCTGGTGATGCGCTCGAAGAGCGGCACCGTGCGGATGGTCGACGCCCGGCACCGCATCGACAAGCTGCGCGACTTCGCCGCCGTCGACTACTGATCAGCCAGGCGTGGTTGGTCTGCAGAACTCACGTTCTGCGGGCCGGTCAGCGCTGGACGAGGCCGCTCATGCGTCGGGCGAGGCCGCGCGGCATGATGCTGCTGCCCGTGACCATCGTCTTGTAGAGCATGCCCGGCACCGAGAGCGCCTTGCCCTTGGCGACGTCGTGCAGCGCGGCCTCGGCCACCTCGCGGGCCTCGAGCCAGGCGAAGGTCGGGTACTGCGATGCATAGGAGTCGCTGTTGCTGACGCTCTGGAACTCGGTGCGGGTGAGGCCGGGGCACAACGCGGTGACGTGCACGCCGGTGCCACGCATCTCTTCGTGCAGGCTCTCGGTGAGGCTGGTGACGTACGCCTTCGTCGCCGCGTAGACGGCCAACTTCGGCGCCGGCTGGAACGACGCCACGCTCGACACGTTCAGCAGGAAGCCGCGGCCTCGCGGCACCATCGCCGACAGTGCGGCGTGGCTGAGCCGGGTGAGCGCAGCGATGTTCAACTGGATCTCACGGTCCAGCCGATCGGCGTCGAGCGTGTGGAAGTCGCCCGAGGTGCCGAAGCCGGCGTTGTTGACGACGAGATCGATCGGCAGCGCAGTGTCGCTCACGCGCTCGACGACCGCAGCGAGACCCTCCGGGTCGGTGAGGTCGGCGGCGAGCACGGTCAGCGACGGAAATCGCTCGGCCAGCTCGTCGAGCCGGTCCCGGCGACGGGCCACGATCACGGTCGGGATGCCGGCCTCGCCGAGCACCTCCACCATCGACTCGCCGATCCCCGACGACGCCCCCGTCACCAACGCGGACGTGAACCGAAGGGCATCAGGCATGTGCGAAGGCTAGACCGAAAATCGCGATCGGGGGAGCCGGCCACTGCGTGTGTCGTCGAGCATCGAGGCGGCGCGCAGGGTCGTCCGAAAGGAGCGATAGCCGAGCAGCGAAGCGGTGCGAGGCCCTGGCCGAGCAGCGAGGCGTGCGACGTCGGACGAGCCCGGAGCGCCGCCGGACCGCGAGCGGACGTCAGTGGGAGGCGGAGGTGCCCAGGCCGCCGCTGGCGTTGAGCCGGGCGTGGGCACGGCTGAGCGCGGCGACGGCTTCGGCGTCGTGCTCCTTGCGGAGCGTCTCCTCGGCACGGTCCTTGGCCGTCAGCGCCCGAGCCCGGTCGATCTGCTCGCCGAGCTCGGCCACGTCGCTGAGGATGCTGACCGTGTCACCGCTCACCTGCACGAAACCACCGTGCACCGCCACGTCCAGCACGCTGCCGTCGGCGAGCGTGATGCGCGTGTGGTTCTCGGTGAGCGCGCCGAGGAACGGGGCGTGGCCGGGCAGGAACGCGATCTCGCCACCACCCAGGGTGCGGGTGATGACCTGCGTGGCCTCGCCGGAGAAGAGCACCTTCTCCGGCGACACCAGCTCGACCGTCATGGTGGCCATGGTCAGGCAGCGCCTTCCTGGAGCGCCTTGGCCTTCGCCAGCACCTGCTCGACGCCACCGACGTTGAGGAACGCCTGCTCGGGGACCTCGTCGAGCTCACCCTTGAGGATGGCATCGAAGCTGTCGACGGTCTCGGCCACCGGCACGGTCTCACCGGGCACGGAGGTGAACACCTCGGCCACGTAGAACGGCTGCGACAGGAAGCGCTGGATCTTGCGGGCACGCGACACGGTGAGACGGTCCTCGTCGGAGAGCTCGTCGAGACCGAGGATCGCGATGATGTCCTGCAGTTCCTTGTAGCGCTGCAGGTTCTCCTGCACGCC
>JBMOGW010000103.1:0-12218 GCA_049318165.1 Ilumatobacteraceae bacterium
GCCAGGAGCGGTTCGACCCGCGCCCAGAGAGAAGTCATGTTGTCCACAGCCTACCGGGCGACCACCGCCTCACGCAGGATGGTCCTGAATGCTGTACCCGATTCAGCATCGTGCAGTCGTTCATGTCATCGATTCACCGAGGTTTTCCCGGTCTTCGGATGACATGAACCGGATCGGGGGTCAGCGGTAGCGACGCATGTGGACGTTCTGCACGAGGCCCATCAGGGCGAAGAACGTCACGACACCCGAGCCGCCGTAGCTGATGAACGGCAGGGGCAGGCCGGTGATCGGCATCACGCCCAACGTCATCGCGATGTTCTGGAACACCTGCCAGAGCAGCATCGAGAACACACCGACGCAGAGATACGTACCGAGCAGGTCGCGGGACAGGTGAGCGATGCGCCAGATGCGCAGCAGCACCAGCGCGTAGAGCCCGATGATGACGGCGCAGCCGATGAGCCCGAACTGCTCCCCCACGGCCGAGAACGGGAAGTCCGCCCACTGCACCGGGATGTCGTTCTTCGCGTTGGTGATCGGCCCCTGCAGCCAGCCCTTGCCGGCGATACCGCCGGTGGCGAGGGCGCGGATGGCGTTGCGGCCCTGGTAGAGGACGTCCTGCAGGTCCTTGTCGTTGGAGTTCTGATTGAAGAACGCAGTGAACCGGCGCAGCTGGTACTCGTTCACCAACCGGGTGAGGACGGCGGCACCCACCGTCATCACGGACAGCACGGTGATCATCACGATGTAGCGGGCCTTGGCACCGGCGACGAGCATGATGCCCATCGCCATCGCGATCAACACCGACGCCGAACCAAGGTCGGGTTGGATGATGATCAACGCCACCGGCGCCCCGACGATCATCAGGCCGACGATGAAGCGGTGGTACGGCAAGTCGTCGCTGCGGTCATCGGCGAGGTACGACGCCACCATCAGCAAGGTGGTGAACTTCGCGAGCTCGGCCGGCTGGATGTTCAGCGGGCCGAGATCGAAGCTCAGCACTGTCTCCGTGCCGCGCACCTGCAGCAGGTTCATCAGCGTGATGAGCGTCAGCAGCATCAACGTGAAGCCGTAGAGGAACCGCGCCTTGTCCTTCCACCAGTCGTAGTCGAACGACATCACGACCACCATGGCGATCACCGCACCGATGAGGAAGATCTCCTGGCGGGTGACGAACAGGAACTGGTTCTGGAACTTGGTGTGTGACGCCGAGTAGATGACGAACAGGCCGATGACCGCGAGCGCGCTCTGGGCGAACAGCAACACGTAGTCGATGTTGCGGCTCGGCGCCGACGGGCTGCTCTTGATGTTGCCGAGACCGGAGTCCGGCTTGCGGTGCATGAAGCTGAGCGCCATCGCCGCCGCCTCAGTCGCGCACGCCGGCAGAGCCGCCGAGGCACGTCGCGTCGGCCAGCGTCTGATCCGGCGCCGGCACGGTCGAGTTCAGGTCGAGCGGGTCGCTGACGAACACCGGGTCCGTCGTCACCTCGCCCTTCAGCGCCAGGAACAGGCACTTGGTGACGGGAGCAGCGGCCTTCGAGCCGTAGCCGCTCTTCTCCAGGTAGCTGACGATCGTGTACGGCATCTTCTGGTCGAGGCTGAACGCTCCGAACGCCGACGAGTCGTTCCACGGCAGCGTGGCCGCACCCTGCGCGGTGCCCGTCTTGCCGGCGATGTCGACCGGGTAGCCCTTGAAGAGACTCTCGCCCGTGGTGGCGTGGTAGAAGCCGCTCGGGTCGGTGACGCCGCGACCGCGGATCACGCGTTGCAGACCCTCGAGGATCGGCAGCAGCACGTCGTTCGGCATTTCCAACTGATCGCGCACGACCGGCTTGGCGAAGCTCTGGCGAACCACGGCGGCGCCGAGGTCGGCGACGCCCGGGCTGGCGTCCGGCGTGAGCGGCGCGAGGATCGCCTTCACGATGCTCGGCTGCAGCAGGAAGCCGCCGTTTGCCAGCGTCGAGTACGCGCCGGCCATCTGCAGCGGCGTCGCCGCCATCAGGCCCTGGCCGATGGCGACCTGCACGTTGTCGCCGACCACCAGTCGCGGCACCTCACCCGGCGCGAGCACACCCTTGTCGACGAGCGACTGCTTCACCGAGTCGTCCGGGATGCGACCCTTCCACTCGAACGGCAACTGGATGCCCGTCTTGTTGCCGAAGCCGAACCGCTCGAGGTTCTCCTTCAACAGGCTGCGCTGGTCGGTGAGGTCCTCCGAGCGGACCCAGAACTCCTCACCCAGGTGGTAGAAGAACGTGTCCGACGAGACGGCGAGCGCGTCGCTCACGGTCACTGGGCCGTACTTGCTGGGCAGGTTGGTGCGCTTGCTGGCGGCGTTCTTGAAGATGCAGCGGGCCTTGCCGCCCTTGTCCTGACACTCGTTCTCGGGGATGCTCACCAGGCGATAGGTGCCTTCGTCGGTCCACACCGTGTTGGCATCGATGAGCCCGGCGTGCATGGCGGACCACGCGACGAACGGCTTGATCGTGGAGCCGAGGTTGTAGTTGCCCTGCACCGCGCGGTTGACGAGGATCGACTGGTCCGGGTCGATCGGCGTGCCGTCCTCCTTCGTGCTCGGGAACAGCTGCTTGTACTTCGTCCCGCCGATGCCGCTCTCCATCCAACGGTTGTCGAACGTCGGGTAGCTGGCCATCGCCAGCACCTGACCGTTCTCGTGGTTCATCACCACGACCGAACCGGCCGGCGCCTTGTGCTGCACCCACTCCGGGTAGTCCTCTTTGGCCCCGTCCGGCAACGTCTTGCGATACACGCGGGTCTTGCAGTTCGTGGTGATGTCGCACGGGTTGTGCGGCGCGCTGTCGGGCTGCGCGAGATCCGTCGGCAGGTTGCGGCGCTGACGCAACTCGGTCTGCAGCGCCTGCTCGGCATACTGCTGGACGTCGAGGTCGATGCTCAGTTGAACATCGAAGCCGGCGACGGGTTCGATGCGTTGGTCGACGACTTCACGCACGATCGCACCGGACGCGTCGACCTCGTAGACCCGCTTGCCCCACTGCCCGTGCAACTCGCGCTCGAGGCTGCTCTCGACACCGAACTGGCCGACGCGTTCGTTGCGCTTGTAACCCTGCAGCAGATAGCTCTCGAGGTTGTCCTTGTTGATGGCTCCCATGAAGCCGACGACGTGCGACGCCATCGGCGCATAGGGGTACACGCGCTTCCACTGCTCGACCACGTCGACGCCCGGGTAGTCCTCGCTGCGTTCCTTGAGGAACGCAACGGTCTGCTCGTCGACGTCCTCCTTCAACGGCAGCGGCAGCAGCGAATCGAACTGCTGGCTCTTGCCGCAGCTGCCGGCGGCCTGCGGATAGCACGGCTCGTAGCGGCGCATCAGGTCGTCGACCGGCGTCTTCAACGGACCCGACAGACGCTCGAACAGGGCGATGCGATTCTTCTTCTTGCGGATCGTGTTCCAGTCGACGGTGACCGTCAGGATGCGCTGGTTGTCGGCCAGGACGCGGCCGTTCGCGTCGAAGATGCGGCCGCGCTCGGGCGCGACGTAGACCTCGCGGGTCTTCGCTGCGGTGACGGTCGCCTGGTAGTCCTCGCTCTTCACACCTTGCAGGAACCACAGGCGCGCGCCGAGGAGGCCGATGAGGAGTAGTGACACGGTGGCGAGCACGCCCAGGCGGGCAGAGCGCTTGTCAACGGCCATGGCGACATTCTTGTCGATCTGATGACGAAACGGGCCGCGCGAGCGCGCGGACGGCGCCGCTCATTCCAGCATCGCCTTCCACTTCTTGCGCTTCACGCCCATCATCCAGCGGCCGACGGGCATCAACAGCGGGCACATCACGAACGCGAAGGCGGCCACGATCGGCACCGTCCAGCGCACGTCGCTGCTCAGCCAGCCGTCCTCACCGGTGATGACCTCGGCGATCGGGATCGCGATCTCCCCCACCGCGGCGCCGATGGCGGCGAAGATCGACGCCAGCCACCACTGCGGATCGGGCGTGAAGGTGTGCACGTAGCCGGCGGTCATGCCGCCAAGGCCGTACGACAGTGCCATCAGTCCGACGGGCGTGTTGCCGGTGAGGTCGTACATCAGGCCGAGCACGAAACCGGCGACGGCACCGCGGTCGGACCCGCCACCGGCACCGGCGGCGACGACGAGCGCGAGCACGAACTGCAGCTTCACGTCCTGAATCGGGTGCGCGGCGAACACGACGCGCTGGATCGACAGCGCGAGCAGGCCGACGGGCACGAGCCGGAGGAGCGGACCGAGGATGATGTTGCGCACGGCTACTTACCGACAGCCGCCGCATTCGGGAGGTACAGCACCACGGCAACGAAGTTCAGCCGCTTGAGGCTGGCGTTGGGGGTGACCTCCACGACGGCGCTGCTGCTGCCGGTCTGACGCTCGATGCGACTGATGACGCCGATCGGGATCCCCTGCGGCGCAAGGCTGCTCGTGCCGCCGGCGGTGTCCACCACGGCACCGGGCTTCACGCTGGTGATCGCCGACGTGGTGTCGACGAAGCGCAGCACCATCGGCCGGTTGTTGCCCTCGCCCTCCAGCAGGCCTGTCTCGCGCACGACCTCGAGCACCGTCGTGGTCGTCGCCGGCGCGACCGAGGTGGTCGACCCGGTGTCGGGCGCGAGCGTGATGGGCGGATCCGTGATGGGCGTCAGCTCGGGCGGCAGGGAGACCGGCACGGTGGTCGTGGTGCTGGTGGTCGACGTGGTGCTGCTGGTGAGATCGCTCACCGGGATGCCGCTGAGCGTGGTGCTCTCCGTCGGCGTGGTGGGACTGGTTCCGTCCTCGCCCGGCGTCGAGAGCACCTGCGCCTCGATGGAGTACGACGGGTCGGTGATCAGCAGCACGATGCTGCGCTCGGCGTAGACCTTGGTGATGCGGCCGATCAGGCCTGCACCGTCGGTGACCGGCATGCCGATGGCGACGCCCTGGTTGGTGCCGCGGTTGATCTCGACGGTGTTCTGGAAGTTGCTCGGCGACGAGCCGACCACCTGCGCGGCGACGGTGGTGTACTGGAACTTCGACGTGAGCTGGTTCAGCTTCAACAGCTCGCGGTACTCGAGCACGGCCGAACGCGCCTCGACGTCGTTGCCCTTCACGTGCTCGAGTTGGTCACGCAGGGCTTCGTTCTCGCGCTGCACGTCGTCGTAGTCGGCGATGCCGTTCCACGCGCGCTCGATCGGCAGCGCGATCGCCTCGATCGCAGTGTCGACCGGCTTCACGACCCGCGCCGCGACCGACCGGACGCGATCGATGATCGGGTTACCGGTCTTGTCGAGCGTGATCAGCAGCACGCACGTGAGCACCACGAGCAGGAGAACCCTGCGCCGACTCAGGTTGGAGAACATGATCCCGAGGACCGCCGGGGACTATTCGTCGCCACCGAGCGACATCAGCCCCCGCATCGCGTCGATGTTCTCGAGCGCTCGGCCGGAGCCGATGACCACGCTGAACAGCGGGTCGCGCGCGATGTTGATGGGCATGCCGGTCTCGTGCGCGAGGCGCCGGTCGAGTCCGGCCAGCAGTGCGCCACCGCCGGTGAGCATGATGCCCTGTTCCATGATGTCGGCGGCCAGTTCGGGCGGCGTGCGGTCGAGCGTCGTCTTCACGGCGTCGACAATGGCAGAAACCGGCTCGGAAAGGGCTTCGCGCACCTGCTCGGTGGTGAGCGGGATGGTGCGCGGCAGGCCGCTGATGAGGTCGCGGCCGCGGATGTCGGCGGTCAGTTCGCCACCCATGGCCTCGTCGAGCGGCCACGCGGAACCCATGTGGATCTTGATCTCCTCGGCGGTGCGGTCACCGATCGCGAGCGAGAACTCCTTCTTCACGTACTGCAGCACGGCGTCGTCGAGCTCGTCGCCGGCCACGCGCACCGACTGCGCGGTGACGATGCCGCCCAGCGAGATGACGGCCACCTCGGTGGTGCCGCCGCCGATGTCGACGATCATGTTGCCGCTCGGCTCGTGCACCGGCATGTCGGCGCCGATGGCTGCCGCCATCGGCTCCTCGATGATGTGCACCGGCTTGCGCGCACCGGCGTACTCGGCGGCGTCCTGCACGGCGCGCTGTTCGACACCGGTGATGCCGGAGGGCACGCAGATCACCATGCGCGGCTTGCTCCAGCGGCTGGCGTGCACCTTCTGGATGAAGTAGCGGAGCATCTTCTCGCACACCTCGAAGTCGGCGATGACGCCGTCCTTGAGCGGCCGGATGGTCTTGATCCGGCCCGGGGTGCGGCCCATCATCCGCTTCGCTTCGAGGCCGACCGCGACCGGGCGACCGTCGGTGACGTCGATGGCCACGACCGAGGGCTCGTTGAGCACGACGCCCTGGCCGCGGGCATAGATGAGGGTGTTGGCCGTGCCGAGGTCGATCGCCAGGTCGCGACCCAGCGCCAGTGGGTTGCTACGGGCCATCAGTGGGCTCCTTGGCTCGGCGAGAACATGACGGGCCAGTGTAGCGGCGCGGCGGATTGTTACAGATTCGGGAAGAAGATCCCGATCTCACGCTGCGCCGACTCGAGCGAGTCGCTGCCGTGGATCAGGTTCTCCGTGAACGACGCGCTGAGGTCACCACGGATGGTGCCGCCGGCGGCCTTGCGCGAGTTGGTGGCGCCCATCAGCGTGCGCATGACCTCCCACGTGTCCTCCGGACCCTCGACCACCATCGCGACGACCGGGCCGCTGCTCATGAACGCCACCAGGTCGGCGTAGAAGCCCTTGCCGACGTGCTCGGCGTAGTGCTGCGAGAGCGTCGCCTCGTCGAGCTGGCGGAGGTCCATCGCGACGATGGTGAGATCCTTGGCCTCGATGCGGGCGATGATCTGGCCGGTCAGCTTGCGCTGGACGGCGTCGGGCTTGAGCAGGACGAGGGTGCGATCAGACATGGTGCGAGAGGCTATCGGCGACTCCCGCTCGGCGACTCCCGCTCGGCCGCCTGGCTCGCAGAACTTAAGTTCGGCGGGCCTACCTGGGCTTGTTGCGCAAGTGCGGGCGGGCGGCGCCCACGACGTACAGCGAGCCGGTGACGACGATCGCGTCCTCGGCCGTCGAGTCGGTGATCGCCGCGTCGATCGCCTGCTCGACGGTGTCGTACTGGCGCACGTCGTCGCAGCCCATGCCGCGGGCCGCCGCCGTGAGATCCGCTGCGGGCACGCCGCGCGGGCTGGGTGCGGTGCACGTGAGCACCACGTCGAACTCGTCGGCGCGCAGCGCCGACAGCATCTCCACCGGCTCGCGGCCGCGCAGGCAGCCGACGATCAGCAGGCGGCGACCCTCGGGATCGAAGTCCTCGAAGAACACGGACGAGCAGCTGTCGGCGCCGGCCGGGTTGTGCGCACCGTCGATGATGACGAGCGGCTGATGGCCCATCACCTCGAACCGGCCCGGCATGGCCACCTGCGCGAAACCTTCCTCGACGATGTCGCCCGGCACGGGCGATGCGAAGAACGCCTCCACTGCCGTGAGCGCCACCACCGCGTTGTCGGCCTGGTGACGGCCGTGCAGCGGTACGAACACCTCGGGATAGATCATCGTCGGCGTGCGCATGCCGACGGCGCGGCCGCCGAGCGCCAGCGCCTGCTCGGTGACGTCGAAGTCCTCGCCGCGCACCAGGTAGGAGGCGCCGGCCGCCTCCTTGAAGATCTGCACCAGCTCAGGGTCGGTCTCCCCCACCACCACGGCGCTGCCCGGCTTGATGATGCCTGACTTCTCGCGGGCGATGTGGGCCCGGGTGGGGCCGGCGAACTCGGTGTGGTCGAGGCCGATGTTGGTGATGACCGCCACCTGGCTCTCGCACACGTTGGTGGCGTCCCAGCGGCCGAGCAGCCCGACCTCGATGACCGCCACGTCGACGGCGACGTCGGCGAACCAGCGGTAGGCCGCACCGGTGAGCGCTTCGAAGTAGTTCGGGCGAATGCCGGTGAGCACCTCGAGGTCGGCGATCGCGGCGATCTGCTCGGCGAAGTCCTCGTCGGGGATCGGCTCGCAGTTCACCATGATCCGCTCGTTCAGCCGCTCGAGGTGCGGGCTGGTGTAGGTGCCGACCGTCAGCCCGTGCGCCATCAGCAGACGGGTGATCATCTGACCGGTCGAGCCCTTGCCATTCGTGCCCGTGATGTGGATCACCGGGTACGCGGACTGCGGGTCGCCCATGGCCTCGACCAGCGAGCGCATGCGGTCGAGCGTCGGGGACTCGATGCGCCCCGTCGTCTCGTAGCTCGCGTGCGCGTCGAGGTAGTCGAGTGCGTCCTGGTACGTCATCGCGACGTGGTTCAGCTCGCCTGGCGGCGCGGGCGCTTGGTGACCGGCTCGCGCGGCGTCAGCGTCGGGGTGGCCTTCTCGAGCACGGTGTCGGCGTCGATGACGACGGTGCCCACATCGGCGCGGCCCGGCAGTTCGTACATCGTGTTCAGCAACACCTCTTCGAGGATGGCGCGCAGACCACGGGCGCCGGTGCCGCGAGCGAGCGCCTGGTCGGCGATCGCCTCGAGTGCCTCCCGGGTGAACTCCAGCTCGACGTCCTCGAACTCGAACATCTTGCGGTACTGGCGCACCAGCGAGTTCTTCGGCTCGGTGAGGATCTTGATCAGCGCATCGCGGTCGAGGCTGCGAACGGCTCCGACCATCGGCAGACGGCCGATGAACTCGGGGATCATGCCGAACTTCAGCAGGTCCTCGGGCTGCACCTGTGCGAACAGCTCGCCCGGGTCGCGCTCGGCCTTGCTGCGCACGGTGTTGTTGAAGCCCATGCCGCGGTGGCCGATGCGGCCCTCGATGATCTGCTCGAGCCCGGCGAACGCGCCACCGCAGATGAACAGCACGTTGGTGGTGTCGATCTGGATGAACTCCTGGTGCGGGTGCTTGCGGCCACCCTGCGGCGGCACGGAGGCCACCGTGCCCTCGAGGATCTTCAACAGCGCCTGTTGCACGCCTTCGCCCGACACGTCGCGGGTGATCGACGGGTTCTCGCTCTTGCGTGCGATCTTGTCGATCTCGTCGATGTAGATGATGCCGGTCTCGGCCTTCTTCACGTCGAAGTCCGCGGCCTGGATCAGCTTGAGCAGGATGTTCTCGACGTCCTCACCCACGTAGCCGGCCTCGGTGAGCGCGGTGGCGTCGGCGACCGCGAACGGCACGTTCAGCAACCGGGCCAACGTCTGCGCCAGGTGGGTCTTGCCGCAGCCGGTGGGGCCGAGCAGCAGGATGTTGCTCTTCTGCAGCTCGATGTCGTCACGCCGGCCGACGGCCGTCGACTGCTGGTACTGGATGCGCCGGTAGTGGTTGTACACGGCGACGGAGAGGATCTTCTTCGCCTCGTCCTGGCCGACCACGTAGTCGTCGAGGAACGTGCGGATCTCGCGCGGCGTGGGCAACTCGTCGAAGCGCAGCTCGCCCGTGTCGGTGAGCTCCTCCTCGATGATCTCGTTGCACAGGTCGATGCACTCGTCGCAGATGTAGACACCAGGCCCCGCGATGAGCTTCTTCACCTGCTTCTGCGACTTGCCGCAGAACGAGCACTTCAGCAACTCCCCGGTGTCACCGAATTTCGCCACTGCGTACTCCTCGAGGAAAGCCCAGGTCGTGGGGGACGTTCACGCCGGTCTCGCGACGGTCAGCGGATGGGACCGGCGCGGTCCACCACTTCGCGACTCGAGATGACATCGTCGATGATGCCATACGCGAGAGCCTCGGATGCTTCCATCACGAAATCGCGGTCGGTGTCGGCGTGGATCCGCTCGATCGGCTGCCCCGTGTGCTTGGCGAGCAACTCCTCCAGGAGATCGCGCATCCGCAGGATCTCCTTGGCAGCCAACTCGAGGTCGGTGACCTGTCCGTAGCCCACCTGGCCGTAGGGCTGGTGCAGCAGGATGCGGCTGTGCGGCAGCGCCATGCGCTTGCCCTTCGTACCGGCGGCGAGCAGCACCGCCGCCGCCGAGGCCGCCTGGCCGAGGCAGATCGTCGCCACGTCGTTCTTGATGAACTGGATCGTGTCGTAGATCGCGAACAGCGCCGTGATGTCGCCACCGGGGCTGTTGATGTAGATGCTGATGTCCTTGTCGGGGTTCTCCGACTCCAGGTACACCAACTTCGCGCAGGTGAGGCTGGCCGACGCGTCATCGATCGGCGTGTCGAGCCAGATGATGTTGTCGCGCAGCAGCCGGCTGTAGAGGTCGTAGCTGCGCTCGCCGCGGCTGGTCTGCTCGACCACACCGGGCACCTGATACCCGGACATCATCGGGAACTCGTTCATCTCATGCCCTCTCAGTGCTCGTGGTCGTGGTCGTGGTGATCATGGTCGTGATCATGATCGTGGTGATCGTGATCGTGATCGTGATCATGGTCGTGGTCGTGCTCGCCCATCAGCAGCGCGCGGTCGATCGGCGCACCCAGCGGGTCGACGACCTCGGCGTGCTCGAGCACCCAGTCCATCGCCTTGTTCTTCAGCAGCTGCGCCTTCAGGTCGGTGACGGCGTCGTTCTTCTCGTACGCCTTGCGCACCTCGCTGGCCTTCTGACGCACCTGCATCGCGATGCGGGCGTACTCGCGCTCGACGTCGTCGTCGTTCACCTCGAGGCCCTCGGCGACGGCCACGGCACGCAGCGCCAGGTCGACCTTGACGGCCTTCTCGGACTGCACGCGCAGCGCCTCGACGAACGAGTTCGCGTCCTGACCGGTGGCCTGCAGCCACTGGTCGATGCTGATGCCCTGCGACTGGAACTGCTGCACGGTGTTCTGCACGCGGGCCTGCAGGTCGCCCTGCACCATGCTGTCGGGGGCGGGCTCCGCGACGAGCTCGGAGAGTTCCGACATCGCACGCTCGATGTACAGGTTGCGGGCCTGGTTGAGCTTCGTGGTGGCGATGCGCTCGGCGATGGCAGCACGCCACTCGTCGAGGGTCTCGTACTCGCCGAGGTTGTCGGCGACCCACTCGTCGGTGACCTCGGGCAGCTGCATCTCCTGCACGTTGGTGACCTGGACGGTGAAATCGGCCGGCTCGTCGAGCCCGGTCGGGTTGGCGCTGAACGTGAGCTCGGCACCCTTGGTGGCGCCGACGAGCTGGTCGTCGAACCCCTCGGCCACCCACCCCTTGCCGATCTCGTAGAGCCAGTCCTCGGTGTTGAGACCGGGGACGGGCTCGCCGTCGCGGGTGGCGGCGAGGGTGAGCGTGACGTGATCGCCGTGCTGGGCCGGGCGGGTGACGTCGACCAGGCTGCCCTGGCGGCGACGCTCGGCGTCGACGGCCTCGTCGATCTCCTCGTTGGTGGCGTCGGGGCTGGGCAGCTCGACGCGCAGGCCGCCGTAACCGGGAACCGTGATGACCGGGCGCACCTCGCACACGGCCTCGAACTCGACCGGGCCTTCCTCGGCGCCGGCGGTGATCTCGACCTCGGGCGTCGCGATGAGGTCGACGTCGTGTTCGCGGACCGCCTTCGACAGGTACACGGGGATGGCGTCGCGGAGGGCTTCCTCACGAGCGGCGGCCAGGCCGATGCGGGCCTCGAGCACCTTGCGCGGCACCTTGCCGGCACGGAAGCCGGGCAGACGCACCTCGCGGGCGATCTTGCGGAACGCCTGGTCGATGTCGCGGTCGAACTCGTCCTCCGCGACAGTGACCGACAGCTTCACGAGCGTGCGGGGGTTGCGGGGAGTGGTGGCCTCGGTGCCCTCATCGCCCTCACCCGCTGCTGCGGTGTCGGGGGCGTCGGCAATGGGGTCGTCAACGGGTGAGATCGTGCTGTTCACAGGTGGACGACTCTACCGGGCGGGTGCGCGAACGTTTCGAATGCCCTCCGGCGCGGCGGTTTCGGGCAGAATGGGCGTATGACCACCTGGAAGCCGCACGCCCTGGCACAGCCGCACAAGAACCAGATCGACCTGAAGATCGGCGACAAGGTGCGCAACACGGTGAACCTCGAGGGTGTGCCGGCCGGGACCGATGGCAAGGTCATCCTCGCCAACGGCTTCAACTGGCAGCGTTACCGTGTGTTGTTCGTGAATGGTGTGGAGATGGGCGACCTGGACCACCGCAACCTCGAGCCCACGGGCCGAGCCGCGAAGCGCCTGGCCAAGGCCGCCAAGCAGGCCTGACGGCGACGGTCGGGACTTTGGTCCCAGCCCCCGCCCCCTGAATGCCCTACTGACTCACCGCCGCCAACCGACACGCTGGCGACCATGAGCAAGGATGACCGGTCAGTACTCAGTTGGCTCGCGTTCGTGGCGGCACT
>JBMOGW010000104.1:0-12208 GCA_049318165.1 Ilumatobacteraceae bacterium
GCCCTCGCGCGGCGCCACGTCGTGCGGGAACCAGAACAGCTGGATGTCGAACGCCACGCCGCTGTCGATGATGGCGTCGCAGTGCAGACCCTGCGCGTGCAGATCGCCCGCCTGCTTGA
The DNA here is from genome assembly GCA_049318165.1 of Ilumatobacteraceae bacterium. Lineage (GTDB taxonomy): Bacteria > Actinomycetota > Acidimicrobiia > Acidimicrobiales > Ilumatobacteraceae > UBA668. Next base: position 120 of record JBMOGW010000104.1, read on the forward strand.
TGTGCACGAAGTGGTGATCGACGACCGGTGCCTGCCCGACCAGCGAGGCGATCGCACCGGCGATGACCGGCACGCGCACCATCCGGCCGAACGCCGAATCCGGCGCGTACGCCTCGTGCACCGGCGTGCCCGAGCGCGGCAACTCCATCGCATCGGGCTCGGCGACGTGCCCGCTCGTCACGCCGCGGAACTCGTCCAACCACGCACGGAACAACAGCGGCAGTTCCTCGAGCGCCTGCTGGTTCACGTCGTCGGGCACCACCGCGTCGAAGCGGAGGAAGCCGCGCGACACGAACGACGCCATCTGGTCGGTCGTCAACAACGGGATGTGGTCCATGCGGGTCCTCTCGTCAGCTCAGCACGGTGCGATGGAAGTGAAGCATGTCGTCGACACACCATTCGGGTCGGGCGCCGGCCCAGCTGTGCTCGGTCGGTCGCTCGCTCGGTCGTCGGTGCTGGCGAGGCAGGGTGACCCGCGGGCACAGTGTGCGGCATGGATCGACGGACCTTCCTCCAGACCGGGCTGTTCGCCGGTGCGGGCGCGGCGCTCGCCGGCTGCGGCGATGACACACCGGCGGCCGCGCCCGGGCTGTGGGACGTGTATCGGACCCACTTCGCGCAGGCCAAGTACGTGCCGCTGTCGCACGTGCTCGAACCGTCCACGCCCATCTGGTACGGCTTCGACCCGACCCGCATCGCGTTCAACCGGGCGACGAGCGGCAATGCGGACGTCAAGCCGATCGGCCAGCCGTTCACCTACGAGGACGACGGCTTCGAGGCGACGGAGTACGTGCTGCCCACCGACCAGTACGGCACGCAGCTCGACCCGCCCGCTCACTGGAACCCGAACTACCCGGCCATCGACGAACTGCCCGCCACCCTCGCGGTGCGCCCGCTGGTGGTCATCTCGATGGTCGAACAGGTGCAGGCCGACTTCGGGTACGCGCTCACGGTCGACGACATCACCCGGTGGGAAGCCGCCAACGGTCGGGTGCCGGCCGGGTCGGTGGTGATGGTGCGGTCGGATTGGTACAAGGGCTGGGGCGACCCCGAGTTCGTGGCCCGCACCCCGCCTTTCCCGGCGACCGCCCCGATGCCCCCTTCGACCGCGCCGACCAGCCGTTGCGCTGGGACCCGTCCAGCGGCACCCGCACCCGCGGCTGAGCGCTCCGGCTCGGTCGATAACGAGTGTTTCGTGCGCCACGGGGCGCCTGAAACACTCGTTATCGCTGCTCGGCGGGCAACGCGACGGCGTCAGCGCATCACACGGTCGGCGATGGACTGGATCTCGCGCACGGCGCCGGCGGGCGTGCGCAGTCCGCGCAACGCCTCGTTGAGGACAGCCCAACCACCGTCCTCCAGCTCGGGGAAGCGGGGGTGTGCCGGGTACGTGATCATCGCCGACTCGATGGTGGCGGCGGTGATGGCGAGTCGCTGCGCGTCCACGTCGTCCACCGGTTCGACCGCGGCGAACGCCTCGAGATTGGCGCACACGTTGCCGCCGGCAGCGTCGGCAGCGCCTGCCTCTGGGCCGGTCAGTCGTCGCAACAGCGCAGTGGCGCCGGGCAGGTCGCCGCACGTCGACGGGATCGCCCAACCGTGGCAGCCCGAGTAGCTCACTCGTCGCACCGGGCCGGAGGGGTAGGGGTGCGGGGTCAACCGGCCCGACATCCCGCGCTCGCGGATCGGTCCCCAGCCGCCCGGCCACACACCGGCGGCGTCGATGCGACCGTCCAGCAGCGCAGCATCCACCTGGTCGTAATGCCAGGTCGGTAGGTCGGCGGGTGCTTTGGCGGCCAGGGCACACAGCATCCGCACCGCCTCGATGGCTTCGGGTCCGTCGATGGTGGGGCGGCCCTGCTCGTCGAACAGTCGGCCGCCGCCGCCGACCACGAGTTCGAAGAACGTGCCGAACAGTCCGGACTCGCGGCCGGGGAACCCGAACGACATCCGCCGGTCGATGACGTCCTGCCAGGTGTCGGGCACGCCTTTGACACGATCGGTGCGCAGCCACATGATGCGCACGTCGATCAGGCGCGGCACGCACCACTGCACGTCGCGGTCGCGGCACAGCTCGACCGCGAGCGGGGCGAGCGACTCGGTGTCCACGACCCCGTCCAGTGGGGTGAGCCATTGCGACTGCGATGGCGCGTACTTGCTGTGGGTGGACAGCAGGTCGAGGCGCTCGCCCGCGGCGAGCATCTTCGCGACGGTGCGGTTGAGGGTGGGATGGTCGGCACGCACCACGACCTCGACGTCGAACTCGTCGAGCAGCGCGTCGAGGTGGTCGTACATCGGCCCGCCGATGAGCGCGACGCGCAGCGTCATCGTTGCTCCACGATGCGGATACCGCTGATGCCGCCGTCGACCAGCAGGTCGATGCCGGTGGTGAACGTGGTGGGCGCCGAGAGGTACAGCGCCGCGTCGGCGACGGTCTCGCACGTCACCAGGCTGCCCATCGGCTGCCGGCGGCGCAGCCCCTCGTAGGTGGCTGCGGGGTCGTCGGTGGCGGCCACCAGGCGCTGCACCCATGGGCTCTCGACGGTGCCGGGTGACATGCAGTTGACGCGGATGCCGTGCGCCACCTCGTCGGCGGCCATCGCCTTGGTGAGCGCCAGTACCGCACCTTTCGACGCCGCGTAGACCGCCCGCTGGACGAGCCCGACGCTGGCGACGATCGAGCAGGTGTTGACGATCGCACCGCCGCCGGCAGCACGCATGTGCGGGATCACGGCACGCGACATGTTGGCGATGCCGAACACGTTGACGGCGAACACTCGCTCCCAGTCGTCCGGCGTGCTCTGCACCACGTCGCCGACGGCGGCGATGCCGGCGTTGTTGCACAACACGTCGATGCGGCCGTGTTCGCCCACGATGCGGTCCGCCGCGGCCTGGCACTGGGCCGGGTCGGTGACGTCGAAGCCCTGGTCGAGGTCCAGCCCGACCGGGGTGTCGCCGTTCGCGGCGAACCGTTCGACCATGGCGCTGCCGATGCCGCCCGACGACCCGGTGACGATCACCACTCGACCACTCATGCAACCCTCCAACCGGTTCGTCTGCCGCGGCGCGCGTCCAGGCGTGGGTGAGTCTCGCGCCTACGCTGCCCCCGTCCGGCGACCGGGGACCGGATGAGGGGGAATCGGCACCATGACCACGATCGTCTCGGTGAGCACACACGACCTGCGTGCGCGGACGTCGGCGTTCCTGCACGGCAGCGACGCCAACCACCCCGACCCCGACTATTCGGCCGCGTACGTGGTGCTGCACACCGATGGCGCCCATGCGGGTCACGGGATGACGTTCACCATCGGCAAGGGCAACGACCTGTGCTGCGCGGCGATCGAAGCGCTCTCCCACCTGGTCGTCGGGCGCCGCCTCAGCGACATCACGGACGACATGGGCGCGTTCTGGCGATCAGTGACCAACCACTCGCAGCTGCGCTGGCTGGGCCCGGACAAGGGCGTGATCCACCTGGCCACCGCGGCATTGGTGAACGCCGTCTGGGACCTGTGGGCCAAGGAGCGCGGGGTGCCGGTGTGGCAGCTGGTGGCAGACCTCGAGCCAGCGCAGTTCGTGGACTGCATCGACTTCCGCTACCTGCGCGACGAGGTGGACGAGGCGCGAGCGCTGGAGATGTTGCAGCGGATGCGGCCCGGTCGCGACGAGCGACTGGCGCACCTGCGCGAGCACGGCTACCCGGCGTACATCACGTCGGCCGGCTGGCTCGGCTACCCGGAGGACGAGGTGCGTCGCCGCTGCCAGGCGGCGCTTGCCGACGGTTGGACGAGCTTCAAGACGAAGGTCGGCATCGACGTGGTGTCGGACCGTCGCCGCTGCGAGGTGATGCGTGAGGAGATCGGCGACGACTGCCAGCTGATGGCCGACGCGAACCAGGTGTGGGACGTGCACCAGGCGATCGACTGGACGAACGAACTGCGCGATGCGCGGTTGCGCTGGATCGAGGAGCCCACCCACCCCGACGACGTGCTCGGCCACGCCACCATCCGTCGCGGCGTGTCGCCGGTGGGTGTCGCGACGGGTGAACACGCGGCGAACCGCCTGATCTTCAAGCAGCTGCTGCAGGCGGAGGCGATCGACTACGTGCAGGTGGATGCCTGCCGCCTGGGTGGCCTGAACGAGGTGCTCGCCGTGTTGCTGCTGGCCGCGGCACGCGACGTGCCGGTGTGCCCGCACGCAGGTGGCATCGGCCTGTGCGAGTACGTGCAGCACATCTCGGTGATCGACCACCTGTGCGTCAGCGGCTCGCTGGCGGACCGGACCACCGAGTACGCGGACCACCTGCACGAGCACTTCCTGCACCCGGCGGCCGTGCGCAACGGGGCGTACCTGCTGCCCACGGCACCCGGCTACTCGATCGAGATGCACCCCGAGTCGATCGATGCGTTGCGCTATCCGGACGGGAGCGAGTGGCGATGACCGCCGATGTCGTGGGCCGGTTGGGACTGGGAACCGCGCCGCTCGGCAACCTGTTCACGTCGGTGACCGACGACGATGCGGCGGCCACCGTCGAGGCGGCGTGGGACGCGGGCATTCGCTGGTTCGACACCGCACCGCAGTACGGCCACGGCGTCGCCGAGGTACGCCTCGGTCGCGCGCTGTCCGGTCTGCCGCGGGACCAGTACGTGCTGGCGTCGAAGGTGGGGCGGTTGCTGCGCCGCACCGAGGGCCCGCGGCCACCGACGTCGTTCTGCGACGTGCCCGACGTCGACCCGGTCCACGACTTCAGCCGCGACGGCGTGCTGCGCTCGCTGGAGGAGTCGCTCGAACGGCTCGGCACCGATCGCCTCGACGTGGTGTACGTGCACGACCCCGACGACCACGAGCGCATCGCCCGCGACGAGGCGTTCCCCGCGTTGTTCGAGCTGCGCGACCAGGGCGTCGTGCGGCAGGTGGGCTGCGGCATGAACCAGTCGGCGATGCTGCAGCGGTTCGTGGCCGATCTGCCGTTGGACGGCGTGCTGATGGCGGGGCGATGGACGCTGCTCGACCGCAGCGGTGCCGACCTGCTGGACGACTGTGCGGCGAGGGGCGTGAACGTGTCGCTGGGCGGTGTGTTCAACAGCGGTCTGTTGGCGGACCCGTCGCCGACGGCCACCTTCGACTACGCCACCGCGCCGACCGATCTGGTCGAGAAGGCCCGGGCCGTGCAGGGGGTGTGCGCCGAGCACGGCGTGTCGCTCCCGCAGGCGGCGATCCGGTTCGCGCTGCGTCACCCCGCCGTCACCACCGTGCTGTTCGGCGCGCGGTCCGCCGCCGAGGTGCGCGACGACGTCGGTTGGGCTTCGGATCCGGTACCGGACGCCCTGTGGGCCGACGTCGACCGCGTGGTGGCCGGCGCTGCCGGCTGACGCGGGCCGTCCGCTGCAGAACCGCTTCGGCGTCGCGGGGTACGCTCCCGCGCCATGACCGCGACATCCGTGCCGCCGCTCGATCCGATCGCCGACCTGCCCGCCGACGTCGTCCGCGGATTCGCCGTGCACGGTCACGCCGTCGTGCGCGGTCTGGCGAGTCCGGAGGAGGTCGCCACGTTCCGCCCCGCCATCGAGGCAGCGGTGCAGCGGGTGGCGCCGCACATGGGCGCGCTGGAGGCGCGCGACACCTACGGCAAGGCCTTCCTGCAGGTGCCGAACATCTGCATGTACGACGACGTGGTGCGTGGCTTCACGTTCGCGTCGCGATTCGCGAAGGTGGCGGCGGAGCTGCTGCAGGTGGACGGCGTGCGCCTGTACCACGACCAGGCGCTGTTCAAGGAGCCCGGTGGCGGTCACACCCCGTGGCACCAGGACCAGAACTACTGGCCACTCGCCACCGATCGCACGATCACGATGTGGATGCCGTTGGTCGACGTCCCCGAGGACGTGGGGTCGATGACGTTCGTCGACGGCAGTCACCTGCGCAAGGCGATGGGTGACTGGATCATCGGCGACGAGTCGGAGGCCGAGTACGAGGCGATGCGGCAGCGCGAGGGTCTGCGAACGACCACCTACGGCGCGATGCGCGCCGGTGACGCGACGTTCCACGCAGGCTGGACCTTGCACCGCGCCCCGGCGAACCACAGCGACTCGATGCGCGCCGTGATGACGATCATCTACTACGCCGACGGCACTCGCATCTCGCCGATCGAAGCGCCGCAGCAGGCGTTCGACCAGCAGATCTGGCTGGCCGGCGCCGAGCCGGGCACCCTGGCCGACGGTCCCGGCAATCCGTTGCTCTGGCCGGTCTGACGCGTGGCCGCAGCGCCGATGCCCGGCGGGCCGTCGCTCGTCGACCCCCACCACGCCCTGGCGGTGATGGCCGCGGCGCGCCGCGAGCGAGCGACCCTCGGTGCAGCCTGGGTGGACGGCACCCCGCTCGGCAACGGGCGGACGGGCGCCGTGGTGTGGGGCGACGACGTGCCGACGTTGACGATCGATCATGCCGAGTTCTGGGATCGCCGTGCCGAGGGCGCACCCACCGGCGAGCATCCGTTCTCGGCGTTCCTCACGGCGCTCGACGGTGGTGCCAGCAACTGGCCCGCGTCGTGGCCGGTGCACCTGCCACGCTTCGACGTGGTGACCCCCACCCGGCTGCCCCCGAGCCGAGTGCGCCTGCACGGCGTCGGCCGCGTGACCGCCGCCACGCACGATCTCGACACGGCCGCGCTGGCGGTGGCCACGACCGATGGACGACTGGTCGTCCGGGTGCTCGCCGGGTACGACGTCGTGCTCGTCGAGGGCTCCGGACCACGACCGACGCCGGTGGTGCAGTGGTGCGCCGATCCGGCGAACTGGGAGGAGCGGCAGGGCGGCCAACCGCCGATGGCGCCGCATCCGGTGGCGTTGTTCGCGGCATGGTCGCCCGCGGTCGTCACCGGTGACGTGGTCGATGGCGCGGTGGGGCAACCGGTGCCGGACGGCGGCGTGGTGGCCGCCGCATGGGCGCTGCGCGGCGACGACGAGCGGTGGTGGTGGGCGATGTCGCTCGCCTCTGCGCGCGACGGCAGTGTCGAGCAGACCGTCGCTGTCGCCGCTGCGGCGCGGGACGCGGTGCTCGCCGACCCAGATGCCGCCGTGGCCGCGCACGAGGCGCACTGGAGGTCGTTCCACGCTCGCTCGTGGGTGTCGTTGCCCGACCCGTCGGTGCAGTCGCTGTGGTGTGCGGAGATGGCGAAGCTGGGCGGGGCGATGCGCGCCGATGGTCCGCCGCTCGGGCTCCAGGGCCCGTGGTCGCCGGATGGTCGGATGCCGCCGTGGGGCGGCGACCTGCACCACAACGTGAACGTGCAGTTGTCCTATGCGCCGGTGCACGTGACGAACCACGGCGAACTGGCCGACTCGTTGCACCGCTACGTGCAGCGGGCGATGCCCGAATGGCGCGAACTGGCACGGTCGCTGTTCGGCGTGGATGGGCTGTTCGTGCCCTCGGCGACGGACGACGACGGCCGCTGTCGCTACGAATGGGCGATGGTGAACCTGGCGTTCTCGTCCGGGCCGTGGCTCGCGCAGGTGCTGCACACCGGTTGGCTGCACTCCGCCGACATCCGGTTCCGCGACGAGGTGCTGCTGCCGTTCATGGAGGGCGTGGTGGTGCCGTTGTCGGGGGTGCTGGAGGAAGGCGCCGACGGTCGGCTGCACCTGCCACGTTCGTACTCGCCCGAACTGGTGCCCGTCGGCGGCTCCGCGTGGGGCCCCGATGCGACGATCGACCTCGCACTGCTCGGGTGGCTGTTCGACGCCTTGGCCGACCTCCTGGACGAGACCGGACGCGAGGGCGCCGAATGGCGCGACCGCGCAGCGCGGCTCGCCCCGCTGCCTGCCGACGCGGGGTTCGGAGTGATCGGTGGTGTGCTGACGGGCCGTGCCGGCGGGCTGCGGGTCCGGGCCGATGCGCCACTCGATCGCAGCCACCGGCACCACTCGCATCTGATCGGCATCCATCCGTTGCGACGCCTGACCGCCGACGCCGCCGATGTCGCGACGCGGTCGCTCGTGGATGCCTCGATCGACAACCTGCTGCTCGCCGGTGCCGGTGAGTGGGTGGGCTTCTCCGTCCCGTGGGCCGCGTCGATCGCCGCGTACGCGGGCCGTGCCGACCTCGCCCTCGGCTGGCTGCGCGACTACGCCGAGCGGTGGGTGGGCCCGTCCACGTTCCACGTGCAGACCAGCGTGTCGGGCATGGCACCGACGATCTGGAACCAGCTCGGTGCGGGCATGGGCGGCGATGCGCTCAGCCTGGAGGCCGGCTTCGCGTTCGTGGCCGCAGTGTGCGACCTTCTGGTGCACGATCACGGCGGTGTCGTGCGCATCGCACCGGCGGTGCCGACGGCGTGGGGCGACCTGTCGTTCGCCGGTCTCCGTGCAGCCGGTGGGTTCGAGGTCGCCGCCCGCGTGCACGGTGGCGAGGTGGTGGCGCTCTGCGTGTCGGCGCACCATGACGCAGAGCTGGTGGTGCGTTGGCCCGGTCCGGGCGGCGAGATGCGAGCGCACCGCGCTCACCTGACGGCTGGGGACCGCTTCACCCACACGGAACCCGGCTGGACGATCGACGACATCGCGCCGATCGGCGACTGAGCCGCGATCAGCTCGTGCCCGACCAGCCGGTGATCGCCTCGATGCGCAGCACGATCAGCCGCGCGAACGGCTCGTCCGCGTACTGCGGGTAGCGCTCGGCGAGCGCACGCGACAGAACGGCGACCAGCGCGTCCTCGGGGTGCGGCTCCCAACGCAGCGAGGCCCGCACCCACCACAGCTGTGACCAGTCGTCGCGGTCCCAGTGCTCGGCGAGCAGTGTCGCCCGCGGGTCGGCTTCGAGGTTGCGCTCGCGTTGCAGCTGCAGCGACGCCTTCGGCTTCACCAGGTCGACCGGTACGGCGAGGCGGTCACCGACGACGGCGTACACCACTGGCACCGCATCGGGGCCACGATCGGGGTGCAGCGTGCAGAGCACGGCGTGATCGTGCGCCGCGAGGCGGTCGAGCGACTCCGCCGCCGACAACTGCACGCGTCAGCCCTGCTCGGTCTCGGCGCGCAGTTGCTCGCGCAGTTCGCGCTTCAGCACCTTGCCGTAGTTGTTGGTGGGCAGCGCCTCGACGAACCGGTACTCCTTCGGCCGCTTGAAGCGCGCGATCTGGTCGAGGCAGGCGCGGTCCAACTCGGCCGCCGACGGCGGCGCCTGGCCCTCGGCGGCGACCACGAAGGCGATGACCGCTTCGCCCCACTCGGGGTCGGGTCGGCCGACCACGGACACCGCGCGCACGGCGGGATGGTGCAGCAGCACCTCCTCCACCTCGCGCGGGTAGATGTTCATGCCGCCGCTGATGATCAGATCCTTCGAGCGGTCGCGCAACGTCAGGTAGCCGTCGGCATCGAAGCTGCCCACATCACCGGTGTGCAGCCAGCCACCGCGGAGCGTCTCGGCGGTGGCCTCGGGCTGGTTCCAGTAGCCGGCCATCACCACGTCGCCGCGGACGAGCACCTCGCCGGCCTCGTCGACGGGAAGCGGGTTGCCGTCCTCGTCGACGACGAGCACTTCCACGTCGGTGCGCGTGGTGCCGACGCTCTGCATGCGTTCGCGCCATCGCGGGTGCGTGGTGTCGGCGTGGTGCGCCTTCGACAGCGCGGTGATGGTCATCGGGGTCTCGCCCTGCCCGTAGATCTGCGCCAGGCGGGGGCCGAACACGCCGAGCGCCTCCTCGAGGTCGGCCAGGTACATCGGCGCGCCGCCGTAGATGATGGTCTTCAGCCGCGACAGGTCGGCCGTGGCGGTGTCGGGATCGGCGGCGAGCCGCTTGACCATGATCGGCGCGGCGAAGAACGACAGGCCGTTCCAGTCGCGCAGCAGACCGGACAGCTCGACGCCGTCGAGGCCGCCGGACTCGGGGATCACGCTCGTCGCCCCGCGGGCGATGTGCGGCAGGCCGTACAGGCCCGAGCCGTGCGAGATGGGCGCTGCGTGCAGCACGCAGTCGAGCGGCGACACCGGATCGATGTCGGCGTAGTAGCTGAGCGATGCCATCAACAGGTTGCGGTGGGTGAGCGTGGCACCCTTCGGCCGGCCGGTCGTGCCGCTCGTGTAGAACAGCCACGCCGCGTCGGTGGGTGCGCGGTCGACGATCGCGAGCGGTGCCGCGGCGGTGAGCCGGGTCCAGCGTTCGCCCGGCGCGATCACGACGGCGGTCAGGGTCGGCACCGTGCCGATGAGGGACTCGACGTCCTCGGCGTGCTCGTCGTCGGTGAGCACCACGCTGGCCGCGCTGTGGTCGAGGATGTAGGCGATCTCCTCGCGGTGCAGGCGGGCGTTCACCGGCACCGCCACGAGGCCGGCGTGCCAGATGGCGAACAGGGCCTCCAGGTACTCGGGCCGGTTGCGCATCACGATGGCGACGCGGTCGCCGGGTGCGAGCCCGAACTGTTCGCGAAGGCCACCGGCCACGGCCGCGGTCGTTGCCGCGTACGTCGCCCAGTCGGCATGCACGCGGCTGCCCTCGGCGAGTGCCGGTGCTGCGGCGAACGTGCGCCCGTTGCGTTCCACCCAGGTGGCGAGGTTCATGGTGTGCCTCCGGTCAGTCCTCGCCCATCCGGGCGAGCAGCGCGTGCAGGTCGGCGCGCAACTGGTTCACTTCGTCGGGGTCGAGCATCGTGCTGCAGCGCACGGCCTCCTGCACGTCGGCCGCGGACGCCTCGAGGGCATGACCCGCCGGGGTGAGCGCCACGTGCACCACGCGACCGTCGGTGTCGTCCTTCCTGCGCTGCACCAGGCCGGCCTCCTCCAGGCGGTCGACCATCGGTGACACCGCGTGTGTGGCCAGGTGCAACTGCTCGGCGATCTCGCCGACCTGCCGCGACCCGTGCTCCCACAGGATCAGCAGCACGAGGTACTGCGAGTAGGTGAGTCCGATGTCCTTCAGCAACGGGCGGTACACGCGCGTGACCGCGTTGGTGGCGGCGTAGAGCGCGAAGCACAACTGATCGTCCAGGCGCCCCGCCTCCACGGCTCCGCCCGTCACCGCCTCGGGCGATGGTGTCGTCGCCTTGGATGTACGCCGTGAAGTCCCCACTTGCGGATGTATATCACGCGTGATACATATTGTCCATCGAACCGCGGGGGCGGTCGGCGTGCACGGAGGGGGACCGAGAGGGTCGCGGTGCACGACGGCTGACGCCGTCTGAAATGCCCAGGAGGCAACACCATGAAACTGGCCCTCTACCTGCCGAACTTCCGCGACGAGGTCACGGTGAAGGAGCTCGAGGACCTCACGGCGCTCGCCGAGGAACTCGACTTCGACTCGGTCTGGACACTCGACCGCATCGTCGTCCCCGAGGCCTCCGATCGTCAGGAGCTGCAGTTCCCGTTCGGCATGATGGAGCAGTTCCCCAAGCAGCTGCCCGTCTCGGCTCGTGGCCAGTGGTTCCAGGGCTTCCCGCTCATCCCGTGGCTCGCCGCGAAGACGACGAAGCTGCGCGTCGGCATGAGCATCATCGACACGCCGTACCGTGCGCCCGGCGTGCTGGCCACCGAGCTGGCCACCATCGACCATCTGGCCGGCGGCCGCCTGAACGTCGGCGTCGGCTCGGGCTGGATGCCCGAGGAGTTCGCCGCGTCCAGCGCTGCGCACATCTTCCCGAAGCGCCACAAGCACGTGCGCGAGAGCATCGAGGTCATGCAGGGCATCTGGAACAACGAGTTGTTCGAATACCACGGTGAGTTCGCCGACTTCGACAGCTGCGGCTTCGGCATCAAGCCGCTGCAGGCCGGCGGCCCGCCCATCTACTTCAGCGGCCTGAAGGACCCGAAGCGCTCGGCGGCCCGCATCGCCAAGTACGGCCTCGCCGGTTGGATCGGCATCCAGGACACGCCGGAGGAGATCACCCGCTGGAAGACCGAGATCGGTCACGAGCTGCGCGAGATCGGCAGCGACCGCACGCTCGACGACGGCTTCGACATGTGCAGCATGATCTGGTTCGCGATCACCGACGAGCCGACCGATCAGACGCCCAACGGCAAGCTGAGCAACCTGCTGGTGGGCACGGCCGACCAGATCACCGACAACCTGAAGCGCTACAAGGAGGCCGGCATGGACATGCCGCTGC
>JBMOGW010000105.1:0-12116 GCA_049318165.1 Ilumatobacteraceae bacterium
CGATGCGCCTTCTTGCGCTGCACCAGGGGCATCGGCTTGGCCACGATCAATGCGACGCGCAGGCCGTCGACGGCCTTCAGCAGCTCGTCGCGGCCGGGGTCGCCGGGAACGGGGAACGCCCGGTCGACCACGTTGGCCAATGATTCCACCCGACGCTCGAGCGACTTCTGCCCGAAGCGCGACGTCGGGTCGGGCAGACCGCGTCGCTGCGCCTCGCGTTGGCGGGTGCGCTGTTGTGCCGCCCAGTCCATGACGTAGCCGGGCGCGGCGGCCAGCCGACGGCGGACCTCCTCGTTGGCGAGCACGTGCTGCACCAGCGCGAGCGCACCGAGGACGGTGGGGCGGGGGATGAACTTCTTCGCCATCGTGCCGAACGGTAGCCAGCCGAGCGGTGGTCGCGGTCGCAGGCCGCTCGTCAGCTGCTGAGGACGGCCAGCAGCGCGGCGCGATTCTGGCGCAGCGTGGTGCGGGTGCGGCTGATGCGCCGGCTGACGGTTTCGCGTGCCTGGCTGCGCCGGGCGGCGACGTCCTGCACCCGATGACCGAGGCCGTCGACCTCGAGCAGCTCGGCCAGCTGCATCGCCGTGACCGGCTGTTCGCCGTGCACGAGGCGCTGCAGTGCCACGTGGGCGTCGAGGGCGCCGACGAGTGCCTGCTCGAACGACGCATCCGGGTCGGCGAACGAGCCGAACAGCGGCTCGCCGGACTCGGCCGCAGGTGCGTCGCCGGAGACGCCGCGGCGGCCGGGGTGCACCGTGCCGTCGGCGTCGACGACCAAGCGCACGCCTTCGCCGCGCTGGGCGCGCTGCGTGCGGTCGTACGAGATGCTCGCATGGCGCACGCGGGTGCGGGCGTAGAGCACCGGGTCGGGGTGCTGGGCCATCAGGCGGGGTGCGGCGGCCAACGTGTGGCCGGCGATCTCCTGTGCGATGTCGTCGGCGTGGAGCAGGCGGCCCGAGCGGAGCAGGCGGTGGGCTTCGCCGAGCACGGCGAGCACGTAGGCCTCCTCCTGCGGTGTGGGCGGGACGACGGTGCTGCGGTCGTGGCTCGTGGGCATGGACGGACCTCCTGCGGGTCTGGGGTGGGTGGTGGCGTTGGTGGTGGGCTCCTCTCGTCGTGGCCCCACTGGTGGGCACGAGATCAGTGTGACGAAGGGGTGTGACATGGTTCGCGGGACCTGGCAGAGTGACCCCGTGGCCACGCTGCTGCCGGCGGATTTCGACCTGACGACGCTCGCCGACGCCGAGCGCGCCGTGTGCCGGGCGTTCCTCGACGGCCTCGACGACTCGTGGGTGCTGGTGCCGAACGTCGGCATCACGGTCGACCGCGAGGACGCCGAGATCGACCTCGTGCTGGCCTCGCCCACGCACGGCATCGTCCTGGTCGAGACGAAGGGCGGCGACGTGCGCCTGAAGGACGGCGTGTGGTTCCAGTACGAGCGCCGGCTGAAGCGGTCGCCGGTGGTGCAGGTGATGCGCGCCAAGCACGAACTGCTGAAGCGCTGCCGTGCGTGCTCGGTCGACGTGCGCGACCTCGACCTGCGCCACGTCGTGGCGCTTCCGGCCGTCGGCTCGGTGCCGCCCGAGGGCCTGGGCCCCGACGCTCCGGCGGAGACCCTGTTCAGCCGCGACCGCCTCGATCACCCTGCGGTCGCGCTGGCGCGAGTGCTGCGCGAGCGGCCGCCTGTGCCGAAGGACGTGTTCGACCGGTTCCTGCAGTTGCTGCGACCCGACGTGGTGCTCGACGGCACGCCGCGACGGGTGCTCGACTGGGCGAGGGCCCGGCTCGACGACGAGACCCGCGTGCACCTCACCCAACTCGCGCAGCTCGACCAGTACAACCGTCGGGTGTTGGTGCAGGGCGGCGCCGGCACCGGCAAGACGCTGCTCGCGGTGCGCTGGGCACGTCAGGCCGTCGCTCGAGGCGAGCGCACGTTGCTGCTCAGCTTCAACAAGCCCGTCGGTGGGCTGCTGTGCCAGTCGGTCGGCGGTCGTCCGCTCGACGCGCCCGTCGAGGACGTGTCCGACGTCGACGTGTCCGACGTCGACGTGTCCGACGTCGACGTGTCCGTCGCCGGTGAGCCGGACGTCGCGGCACCGCCTCGCCTGGTGGTCGGCCACTTCCACCAGGTGGTGCGTCACCTGATCGAGCCGTTCGGCTTCCGCATCGAGGCGCCGCTGACGCCGGAGTTCTGGCTCGACGGGTTCACCGATGGCTTGGCGCAGTACGCGGCCGAGCTCGGCACGCCGTTCGACACGATCGTGGTCGACGAGGGGCAGGACTTCCACCCGCACTGGATCGCCGCGCTCGAGCGCCTGCTCGACCCGGCAGGCGCCCGGCGGCTGCTGATGGTGGCCGACCCCGGCCAGGCCATCTATGTCGACGGTTGGGTGCCGCCGCCCGACATGGTGACGATGCCGCTCACCTACAACCTGCGCAACTGCGCCGCCGTCGCGCGTGTGGTGCAACGGCTCGGTGGTCCCGCGCCGCTGCCGTCGGCACCCGTCGGCGACCGTGTGCAGCATCTGCCGGCCGGTGGCCACAAGGAGGTGCGCAAGCGGGTGCGCGACGCGGTCGAGCGGTTGACCGGCGAGTACTGCGTGCCGTTCAGCGAGATCGCCGTGGTCACCACTCGCGCCGACGTGCGCGACCGCCTGCTGGCCGAACAGCCCGACGGCGTGCCGCTGGTGCGGTGGGAGGACCGTGCCGAGGACGCCGTGCTGTGCGAGACGGTGCACCGCGCGAAGGGCCTCGAGCGCACGGCGATCGTGCTCGTCGACATGTCGGGCGAGCCCGACCACCGGCTGCTCTACATCGGCGCCAGCCGGGCCGTCGTTTCGCTGCAGTTGGTCGGCCCGCCCGCGCTCGCCCACGCGGTGAAGGTGACCCCGGGCTGATCCCGGCCGGAGGATCCGGTACGCACGCTCTAATGTGAGCGCCCGTGACCGGAGTGCAGCGATCCACCCCGCGCCGTGTGGCATCGATCGTGCTCGCGTGCGTGATGGCGTTGTCGCTCGCCGCGTCGCTGACGGCGCTGTGGGCCCACAGCACCCTGTTCGACGCCGACGGGCTGGCGAAGCGGTCGGTGCACGTGCTCGATTCACCGGCGGTGCGCCACGAGGTGGCGGTGCAGCTGACCGATCAGCTGGTGCAGTCCGGCAATCGGCAGGTGATCGCCTTCCGCCCCGCCGCGCAGTTGACGGTGGAGACGCTGGTCGAGACCGATGCGTTCAAGAGCATCTTCGCCTCGGCGTTGCGCAAGTTCCACGCGTCGCTGCTGTCGGGCGACGGCAGCGGAGGGCTCGACCTGTCGGACTCGCTGGGTCTGCTGAGTGCCGGGCTGCAGCTGAACCAGGCGAACGCTGCATCGGCCGACGGCGCCGCGTCGTCGGGCAAGAGCTTCGGCAACTCGATGGGCGACACCATGCAGAAGGTCGCCGACCTGTCCGTGTGGGAGTGGAAGGACACCCTGGGCTACGCGGCGCTCGGGCTGCTCGTGCTGGCGATCGCGACGGCGATCGGCTCGGTGTACGTGGCCGCGAACCGTCGACGGGGCGTCGTCCGCGTCGGGGTGGCCGCCATCGTGTCCGGGGTGCTCGTGCTCGTGATCGTCGTGCAGGCCGCGCGCATCGCCCGTGGCGCGGCGTCCGAGCCCGGCCTGCAGGCGGCCATCGAGGACGCGGTGTGGCGTGTCACCGACGACCTGCGGGCCTCCGCGCTCGCGATCGCGGTGCTCGGCGCCGTCGTCGCGGCGGCGGCGTCCCCGACGGAGCGGTTCTCGCCCGAACACCTCCGCGAGGCGGCGGCGCACCGCTACGAGCAACTGCGCGGGTCGGCCCGCGGCACGATCATCCTGTCGCTGCTGCTCGGCTTCGTCGGCCTGTGGATCGTCAACTACCCCGGCGCGGCCGTGTCGATGGCGACCTTCATGGTCGGCCTCGGCTTCGTGTTCACGGCGACCCGCTTGCTCGTCAGCCTTGCGGCGCAGCGGACGACGGCCGGCGCGGAGTGGCACCGGGGCCGGTGGGTCGGCTGGGCGGCGTCCGTGCTGGTGGTGTTGCTCGTGGCCGGGTCGTTCAGCGCGGTGTCCATCGGGCGGGCCCGCGCACGGGCGGAGGCGTCGTACACGCGCACGTGCCTGGGTCGCGAGGACTGGTGCGATCTGCGTCTCGACCAGGTGACGCTGGCCGGTTCGCACAATGCGATGTCGTCGGCGGTCTACCCGGGCTGGTTGTTCGGCGAGCAGATCGAGGCGATCGGCGGGCAGCTGAACCGGGGTGTGCGTGCGTTGTTGATCGATGCGCACTACGGGCGCCGGTCGAGCGTGAAGGTGCCGGGCGCAGGTGTGAACCTGGTGGTCACCGACATCGCGTCGGAATTCGCGGTGCCGGGTGCGGAGGTGCCCGACGCGGCCGTGCGCCAGCGGGCGCAGGAACTCGCTGCGAAGGCACCCAACAAGGGGGCTGGCCGCAAGCAGGTGTATCTGTGCCACAACTACTGCGAGCTCGGTGCCGTGCCGATGGTGGACGAGATGAAGGCGGTGCGACGGTTCCTCGAGTCGTCGCCCGGCGAGATCGTCGTCATCGTCGTGCAGGACGCGGTGTCGTCGGCCGACATCGTGAAGGTGATCGAAGATGCGGGGCTCCGCGATCACGTGGCGACGCTGCGCAAGGGCGAGCCGTTGCCGACCCTCGGCCAGCTGGTGGACGACAACACCCGGCTGGTGATGTTCGCCGAGCGCGGCGACGCCGATTCGCCCGACTGGTACCCGCACGCGTACGACTGGTTCCAGGAGACCAAGTACACCTGGACGTCGTTGACCGGGTTCGACTGCGCGCCGAACCGTGGCACGGAAGGCAATCCGCTGTTCCTCGTGAACCACTGGGTGAACCGTTCGCCACCCGACCCGGCGGTGGCGCGCAAGGCGAACTCGCGCTCGGTGCTCGATCAGCGCCTGCAGCAGTGCCTGGAGGCCCGCGGTCTGACGCCGAACGTGGTCGCCACCGACTTCGCCACCACGGGCGACGTGGTCGCCCTGGCGAAGGACCTCACCGGCAGCGGCTGACCCTGCCGGCTGTGGCAGGCTCCGGCCATGTCGTTCGAGACCGTTGCCGGATACTGCTGGCCTCAATCCGTCGCGCCCGGTGGCACCGTGGCGCTCCACCTGTCGTCGTCGGGCGGCCGCGAGGTGCACGTGGAGGTGGCGCGCGTCGGGTGGCGGCGCGAGGTGGTGTGGGCCGAGACGGTCCCGGCGGGCGATCATCCGACACCGCTCGACGCCTCCGCGCAGGGCTGCCACTGGCCCGCGGCGGTGACGATCGACGCCGACCCGTCGTGGCGTTCGGGCTACTACGAGGTGGTCCTCACCATCGACCTCGGTGGCCGCACGCGCCGCGACCACGCGTTCTTCGTGCTGCGCCCGCCGGCCGATTCGCCGAACACGATCCTGTTGCAGTTGGCCACCAACACCTGGCACGCCTACAACGACTTCGGTGGCCGCAACCTGTACACCGGCGGCACGCACTCGGCGCTGCAGCGCCCGATGGCGCGCGGCTACCTGTCGAAGCCGGCCGGCGCCGGCCGCCGCGTCACCACGGTGCACCCGCCCGACCCCGACATGAACACGCACGTCGGCTACCTGCGCCTGAACCATCTGTCGCCCTATGCCGGCTCGGCCGGTTGGCCCGACTGGGAGCTGCCGTTCCTGCAGTGGGCCGAGCGCGAGGGCTACGGCATCGACGTGGTCACCAACGCCGACCTCGAGGACCACCCGAGGCTCGTGGACGGCTATCGCCTGCTGCTGTCGGTGGGGCACGACGAGTACTGGTCGGGCCCGATGCGCGACACGGTGGAGGCGTTCATCGCCAAGGGTGGCAATGTCGCCTTCCTGTCGGGCAACACGGCGTTCTGGCAGGTTCGGCTGGAGGACCGCACGGCGCAGGGGCCCGCCGCGACGATGGTGGGCTACAAGGGGATGTTCAAGAACGACCCGGTGTACGGGACGGATCGCCAGGGCGAGCTGACCAGCATCTGGAGCGACGTGCTGGTCGGCCGTCCGGAGAACCAGATGACCGGGGTGAGCTTCACGCACGGCGGCTACCACCGCATCGGCAAGCGCGTCACCCGCGGCGCCGGTGGCTACACCGTCCACCGCGCCGATCACTGGCTGTTCGAGGGCACGGGGCTGGATTACGGCGACGTGCTCGGTGCGGCCAGCACGATCGTCGGCTACGAGTGCGACGGCTGCGACTTCACCTACCGCGACGGCCTGCCGTACCCGACGTGCACCGACGGCACGCCGTCGACGTTCCAGATCCTCGGCACGGCGCCCGCCGCGCACTTCACGCGCACCACGGCGGCCCGGCCGCCGCGGCCCGAGGACCCGTCGGAGCTCGAGTTCATCTCGTCGCGGCTGTTCGGTGAGCGCGGTCACGAGGACCGCATCGCTCACGGTCACGCGGTGCTCGGCGCCTACACGTCGCCGGCGGGTGGCACGGTGATCACGTCGGGTTGCACCGACTGGGCGCACGGTCTCGCCGGCCGTGACGAGCACGTCGAGCGCATCACGGCCAACATCCTCGACCGTCTGGGCTGAGCCCGGGCCGTGGGTGCCCGGACGGTCAGATCCCGGTGGGCGTGGTGGTCGTGGCCGCCGGCAGTGCCGAGATCGCCCCGATCGTCATCGCCGTCCAGATCTGCCCCGCGACGTCGCCGGCGATCAGGCCTTCGTGCACGGCGATCGCCAGGTCGAGCGAGGTGCCCATCAGCGACAGCATGGCCACCCGAGTCACGGCCTCGTCCCGCGGTGGGTCGAGCAGCGGTGACCAGCGCGACCACAGGTAGTCCGACAGGCGGTCGCGCAGCGGTACCAGGTCGAGTCCGCCGGCGCCCGTGAGCGCGGCGCGCAGTGCACGAAGGTCGCCGAGCGGCATGCGCCTCACGCGGTCGAACGCGGTCTCCACCTGTTGGCCGTCGGGCAGTTGGGCCGGTGCCACGTGCTCCTCGATGTAGCGCTGTACTCGCTCGTCGAACATGGCCACGTTCAGCGACGCCTGGTCGGGGAAGTGCCGGTACAGCAGCGCCCTGCTGACGCCCGCCTCGTCAGCCACCGCCACCATCGACATGCCGGCGAACCCGTGGCGCACGAACAGCCGGTCGGCGGCGTCGAGCAGCGCTCGTCGCCGGTCGTCGGCGGCCAGGTACGGGCGCGTCGTCATCGAGTACGACCCTATCGACGTTGAGCGAATCCTGATCGAGCAGATGTAGACATCATGCCTACTTGTCGCTACTGTTCGTTCCGGCGGGACCCACCTCCCGTCCGGCGGGATCACCTGCCGCTCGATGCTCCGGCGGAACGGGAGCTGTACGGAAGTCGAGCGGCGGGACCCCGCCCTCCGCGGGGCACGCGGGTGCCGCCCGAGCGCGGTGTGGCGCGCTCGTCCGGCCCTCGGCTGACTGCAGGGCGGCCCGTGCCCCGAGGTGCGGGATCGAGGGTTTTGGCTACGCGTTCGTGACGCTGACGAGGACGCCGGTGACCACGATGCGGTACGACGTGCTCGTCGGCGTGCCGTCGGGCTTCGAGCACGCGACCAGTTGCGCGGTGACCGGCGGGAACGGTGTGGCGATGCGGTTGATGCCGGCGTAGCTCGGGGTGGTGACCGTGCGCGACACGACACGGTAGTTGTGCCACTTGCCGTTGGCGCCACGGATGCTGAACGTCGACCCGAGGGCGATCGTGTTGATGTACCGGAAGATGCCGCCGTGGTTGGTGCGGTGGGCGAACAGCATCGTGTTCCCCGTCTTGCCCAGCGTGCTGAGGCCCTTGTAGCCCACCGCGTTGCCGCGATCGGCCACCACCGTGGTGGTGTACGAGTCGTTCGCGGGCGAGATGTCGATCTTCTTCAGGTGTGCGCCGCCGGCGTCGCGCCAGCGAAGGTAGGTGGCGGGTGTGGCGGCGACGAGATTCGCCTTGGTCGCCGCGGTCGTCGCCGTCGGGCGCGAACCGAGGAACCATCCGGCGAGGTCGACCACGACGTGCGCACCCCGGTTCAGCGACACGGCCACGCCACGGCTGCTGGTGCGTGCGTAGAACGACTCGGAGAAGTTCTCTCGCGGCGCTGCGGCGCGAGCGGCCGGCATGGCAGTCCCACCGGCGCCGGCTGCACGAGTGGTGACGGTGCCCGCGTCCCACGAGTCGAGCACGCGGATGTTGCCGACGACGCTGCGCATGGCCACGGCGGTGCCGATGGTGAACTCGATGGTGGTGGGGCCCATCGGTGCGAGTCGCGACTTGGCGCGGGTGTCGAGTCGTCGGTAGGCGGCGGTGGGGCCGAGCGGCACGAACAGGCCGTCGCTGAGCGCCGGGACGTCGGGGGTCGAGCCGGTGTAGTAGCCGACGACGTCGACCGACACCTTGCCGCCGGCCTGACTGAAGACGCGGATGAAGGCGTGATCGGGCCGCAGCTTGACGATGGTCTGGTTGCTGCGTCGCTGGCCCACCGCGTCGAGCCACAGGTCCAACGTGCCGGGCAGCTTCGTCCCCATGGCGAAGGCGGACCAGCCGCCCTTGCCGCCCGACTCGGTGCTGAGCGTGATGACCGCCGCGCCGGCGCCCTTGGGGACGCCCACGGTCGACAGGTCGACGGCCACCGAGCCCTTGGCCGGCACCGACCGCGCATTGAGCACCCGCCGGTCGCCGGGCATCGCCACGAAGCGGCCTGCGGTGGCCACACCGGACGGGGCGGCGGCGGTGTACACGCCGATCAGGTCGACGGTGAGGCCCATCGTGATGCTGACCTTCAGGTCGACCGAGCGCAGCTGGCCGATGCGGACGTGCACCATGTTCGAGCGGATCTGACCCTTCTTCGTCACCACGACGTGGGGCGTGCCCGGCACCGCCTCGCCGTGCGGGAAGACGGTGACGCCACCGAAGCCGGCGGTGTTCCAGCTGGTGACGTTGAGCACGACGGCGGTGGCGTTGGCGGGCACCTTGGTGCCCAGGCCCACTCGCACGGTCGTGGTGTTCATGCGTGAGTAGCCGAACTGGTGCCCGGCGCGGGTGTCGGCGACGCGGACGTGGTCGACGGGCTTGAAGACGGACGTGCCCGCCGGCAGTGCGGCGTGCGCGGTGCCGGCCGTGGTGGGGATCACCAGCCCCGTGACGGCGAGGCAGAACAGGGAGAGGAGCAGCGCGATTCGCCGAGACGCGGAGTTCATCGCCCGATGGTACATGGCCCCTGGCGGATCGTCGGCGTCACCTCCGTGCAGCAACTGACCCTGACTGGACGGTTCAACACACCGTTCCGCTGAGATCCTCAAGTTTTCGGTCGGGAACTCCGAAGTACTGCGCACGGGACGACACACACGGGAGGTGTTCTTGGGCAATCGGCAGCGTCGTGATCGAGATGCCTCGACGCGCGCCGTGTCGGCGATGGGCATCACCCTCGTCGGGGTGTTCGCGCTGTCGGGCATCGCCGCGTGCAGTGTGTTGCGCGCCGACGTGATCCGCAGCACCGCGGACGACACGGCAGCCGCGGTCGCGCAGCACGCAGGTTGGACCCGGGACGTGCTCAGCCCCGACTACCTGGTCGTGGTGAACGTGCTGCCGGGCGAGGAGATGTTCACGACCGACCAGCAGACGATGACGCACCCGACCGGTGGCGAGTTGATCATCGAGGGCGAAGGCCGGCCGCTGGGCAGCCACGTCCGCCACGTCGAGGCGCACATCTACCGCCGTGACACCGGGAAGGTGGTGACCGACATCGTCCCGCGCATCACGCTGACCAACCGCACCACGGGCGAGGTGATCGACGTCGAGGCGACCTTGATGCAGGACGTGAACATCGGCCAGTTGGATCGCCATTTCGGCAACAACGTGATGGTCATGCCGGACAGCGACATCCGCGTCACGGTGCGCTTGGGTGATCAGGAGGTGTCGGTCGATGGCCACCTCGACTGATCTGCGGAGCGAGCCCGGTGTGCTGTCGGACGACGCGCCTATGGGGCACCGCTCGCTGCGCCGCGTGGTGATGGACGTGCCGGTGGGCCGCAAGTTGCTCACCGGGTTCGCGGCGTTGACGCTGGTGCTCGGCCTGGTGGTGATGTGCCTGTTCATCACGGTGGCCCGTCTGGGCGACGCGAATCGGGCGATCGTCGACGTGGCCGCCAAGCGGAGCGAGATGTCGGATCACCTTCGTTTCGCCGCCGCCGACCTGCGCGCGGCCCAGCAGGCGTACGTGCTGCACGTGCCGGACGGGCGCGCCGAGTTCGACCAGGCAGCGACGCGGTTCGAGGACACGCTGGCGGAACTGCGGATGATCACCGACGACCCGGTCGAACACACCTTGGTGCGCAAGATCGCGACGGGCTATCAGACGTTCCGCTCCACCGATCAGCTGATCTGGCAGGCGATGCAGGACGGTCGCGACGTGACGGCGCGCAACCTGACCGTCGGCGCCGAGAGCCTGGCCTTCGGGTTCATGGCCGAGGACGCCGAGGACCTGGCGCTGCGTGCCGCCGAGGACCGCAGGGCAGCCGAGACGGCGTTCGAGGTGACCTCGAGCCGGGCGCGCGACCTGGGCGTGGTGCTGGCCGTCGCAGCGCTGGTGGTGATGGCGTTGTCGAGCTACGTGATCACCCGCCTGATCCGTGATCCGTTGCATCGCGTGCAGCGCGCCGCCGAGCGTGCGGCCGACGGTGACCTCAGCGCAGAGGTCGACGTGCACAGCGACGACGAGACGGGCCGGTTGGCACGTGCGTTCAACGCGATGCTCGCCAAGCTGCGCCAACGTGAGGAGGCGATGATGGCCGACCATCGCCGCCAGGAGCTGCAGACCCGCGTGTATCGCGCCCTGGAGATGTCGGACGACGAGCCGTCGGCGCTGGCCGTCGTCGGTCGGTCGCTGGCCGAGTCGTTGCCGGGTCGTCCGGCAGAGTTGCTGCTGGCCGACAACAGCAAGGCGAACCTCGAGCAGGCGGTCGTGGCGGGTCCCCACCCGGATGGCCCC
The DNA here is from genome assembly GCA_049318165.1 of Ilumatobacteraceae bacterium. Lineage (GTDB taxonomy): Bacteria > Actinomycetota > Acidimicrobiia > Acidimicrobiales > Ilumatobacteraceae > UBA668. The sequence continues at coordinate 11,007 of JBMOGW010000105.1, forward strand.
GGTTGCCCTGTCAGTTCGCCGTTCTCGTGCGTCGCCGTACGCGGTGGCGCGCCGGTGACGTTCGCGTCCAGCTCCGACATCGACGCCTGCCCGCACCTGCGTGACCGCGGTGGTGAACCGTGCTCGGCGGTGTGCGTGCCGGTGACGTTCATGGGTCGAGCGATCGGCGTGCTGCACGCTGTGGGTGACGAGCATCATCCGCCTGTCCCGAACGAGGTGGAGGCGCTGTCGAACCTGTCGGCGCAGGCGGGTGCCCGCATCGGCATGTTGCGCACGATGGCGCGCACGTCGTTGCAGGCGGCGACGGATTCGCTCACCGGGTTGATGAACCGGCGCACGTTCCAGTCGCGGATGCGGTCGATGCGCCGCACGGGCGTGCAGTTCTCGCTGGTGATGGCCGACCTGGATCACTTCAAGCGTCTCAACGACACGCACGGCCACGAGATGGGCGATCGTGCGTTGACCACCTTCTGCACCGTGGCCGCCGCCGGGCTGCGCCATGGCGACCTGATGGCCCGCTGGGGTGGCGAGGAGTTCGCGTTCGCGCTCGTCGGGGTCACGCCCGAGCAGGCGGCGGACGCGCTCGACCGCATCCGCGTCGAGCTGGCCGGCACGCTGGCCACCAGCGACATCCCCGGCTTCACGGCCAGCTACGGCGTCGTCGACGCATCGCAGTGCGCCTCGCTCGACGTGGCCGTCCGCGTCGCCGACGACGCGTTGTACGAGGCGAAGGGCAGCGGCCGCGACCGTGTCGTCGTGGCCGACGTGGATGCCGTCGATCGGGTGACCCCGCCTGCCGGCGCGGCGCACCCGGGCGCCGCATACCCGCTGATGGCCCACACCGGGCGTCACGGCGCGCATGCAGGTGCGGCAGCGTCGATCGGTGGGGTGCGGGTGCCGGGTCTGATGGTGGAGGACCACCTGCTCGGTGTCGGCGTCCTGGCCGCCCTGGCCCACGACGACGACCCCCTCGACCTCTGACCGGTCCAGCCCCGGCGCCGGACGTTGCGGCGCCCTGGAGGAGTCGATGGTCGGGCGCGTTGGGCGACGTCGACGACGCATGCCGCGCCCACGGGCGCGAGACGCGTCGGATCGGTGGGTGAATCGCGC
>JBMOGW010000106.1:0-11964 GCA_049318165.1 Ilumatobacteraceae bacterium
CGCCCCAGCCGTCCCAGCCAGCCATGGCCTCTACTCCGCCGCCCGAGCCCCCCGGCGGCGGCGAGGGGCATCTGGGCCATTCGTCCCGAACGTGCCGGTGCCGGACCGACCCGGCAGCACGAGGGGTAGCGTGACCGTCGTGACCGGACGGGTGAAGGTTCGCACACGGCTCCTGGTGGGGTCGCTGGTGGTCTCTCTCGTCGCGTCCGTGGGACTGGGCCTGGCCATCGCCAGCTGCTCGGGCAGCGGGAACGACGGCGACGTCGCCGTGCTCGACCCGAACATCAAGCCGCCCACCATCGGCACCAACGCCGTCGTCGAAGGCACGCCACTCCCGGCGATCGACGTACAGACCCGCAACGGCGACACCCTGTCGACCTCCGAACTCATCGGGCAGCCGCTCGTGATCAACGTGTGGGGGTCCACCTGCGGGCCGTGCAAGAAAGAACTGCCCGACTTCGCGGCGGCGCACGCGGTGTACGGCGATCGGGTGCGCTTCGTCGGAATCGACTACCTCCCGCCGAGCGACCACGAAGAGGAGTTCGCGCGCAGCAAGGGTGTGCAGTACGAACTGCTCTACGACGCGGCCGGTGACTTCGTCAACACGATGGGCATCAGCGCGTTTCCGGTCACGCTCGTCGTCACTGCCGACGGCAACATCGTGCAGCAGACCGGTCAGCTGAACGAGGCCAAGCTCACCGCGCTGATCGAGGAGTACCTGCTGTGAATTTGTCGCTCTCGTTCATCCGCGGTCTGGTTGCCAGCATCAACCCGTGCGGTTTCGTGCTGCTGCCCACGTACCTCATGTACTTCATGGGCGTCAGCGCCTCGAACGGCGAGATGCAGAAGGCGCCGATCAGCAAGGCGCTCCTCGTCGGCACCACGGTGTCGGCCGGTTTCATGACCGTGTTCTTCGCCATCGGCGCCGTCACTCAGTTCTGGACGCAATCGCTGCTGGAGAACGCCAAGTACGCGACCCTCGGCATCGGCGTCATCTTCGTGATCCTCGGCACGGCGATGCTGTTCGGCTTCAAGCTGCCGATCGGCACCCTGGCGGTGAACACCGGCGAGCGCGATCGCACGATGCGCTCGATGTTCATCTACGGCGTCGCCTACGCGGTCGCGTCGCTCGGCTGCACCCTGCCGCTGTTCATGACCACGCTGTTCCAGACGGGCGAGAACAAGGGCTACTGGGCAGGCGTCGCCAACGTGGTGATGTACTCGCTCGGCATGGCCGTGGTGGTCATCTCGCTCACCCTCGCGCTGGCCGCCGCGAACCAGGGCTTCGTGCGCTGGTTGAAGAGCAAGATGCAGTACGTCGAGATGATCTCCGGCGCGTTCGTCCTGCTCTCGGGCGCCTACCTGCTCTGGTACTTCTACTGGGTCGACGTGAAGGAGAAGGGCGATCCGCTCACCGATGCCGTCGACCGCCTGCAGCAGCGTCTGCAGAACTGGCTGAACGGCAACTGGCAGATCGTCGCCGTCGTGCTGGGCAGCGTGATCGTCCTCGGCGTCGGGTACGCGATGATGCGGGAACGCACTCGCACCAACTCCCCCGAACCGGCGACCGAGGATGACGTCAGCCACCCCGTTCCGTGACCTGCTCGCCGTCGACGGCGTGGAGGAACGGTTGGAGCTGCGCGGGTCGCTGGGTTTCATGGCGTACCACGGCGGCTCGCTGGAGGAGATGACCGACGTCATCGCCGAGGCCGCGGCCGAGCGCAGCGGGGCCAGCTACTACGGCGTGGTGCAACCGCCGGACTTCAACCATCACATCCCGTCGCACAAGGTGTCACCGGCCGAGTCGCCCACGCTGCAGCGCTTCCTCGAGCACGTCGACGTGGTGATCACGATCCACGGCTTCGGTCGGCACGACATGTGGACCACGCTGCTGCTCGGCGGGCAGAACCGAGAGCTGGCCGAGCACGTCGCCGGCCACCTGCGGCCGCTGCTGCCGGAGTACACGATGGAGACCCGCGTCGAGGAGATGCCGAAGGAACTGCGCGGCATGCACCACGCCAACCCGGTGAACCTGCCGCGTCACTGCGGCGTGCAGATCGAGCTTCCACCACGTGTGCGTGGCCGCAGCCCGATCTGGCGCGACTGGAAGGGCCCGGGCTGGACGCCGCACACCGCGGCGCTCGTCGAAGGTCTCGCCACCGCTGCCACCACCTGGATGGCCTGACGGCGAACGGTCAGGGGGCGAGACGGTCGATCTGCCAGCTGTCACCCGCGGGCTGGTCGTCGGTGGCGCCGAGCAGCGTGTAGGCGAGGCGGTCGTGCAGCCTGCTGGGGCGACCTTGCCAGAACTCGAAACGCCGCGGGGTGAGCAGCCAGCCACCCCAGAACGCCGGGCGGGGCACGTCGCCGTCGGCGAACGTCTGACCCATCTGTTCGACGCGCTGCTCGAGCCAGACGCGGTCGGGGATGCGTTCGGACTGCGGCGACGACCAAGCACCGATCTGCGAGCCACGCGGACGCGAGGCGAAGTACTCGTCGCTCTCGGCGTCCGGCACGCGCTGCACGGTGCCCACGACGCGCACCTGGCGATGCAACTGCAACCAGGTGAACAGCATCGAGGCGCGGCCTTCGTTGGCGAGCTGCTTGCTCTTCTCGGACTCGTAGTTGGTGAAGAACGTGAACCCGCGCTCGTCCGCGCCGCGCACCAGCAGGTAGCGCGACTGCGGCCACCCCTCGGCGTCCACCGTGCCCAGCACGAAGGCGTGGGGCTCGACGCATCCGGCCTCCGAGGCCTCGGCGTACCAACGGTGCCACTGCGCCATCGGGTCAGCGGCGACGTCGCCGATGTCGAGACCGGCGGTCTCGTAGTCCTTGCGCCGGCTGGCCAGGTCGTGCGGGCCGTCGGTCATGCGCTGATGACCTCCATGCCGCGCATGTACGGCCGCAGCGCCTCGGGCACGACGACGCTGCCGTCGGCTTGGCGATAGTTCTCGAGGATCGCCGCCCACACCCGGGGCACGGCCAGCGCAGAACCGTTGAGCGTGTTGGCGATGGTGGTGCCCTTCTCGCCGGCCTTCTTGAAGCGGATGTCACCGCGACGGGCCTGGTAGTCGCTGAACCAGCTGCACGAGCTGACTTCCAGCCAGTTGTCGCACCCCGGCGCGTAGACCTCGATGTCGAAGCTGCGGTGGTGGCTCTGGCCCATGTCGCCGGTGCAGATCTCGATGATCCGGTACGGCAGGCCGAGACCGCTGATCAGCCGTTCGGCGCGGTCGACGATCTCCTGCAGCATCGCCGGCCCCTGCTCGGGCGTGGTGACGGCGAGGATCTCGACCTTGTCGAACTCGTGCGCACGCAGCATGCCGCGCGTGTCGCGACCGGCCGAGCCGGCCTCGCGCCGGTAGCACGAGGTGTGCGCCATCATCCGCTTCGGTAGCTCGGCCTCGTCGAGCACCTCACCGGCGTAGATGCTCGTCAGCGGCACCTCTGCGGTGGGAATGGCCCACAGGTCGTCGCGCTCGATGGCGTACGCGTCGTCGGCGAACTTCGGCAGCTGACCGGTGGCCGTCAGCGTCGCCGTGGTGACGAGCGACGGTGGGCGGATCTCCTCGAACGCGTCGGCGTTGGAATCGAGCGCGTACTGGCAGAGTGCGCGAGCGAGGGTGGCGCCCGCGCCGCGCTGCATCGTGAACATCGCACCGCTGATCTTCGTGGCGCGCTCGTTGTCGAGGATGCCGAGGGCGACCGCGGTCTCCCAGTGCGGGACGCGCTGGTGATCGGCGAACTCGGCCGGCATGTTGTTCGGGCCGATGACGACCGGGTTGTCGTGATCGTCCTTGCCGTCGGGCGCGTCCGGGTGCGGCAGGTTGGGGATGCGCAGCAGCAGGTCGCGCAGCCCGGATGCGAGCGCCTCGGCCTCTGCGTTGAGGGTCTGTTCGCGGTCGCCCAGTTCGCGGCTCGTCGCCTGCAGGGCCTCGGCGCCGGCGGTGTCGCCATCGCGGCGCTTCTGGCCGACCTGCTTGGACAGGTCGTTGATCTCCGCGCGCAGTGCATCGCGCTGCGCCTGCAGCTCGCGCGACTGCCGCTCGAGCGAGATCGCCTCGTCGAGCTGGGCGAGCAGCTCGGGCTTGTTGCGGCGGGCCAGCGCGGCACGCACGCCCTCGGGGTCGGTGCGCAGGAGTCGGACGTCGATCACCCGAGAGAGGCTAGTGCTGCGCCCTCCCCCGCAGAACTCAAGTTCTGCGGGACGCGCCGGTAGCGTCGGGGCCGTGACTGCGGTGGAGGTGATCGGGCTGTCGGTGAGCTACGGCGAACTACAGGCGGTCCGCGACGTGTCGTTCGTCGCCGAGGCCGGCCAGGTGACCGCCGTGCTCGGGCCGAACGGTGCCGGCAAGACCAGCACCATCGAGGTGTGCGAGGGCTACCGCCGTGCCAGCGCCGGCGAGGTGCGCGTGCTGGGGATGAACCCGGCCAGCCAGCAGCGCAAGCTCGGCGAGCGCATCGGCGTGATGTTGCAGGAGGGCGGCGTGTACCCGAGTGCGCGTGTGCTCGACACCGTTCGTCACTACTGCGCGCTCTACGGCAAGGGAGCCGACGCCGCCGAGTTGGTCGACCGAGTGGGTCTGACACCGCGGGCGAAGGCGACGTGGCGGCGGCTTTCGGGCGGCGAGCAGCAGCGGCTCTCGTTGGCGCTGGCGTTGGCCGCGAAGCCCGAGGTCGCATTCCTCGACGAGCCGACGTCGGGCGTCGACGTGAACGGCCGCGACACCATCCGCGGCATCGTGCGCGATCTGGCGGCCGGCGGGTGCGCCGTGGTGCTCGCCACGCACGAGCTGGACGAGGCCGAGCGACTGGCCGACCGCGTGATCATCTTCGATCAGGGTCAGGTGATCGCCAACGGCACCCTGGCCGAGCTGCGCAAGGGTCACGACGAGATCCGCTTCCGCACGGCGCCCGACCTCGACCTGCAGGCGCTCGCCATCGCCATCGGCATGGTGGCCAGTCGCGTCGGCGAGGACGAATACGTCATCGATGCCCCGCCCCACCCACGCCTGGTGGCGCAATTGAGCGGCTGGCTGGCCGAGCAGGGACTGCCGATCACGGATCTGCGCGCCGGAGGGCAGCGCCTGGAGGACGTGTTCCGCCGCCTCACCGCTCGCGATGCGTCGACCGAGGGGGACGACGCGTGAAGCCGTTCGTCTCCCAGCTGCGCACCGAGTTGCAGCTCACACTCCGCAACGGCGAGCAACTGCTGCTGACGCTCGGCATCCCGGTGCTGCTGCTGGTGTTCTTCAGCCTCGTCGACGTGTTGCCGACGGGCACGGACGACCCGGTGGACTTCCTGGCCCCCGGCGTCCTGGCACTGGCCGTGATGAGCACCGCGATGGTCAGCCTCGGCATCGGCACCGGCTTCGAGCGCAGCTATCACGTGCTCAAGCGGTTGGGATCCACCCCGCTCGGCCGGCCGCGTCTGGTGCTGGCGAAGATGGCCTCGGTGGCGGTCGTGGAGCTGGTGCAGTTCGCGATCCTCGTGCCGGTCGCCTACGCCCTCGGCTGGTCGCCGTCGCCGGTGAACTGGGGCCTCGCGGTGTGCGCGGTCCTGCTCGGCACGATGGCCTTCGCAGGCATCGGGCTGACGCTCGCCGGCCGGCTGCGCGGCGAGATCAACCTCGCCGCGCAGAACGGGCTGTACCTGGTGCTGCTCTTGCTCGGCGGGATGGTGATCCCGTTCAGCAAGCTCCCCTCCGGCATTCGCACCATCGCCCACGGGTTGCCGTCCGGCGCCCTCGCCGACGTGCTGCGCGAGACGCTCGGTGGCGCCGGCAGTCAGCCGGCGACGAGCTGGATCGTGCTCGCGGTGTGGGCGGTCGTGATGCCCGCGCTCGCCGCCGCCCTGTTCCGCTGGGACTGACACCGGCGACCGGTCCGAGTGGGTGCCACATCCCCGGGGTGAGTACCCACTCCGACCCCCCTTCTCACTCGGATGGGGGTGCGGCACTCGGTTCCGGGGGCGTGGCATTCGGTTCGGCGTGGGCCGCGGGGAGGGTGAGGACGAATGCGGCGCCCTTCGTGGTGTCGACCACCTCGAGCGAGCCATGGTGCACCTCGGCGATGCGGCGGGCCAGCGAGAGACCCAGGCCAGCGCCGCCCTCGTCGCGGTTGCGCGCGTTGTCGAGGCGGGTGAACGGCTCGAAGATCGTCTCGCGCATCTCGGGCGGGATCTCGTCGCCGTCGTTGAACACCTGCAGCGCGACGCGGTCGCCGCCGGCGACGTTCAGCGTCACCCGGTGATTGGCATGACGGCGTGCGTTGTCCAGCAGGTTGCGCACGGCGCGCACCAGCAGCGTGCGATCGGCCGTCGTCATCGCCGGCGCGGTCGAGAAGATCGACACGCGCGGATCGTTGCTGCGCTGCACCTCGCTCGCCACCAGCTCGGCCAGGTCGACCGGCTCGACCTTCAGTGCACGCTCACCGCCTTCGGCGCGGGCAAGCGCCAGCAACTCGGCGGCGAGGCCCTCGAGACGGTCCACCTCCACCAGCACTTCCCCGGCCGTGTCCGGCCAGTCGGTGCGGTCGGGGTACGCGAGGCCGACCTCGAGCATCGCCCTGGCAGATGCCAGCGGGCTGCGCAGCTCGTGCGACGCGTCGGCGAGGAACTGGCGACGGATCGCCTCGGAGGCGCTCGTACGGTCGAGCATCTCGTTCAGCGTGACGGCCAGCCGATCCAGCTCGGCGGCGCGTTGGTCGGTCGACAGTCGTTGGTCGGTGCCGGCGACTCGGATCGCCTCCACCTCGCGGCGCATTCGTTCCACGGGCCGCAACGCGCGCCCGGTGAGCGACCATGTGGCGACCGCAGCGAGCGCCACCAGGATCGGGACGGAGATCCACAGCGCGAGCGCCAACGTGCGCACCACCGCATCGGCGGATCGCAGCGCGGTGGCCGCGTAGAGCTGCAGGTACCCGATGTCGTACGGCACGGTTCGCACGAGCACCCGGTAGCGATCATCACCGCGCAGCCCGAGGTCGGCGCCGCGCACGATGTGGCCCTGCTGCTGGCCGATCGGCGGCGCAGGCACGACGTTCAGACGCACAGTGGATGCCAGCCCGAGGGTGTTCGAGAGCAGTTGGCCACCGGGCCCGTACACCTGCACCTGGCCGGTGTCGAGCCCCGACGGCGTGATGCGATCGGGCAGGCTGCCGCGCAACGCCAACACCTGCACGATGTCGAGTTGCTCGTTCAGCGCACGGTCGGTGTCGCTGAGCTGCGTGTGCCGCAGCCAACCGACGAGCAGGAACGACGACGCAACGAGCACCACCGCCACGACGGCGGTGGTGATCAGGGTGATGCGCAGGCGCAGCGAACCGGGAGGGCGCAGCGCCACTCAGCCCGCCCTCAGCCGGTACCCGCCACCGCGGATGGTCTCGATCACGTCGATGTCGAGCTTGCGGCGCAGCGCGTAGACGTGCACCTCGACCACGTTCTCGGGACCGTCGTAGGTGTCCTCCCACACGTTGGCGAGGATGTCCCGCTTGGGCACCACCTCGTCCACGCGTCCGGCGAGGTACTCGAGGATCGCGAACTCGCGGCCGGTGAGGGTGACCTCGCGGTCGCCGACGAAGCACCGGCGGCTGGCCCCGTTGATCCGGATCTGGCCGACCTCCACGTCGTTGCTCACCTGCCCGCGTGTGCGGCGCACGAGCGCCCGCAGGCGGGCGACGAGCACGACGTACGAGAACGGTTTCGACAGGAAGTCGTCCGCGCCGGTGTCGAGCGCCTCGGCCTCGTCGAACTCGCCGTCCTTCGCGGTGAGCATCAGGATCGGTGTGGTGACGCCTCGCTGCCGGATCTCGGCACACACCTTGTAGCCGTTCATCCCGGGCAGCATGATGTCGAGCACGATCGCGTCGTACGACTGCTCGGTGGCGTGCCACAGTCCGTCGGGCCCGTCGTGCGACACGTCGACGGTGAAGCCCTCGGCCTCCAGGCCGCGCTGCAATGCCGCAGCGAGGCGCACCTCGTCGTCCACCACCAGCACTCGCATGCCGACATTCTCGCACCGGCGGGGTGCCGACATTCCGGACGAAGCTGAAGGGCGGCTTCAGCGGCCTTCAGCGTGCGCTCAGCATCACTGCTGCATCATGTGCTCATGACGTTGCCCGACCCCCACTACTCCCCCTTCCCTGTCGTTGCGCCCGCAGAGGACGGACCGTACGGAGGTCGGGCAACGCCGTTCTCATCGCCGTCGGAGATGCCGACGGCTCCGTACCCGCCGACCAGCCCGTACCCCGCTCAGATCTCGTCGTCGTTCCCACCGCCGCCGCCGCCGACCCCGCAAGGTCCTCCCGTCCCTCCCCGTCGGCGTGGCTCCATGGTGGTGGGAACGGCGGCGCTCTGCGCCGTCCTCTCCGCCGGTGTCGCCTACGGCACCGTGCAGTTGACGCAGGACGACGCCTCGGTCTCGGTGGTCGCCAGCGGCAGCGGCGCCACCGGTGCGTCGCTCGGTGCGGACGCGGACATCTACGACCTCCTGAAGAAGGTCGAGCCGGCGGTCACCGCCATCGAGCTCGGCGCCCGCGAGGACGGATCGGTCACCCCGATCGCGGCCGGGTCGGGCGTCATCATCTCCACCGACGGTCTGATGCTGACCAACGCCCACGTCGTGGACGCCACCGATTCGCTCGGCCAGACCGTGCAGGACCCGGTGTTCACCGTGAAGATGTTCGACGGCACGGTGCGTGCCGCCAAGGTGCTGGGCGCGAGCCCCGACTACGACATCGCGCTCATGCAGCTCGAGGACACGAGCAACCTGACGGCACTGCCGCTCGCCGACGCCACCACCTTCCGCGTCGGTGACGGCGTCGTCGCCATCGGCAACGCCCTCGACCTGGGCGACGCCCCGACGGTGTCCACCGGCATCATCTCGGCGCTCGACCGCTCGCTGACCGTCGACTCCGGTGTGACGCTGCGCGGCCTCATCCAGACCGACGCAGCGATCAACCACGGCAACTCCGGTGGTGCGCTCGTCAACTCCCGCGGCGAGCTGGTCGGCATCAACTCAGCCGGCATCCCGGATGCTCAGAACATCGGCTTCGCCATCTCCGTCGGCACCGTCCAACCGCTCCTCGAGGACCTCAAGGCGGGCCGCGAGGTCACGGCGGCGAAGATCGGCTACATCGGCGTCAACCTGTCGCAGACGCCGGACGGCATCGCGATCGTCGCCGTGCAGCCCGACACCCCGGCCTCGGATGCCGGCCTCGAGGAAGGCGACATCATCACCAAGGTGAACGACAAGGCGGTGTCGACGACCGAACAGCTCTCGTCGGTGCTGCAGTCGCTGGCGCCCGGCACCAAGGTGACGATCACCGTCGAGCGCGACGGGTCTCCCACCACGTTCGAACTCACACTCGCCGAGCGCCCGGCGAACTGATCTCCGTCCCCCCGCCAGCCGGGCGGCATCGGTGGCGCTCGTCGCTCACCCGGTGCCGCTCGGATCGGCGGTGAACCGTTCCCTTCAGCGCTGCAGGCGCCGGTCGGCTGGTGGCTCGACCGGCGCCTCGGCGCGTTCGAACACCGCCTCGACCTCGGTGAAGGTGAGCGTCTTCTCGTCGTGACCCGTGATCTCCGCCGACGGAATCCTCGCCGAGCGCTTGTACGACGACGCGTCGACGCTGAAGCGCCGGAAGAACATCACGATGACGATGGTCCACAGATACATGCCACCGCCGATCTTCATGATCACGGCAGCGAGCTGCTGGTCGTCGATCGGGTCGATACCCCAGACGCGCACCGGCTGGCGGCCGTAGTGCGAGTACACCACGCCGTCGGCGAACGTGAGCCACGCGGCGGGGATGGTGGGCACCACGCTCATCAGGAACAGATAGATCATCTTCCCGCCCGAGCCCATCTGGAACTCGGGGATCGGTCCGCACACCGGCATCCACATCATCACGGCGGTGACCACCACCAACGCGTGCAGCGCGAAGTGCAGTGTGCCGTTCTCGGTCGAGGTGTTCACCATGCCCGGGATGTGCAGCACCATCACCACGAGGTTGAAGATCACGCCGGCGACGACGGGCTTGGCGAAGAACCGCACCACCCGGTACGTGCGCGCGTTGCCGATCAGCGCACGCAGCAACCATTCAGGCGTCGCCAGCAGGATCAGCGGTGCCAGCACGTAGCTGAACGCAAAGTGCTGCAGCATGTGCATGAAGTACAGGTAGTCCTCACCGATCTGGTGGACCGGCCACGTGGCGGCGACGAAGAGGATCACCATCGACGCGACGAAACAGACCTTCTGCCTGCGTGTCACGACGGGCGTGCCCGCCGGCACGGCCTCCGGTCCGATGTTGCGGACCATGTAGACGTACGCGCCCACCAGGAAGGCGACCAGGAGGTAGACCTCCGGGTTCGCCTCGAACCGCCACGGGTCCGCGTACACCGCGGCCGCCATCACTCAGCTCCGGAAGTACTGGAAGGTGAAGAGGAAGACCAGGTACACGAAGATCGCCAGCACGAGGCCGGTGTAGAACATGAAGCTGAAGATCTTGCTGTCGAACTTCAGGTGCATGAACACCGACACGATCATGACGAACTTGATCGCCATCATGATCAACAGTGCGGGCACGACGGCCCGGTCGAGGTTGCCGCCGAACCAGTCGCCCCACCAGTAGGTGGAGGTCTCGAGCGCGGTGACGAGCGCAAGGATGAGCGCGATGCGGACGAAGTAGCCGTCGCTGGGCACATGGCCGTCGTGGCCGTGGTGCTCGGCGTGGTCGCCTTCCGATGCGTGCTCGACGTGGTCGGTGGTGCTGGTCATGGGTCGGACCTCAGGACGGGATCAGGTAGACGAGCGTGAAGATGATGACCCACACGACGTCGACGAAGTGCCAGTAGAGACCGACCAGTTCGACCACCTCGGCCTTGTCGCCGGTGATGCGGTCACGGTTGTTGATGGCCACGAGGACGAGCAGCATGACGATGCCGAGCACGACGTGGACACCGTGGAAGCCGGTGAGCGTGTAGAAGCTCGAGCCGAACAGGCTCGTCGTGAAGCCCAAGCCCTCGTTGTAGAAGGCCGTGAACTCGTAGACCTGACCGCCGACGAACAGTGCACCCAGCAGCGCAGTGATGACCAGCCACAGGTTGGTGTTGCGGTCGTCCTTTCGCTTGGCCGAGTTCACCGCGAGCACCATCGTGAGCGAACTCATCAGCAGGATGAACGAGCTGACCGAGGTGAGCGGGATGTCGAAGATCTGGTCCGGACCGGGGCCGTTCTCGTGGCGGCCGCGATACAGCATGTAGGTGGAGATGAGGCCACCGAACAGCAGGCACTCGCTGCCGAGAAAGAGCCACATGGCCAGCTTGTTGTTGCTGAGCCCGGTGGAGGTGGCGTGAGGCGCGTGATCCTCGTACCCCTCGTGATGGGTGTCCGTGTGGACGGCGATGTCAGCCAAGGGTCGCCAACTCCTTCGTCGTGTCCCCACCGGTCGGCGGGTCGTAATCGCTGTCGTCGGCCACGGAGGGCTCGAGGCACCAGCCGAAGATCGCCAACAGGACGATCGCCAGACCGACGAAGCAGAGCAGCAGGTTGAAGATCACGCCGTAGGCGATGATCGGCAGGCCGGCCGACAGCACGATCGGCCAGTACGACGGCGACGGCAGGTGGATGTGGTGATCGGCGTTGGCCTCTTCCACGGCCAGCAGCTCTTCGGCGGTCTTCACCTTCACCAGGCGGGTGCCGTCCTCGGTCTCCACCTCTTCGTACTTGCGGTGGAAGAACTCGTCCAGCGCGTGCACCGTCGGGATGCGGTCGAAGTTGTGCTCCTTGGGCGGGCTGGCGGTCAGCCACTCCAGGGTGCGGGCGTCCCACGGATCGAGCGGCGCCTTCTCCTTCTTGATCGCCGTCACGATGATGTTGATCACGAAGAGCAACACACCGGTGGCGATCACGAACGAGCCGACCGAGGCGATCTTGTTCCAGAACGCGAGGTCGAAGAACCCGT
>JBMOGW010000107.1:0-11881 GCA_049318165.1 Ilumatobacteraceae bacterium
CGGATCGACCGTGGTGCCCAACCCGGAGATGTGCGGGGTGATGGTGGGCAGCACGTGGTCGCCGCTGATCATCACGCCGCCGGCCGGGTCGTAGAGGCAGAGGTGGTCGATGGTGTGGCCCGGCGTGTGCACCGCCACCCATTCGCGGCCACCGAGTTCCATCACCTGTGCGTCCTCGACGCGGCGGGTGGGGGTGGGGGTGGCGACGAAGCGACCCGCTGCCTTGCGCATCGCCCAGTAGCGCAACCGGCGTGCACGCGGCATCGAGTACGGGTCGCCGCCCCACGGGGTCTGCTTGGCGAACGGGCCCCGGCGAAGGTCCTGGCCCTGCAACGACTCGATCTTCGCCTTCACCGGTCCGTCGATCACGTCGAGGTCGTCGGCGCTCTCCTGGTCCTCGGCTTCCGGATCCAGGAAGGTGCGGAACGCCCGATGTGTGATCACCTCCGCACCGAACCGCTTGCGGAACTGGCCCGCCTGACCGAAGTGGTCCGGATGGGAGTGGGTGATGACCACCGAGTGCACGCGTTCGATCGGCAGACCGCCGGTCTTCATGATGCGTTGCAGTTCGCGCCAGGTCTTCGGCCCGGGCAGCCCGGGGTCGACGAGCGTGATCCCGCGGCGGTCCTCCATCGCGTAGCAGTTCACATGGCCGAGACCGGGCAGCGAGATGGGCAACTGCAGCCGCAGGATGCCCGGCGCGACTTCCTCGACGCCATCGCGCGGTGGCTGCCGCTCTTCGCGGACAGGCTTCGGCGCGGCGTGGTCGTGGGTCACGCCCCTCGTACTAGCGGAGGCGACCGCGGAACCCGAAGTCGCAGGGTCGGGCGGCGTCGCTCAGTGGCTCGACGATCAGGTCTTGGTGAACCGGCGTGTCGCCAGCGCACCGAAGACCACGAAGATCGCTGCCGACCAGAGCAGCGAGCGCACCACGAACCACGAGGTGGTGTGACCGAGCAGTGCCTCGGTGTCGCCACCGAGCGTCAGCGCACGCACGGCGCCCACCATCGCGGTCACGGGCTGGTTCTCGGCGATGGGCTGCAGCCATCCGGGCATCGATTCGACCGGCACGTAGGCACTGGACACGAAGATCAACGGGAACACCGCGAACGACAGTCCCTGCGCGGCCTGGGCCGTACCGGCGACGAGCCCGAGGAAGATCTGCAGCCACGAGAACGCGGCCGCGAACACCACGCACAGGCCGAGCGCGGCGATCGCGCCCAGGGTGCTGCCGCCCACTCGGAACCCGACGATGAAGCCGACGACCACGGTGATGACGGTGCCCCACATGATGAGCGCCGTGTCGGCGAGCGACCGGCCGAGCAACACCGCGCCACGCGGCACCGGCAACGACCGGAGCCGGTCGAAGAAGCCGCCCTCGGCATCCTCGGCGACGCCGACCACGCCGCTGGCGAACAGTCCGCTGACGGCCGCCAACGCGGGGATCAGGAAGTCGACGTACTCGACGCCTCCCGTCTGGATGGCGCCGCCGAACACGAAGCGGAAGATGAGCAGGAACATGACCGACGTGACGGCATTGACCACGAGCAACTGCGGTGTGCGCACGTACTGCCGCACCGTGCGGCCTGCGTAGGCGGACGCCGTGGCCCATGCGGTGGGCGGATGGGCCGGGGCGGTGATGGATCGGATGTTCACGCGTGTGCTCCGGTGAGGGTGAGGAAGACCTCGTCGAGGGTGGGTCGTCGCAGACCGACGTCGTCGAGTTCGATCGATCGGTCGGCGAGGCCGCGCACGGCGTCGGCCAGTCGACCCGTGCCGTCGATCACGGGCACGCTGACCCGTCGCGCCGGTTCGTCGATGTGCGGGGCCTCGGTGCCGAGTGGGGCGAGCACCTCGGCCACGGCCGCGACGTCGGCCGAGTGGCGAGCGCGCACCTCCACGACGTCCCTGCCGGCGAGCGACTTCAACTCGGTGGGGGTACCGGTGGCGATCGCGTGCCCGTGGTCGATGATGACGATGTGGTCGGCCAGCTGGTCGGCCTCCTCGAGGTACTGCGTGGTGAGCAGGACGTCGGTGCCACCCGCGACGAGTTGGCGGATGGACTCCCACAGGTCGAGACGCGTGCGGGGGTCGAGGCCGGTCGTCGGTTCGTCGAGCAGCAGCACCTTGGGTGCACCGACCAGGCTGGCGCCGAGGTCGAGCCGGCGGCGCATGCCGCCGGAGTAGCCCTTCGCCGGTCGGTCCGCGTCCTCGAGCAGGTTGATCTCGCGCAGGACGGCCTCGGCCGCGGACCGTGCGTCCTCCTTGGTGTGGCCGAAGAGACGCCCGATCATGACCAGGTTCTCGCGCCCGGTGAGTGCCGGTTCGACCGCAGCGGTCTGACCGGCGAGGCCGATCACGCGTCGCACCTGCTCGGGGTGCGCGATGGCATCGATGCCTGCGACCCGCAGGTGGCCGGCGTCCGGTCGGAGCAGGGTGGCGACCGCCTTCACGAAGGTGGTCTTGCCGGCGCCGTTCGGCCCGAGGATGGCGGTGACGGAACCCGCAGGCGCTACGAGGTCCAGACCGTCGAGCGCGTGGACGTCGCCGAAGTGCTTGGCGATGCCCGTCGCCTCGATCGTGGGGGGTGGCGTGGTCATGGGACGCATCTTGGCAGTGGATTCCGGGACGCGCGTCACCATTGGGCCTACAGCTGGGTGAACAGCCGGTGGGCCGCGTCGGTGCCCGACAGCACCGCACCTTCAGCGGCGGCGCCGGCGAAGGCGTCGCCCGCGAAGGCCAACGGCGGCACCCCGCGTGCCAGGAGCGACCGGCTCGGGTGACCCACCTCGGGTTTCGCGAAGCGCCACCGGTGCACCTGCACGAGCCCGGCGAGGGGGCGGCTCGCCAGACCGGCGGCCGTCATCACCTGCTCGACGATGGCATCGTCGGGGTCGTCCCAGTGCAGCCGGCTGAACGCAGCCGACGTGTGCACGGTGACCGCCGGGACCGCGGACGTCCCTTTGCGCTGGTTGTCGGCCATCCAGTCGATGGGACCGTCGGTGCGCCGCACGGCACCGGGTTCGGGCAGACCTGATGGGCCGTCGAGGACGGCGAGCACCGCGATGCACGGGGCGTAGGCGATCCGTTGCAGCGCTTCGGCGTCGCCGTGGTCGAGCGGCACGCCGCCTGCGTCGAGGAGTGCCAAGGACTGCGGGACCGGAGCCGTCAACAGCACCGCATCGGCCCGGAACTGCTCGGTCTCGGTCGACACCACCCACCCGTCACCGTCGAGCCGCACGCTGCGCACCGCTGCGGAGGTGCGCACGTCGAGTCCGTCGGCGAGCGAACGGGCGATCGCGTTCATCGTCGGCGTACCGCGATAACGCGGGTGGCCATCGGGGTCGGCGACACCGGTCGGGCCCACCTGTCCGTGGAACCACGGCTGCACCAGGCCGGCATCGCCCCAGCCGCTGACCACGGCGGCGAACTCGTCGGTGTGCGTCGTGAGGAACTGCGCACCGTGATCGAGCGTTGCCTCACCGATGCGTCGGGTGGCCATGCGTCCGCCGACACCACGGCCCTTGTCGAGCACGAGCACCTCGTGCTGGTCGGCGAGCAGGCGGCCGGCGCTGAGACCGGCGAGCCCGGCACCGATCACGACCACACGACTGGGCGACACGCGGCAGACGCTATCCGTGCGCGCCTTCGGGGGGCGGTACGGTCAGGCAATGGGCAACTGGCATTTCCTGGTGGACCGCGGCGACTTCCGCACGACGTGTGTGGAGGAGTTCGCCCCTGCGCCGCTCGAGGACGGTGAAGTGCGCCTGCGGGTCGACGCGTTCGGGTTCACCGCCAACAACGTCACCTACGCCGCGGCCGGCGACATGATCGGCTACTGGACGTTCTTCCCCGCTCCCGATCGAGGGGACGGCGTGCACTGGGGCCGGGTGCCGGTGTGGGGCTTCGCCGACGTCGTCGAGTCGCGTTGTGCCGGCGTCGAGGAGGGCGAGCGGCTGTTCGGCTACTTGCCGATGTCGACCGAGTTGGTGATCCGGCCGACGCGTGTGTCGGGCGGCTCGCTGTCCGACGGCGCAGCGCACCGAGCGTCACTGCCGCCGGTGTACAACGCGTACGAACGCTGCGGCGCCTCACCGGGCTACCGCGCCGACCTCGAGGCCGAGCAGATGCTGTACCGCCCGCTGTTCTTCACGTCGTTCGTCATCGACGACTTCCTGACCGACAACGGCTTCTTCGGTGCCTCCACCGTGGTGCTCGGCAGCGCGTCGAGCAAGACGGCGTTCGGGACCGCGCACCTGCTGCGCGCACGAGGGGACGTGACCGTCATCGGGCTCACCTCGCCCGGCAACGTGGCCTTCGTCGAAGGGCTCGGCTGCTACGACCAGGTCGTCACCTACGACGACATCGCATCGCTGCCCGACGGCCGAGCCGTGTTCGTCGACATGAGCGGCAACGCGTCGGTGGTGCGCGCCGTGCACGAGCACTACGGCGACGACCTGATGCACTCGGCGATCGTCGGCCTCACCCACTGGGACGCGCAGCGGGGACGCGCCGAAGCCCTACCCGGTCCCGCGCCGGCGATGTTCTTCGCCCCCACCCAGATCGAGAAGCGCCGCGCTGAGTGGGGCCCCGGCGCCATCGACGAGCGGCTCGCCGCGGTGTGGGGTCCGTTCATCGAGCGCGTCGCCGGTTGGATCACCATCGAGCACCACACGGGCCCCGAGGCCGTCGGAGAGGTGTACACCGAGGCGCTCGAGAACCGCACCCGCCCCGACACCGCGCACGTGCTGCACCCCTGACGGTCGCGTCGGCGACCCAGCCTCAAACGCCGGTGACCGACGCCCACCACGACGGCTCGGGGACGAACGCGGCCGCGGGCCGGCCGGTCACGCCGGTGACCGCGTCGACGCGGTAGACCAGCCCGTCGCCGGGCGAGGCGCGCCGTTGCTCGTCGGTCCAGAACTCGGTGGCGGTGGTGACGTACAGCCGGTCGAGCCGGTCGCCGGCGAACGCGCAGCAGGTGGTCTGCGTCGCCGGCACGGGGTACACGGCCACCACCGACCCGTCGGGTGCGTGTCGCCGCACCTGCGCCCCGCCGTAGACGGCGATCCACAGGTCGCCTGCCGCATCGACCGTCATGCCGTCCGGACCGCCCAGGTCGTCGGGGATGCGCACCACCACGCGGCCGTTGGTGATGGCGCCCGTGTCGCCGTCGAAGTCGAACGCATGCACGGTGCGCGGGCCACTGTCGATGAAGTACATCGTGCGCCCATCGGGGCTCCAGCCGGCGCCGTTCGGAATCGTCAGCCCGTCGAGCACCTGTTCCACCTCGCCGTCACCGTCCACCCGGAACAACGCGCCGCCACCCGCGGCGTGGTCCTCGGCCATGGCACCTGCCCACATCCGGCCCTGCGGGTCGCAGGTGGCGTCGTTCATGCGTGTCCCGGGACCGACCAGTCCCACGATCATCCGGTGTGCGCCGTCGGGGCGGAGGTGATGCACGCCGCGAGCGGCCGCGAGCACCCACCCGTCGTCGCCCTCGACCGGCGCGATGGCACCCACCGTGAAGGGCAGCCGGTACTGCTGCACGGGCACGAGCGATCCGTCGTCGGCAACACGGTCGCGGAACACACGCCCCTCGAGGATGTCGAGGCGCAGCAGCTCGCTGCGGCGGGCATCCCAGCGCACACCTTCACCGAGCACCAACTGTTCGTCGGTGACCGCGACCGCCGGTGGGCCGGCGGGCACCCCGGTCACGCGCGGTCCCCGAACTCGACGACCACCTTGATGTCGCCGGGTTCGCGGCGCAACGCCTCGGCGACCCGCTCGACCGGCACGCGGCGGGTGATCAGCCGTGCCAGCCACTCGCGGTCTGCCGCCGCCAGGGCGAGCGCGGCCCGGTCGAAATGGCGACGGTTCGCGTTCACGATGCCCACCACGACGTTGTTGCTGCGCATCAGCTTCGTGGCCAGATCCGCCGCGCCAGGGCCGCTGGTTCGACCGCCGACGCCGGACCCGATGAGGCACACCACGCCACCGCGGGCCACCTGATGGAGCGCGTCCACCACCACCTGGCCGTCGCCGCAGCACTCGACCACGACGTCGGGTTCGAAGCCGATGTCGGAAACGGAACCGGCGTGATAGGTGGCGCCGAGGGCTCGGACGGCGTCGGGCTTCGACCCATCGGTGACCGTGTCGAGCACGTGCACTTCGTACCCGTGCTGCGTCGCCATCATTGCGGCGAGCAACCCCACCGGGCCGGCGCCGGTGACGAGCACCCGGTGCGGATCCCAGACGGCTCGCGCTCTGGTGGCGTCGATCTGCTCCCAGGCCTTGGCGACCACGCTCGTCGGCTCCAGCAACACCCCGAGGTCGCCCAGTGTCGGGTCGACGCGGACGGCGTACTCGGGCTCGATGCGCCACCGTTCGGACATGAAGCCGTCGAGCGACTTGATGCCACGTTCGGTGTATTCACCGTTGCGGCACATGTCCCACTCGCCGACCGCGCAGTTCGGGCACGGCCGGGCGTCGGGGCGGCGCACGATGCCCGCCACGAGATCGCCGACCGTCAGACCACTGCCCGGTTCTGCCGAGAGCACGCGGCCGAGCGACTCGTGGCCCAGCACCATGCGCGCGCGTCCTGGCGGCGCCCACCCGTGGATGCCGGCGACCAGTTCGGCGTCGGTGCCGCACACGCCCACGACGACCGATTCCACCAACACCGAGCCCGTCGCAGGGTCCGGTTCGTCGATGTCGTCGAGCCGCACGCTGTCGGCGACCCCCGGCTCGATCGTCACCGCCCTCATCGGCGGCATCGTAGGTCATCGTCGGAAGTCACCCGCCAGCCTCGACATCGCCCACCGCTAAGCTCCCGCGCATTCAGGGAGGGGGTCCCACGTGGTGCCGCACGAGTTCAGTCGCGAGGGTGTCGAGGCCGCATCGGTCGACGCGTTCCAGCCGTATGCCGCGTTCCTGCGCAGCGGCGAGCCGTACCTGTCGATCTACCTGAACAACATGTGGTTGCAGCCGCCGAAGGCCGGAGAGCCGCTGGCCTGGGGTGAGGGCTGGTACTACGACACGACCGTGGCCCGCAAGCACGAGTACTGGCGTGACATTGCGCTGCCCTCTCCCACGAAGGACTTGCAGCAGCTACGCCGCGACCTGTTCGAGTGGGGCTTCTGCCTCATCGAGGACGGCCTGTCGTCCGAGCAGTGCGCGCGCATTCGCGGCCGCGTGCAGGATCAGGCCGCAGCCGAGCGGGCACTCGGCATCGCGTATCTCGTCGAGTCGCAGCAGCACGTGTGGTCGCTCGTCAACAAGGGCGCCGACTTCGTCGGGCTGCTCGAACACGACCCCGCCGCCGTGCAGGCCGGACCGGTGATCGAGCGCCTGCTCGACGAGACGCTGGGACCGGGCTGGAACCATTTCAGCCTGTTGGCCAACATCTCGTACCCGGGCTGCCACCCGCAGCCGATGCACCAGGACCAGACCTGGATCGCGCCGATCCACACGCACGACGCGCCGATCCTGGTGAACACGATGTACGTGCTGCAGGACGTGGACGAACACAACGGCGGCACGCTGCTGGTGCCCGGCTCGCATCGCGCCAACGGCACGCCCGGAACCGGGCTGTACGGACCCCTGCCCCGTCCGATCAACCTCGAGGCGGCTGCCGGCACCGTGTTGATGTTCGACGGCCGGTTGTTGCACGGCGGCGCCGTGAATCACTCCGACGACTTCCGGTACGTGCTCACCAACTCGGTGGTCAAGCCGTGGGCCCGGCAGCAGGAGAACTTCGTGCTGGGCATGAGCCCCGAGGTGCTGGCCACGGCGAGCGACAAGCTCCTCTGGCGCACCGGCTTCCAGGCGAGCATCACCGCCAACCTCGTCGAGGGTTTCGGGTACCGCGGCAACGGGCGACTGGGCGATCGGGCCGGTTCGGTGGCGGCGGTGCGGCGGGAGATCGACCGTGGGTATCACCGCGTCGGCGAGTTGTCGATGGCCACGCTCGATTCGGTCGATCTCGACACGCTGTCGCTGGCGAGGATCCAGCGCGAGCACGAGGACTTCCGCGACGTGCAGCACCTGGAGTCGATGGCGACCCTCAACGATTTCCTTCCCGAACCGACCTAGAGCCAAGGAGGTCGCCATGAGCGACGCGAGTTCGATCACGGCCATCAACGTGCTGTTGGAGCCCGACGCCACGATGGTGCAGCGGGCTGCGGCCAACAACGCCCGACTGCTCGGCGTCTTCCCGCACGGCTTCGCGTTGGACGACCGGCATCACCCGCACGTCACGCTGATCCAACGATTCGTCCGCACTGCGGATCTCGACAGGGTTTACGCCGCAGCGGGCGACGTGTTCGCCGCCACCGACGTGCGCCACTTCCGCCTCGAGGCGTACCGCTACTACTACATTCCCAGCGGCCCCATCGGACTCGCCGGCATCGTCGCCAAGCCGCACCCGGCGCTGGTCGAACTCCAGCAGGAACTCATCGCCGCCGTCGCTCCGTTCACCGTCCCGACGGGCGACTCGGACGCGTTCGTCACGACGCCGCAGGATCCGGTCATCGACCCGATGCTCATCGAGTACGTCTCGACGTTCGTCCCCGCATCGACGGGCGAGAACTTCAGCGCGCACGTCACCACCGGTATCGCGACTCGCGAGTACCTCGACGCGATGCTCGCCGAGCCGTTCGACTCGTTCGAGTTCTCCCCCGCAGGCGGCGCCGTCTTCCAACTGGGTCAGTACGGCACGGCCGCGAAGAAGCTCCACGACTGGGGCCCTTCACGCCTCCTCTAGTGTCGGGGTGGCGGCGCCACCCCGACACGGCGCCGCGGTAACGGGAGCAATGACGATCGACCCCGACTCGACGCCTGAGCGTGATGGCGGCATGCCGCGCGTCGGCGCGCGGACGCACACGCGGCCGAGCCGGCGTCTCGTGCCCTACCTGGCAGGGCATGCACTCGCGACGTTCGGCGAGTGGGGTGTGCTGATCGCGCTGCTCGTCTACACCTACGAACAAGCCGGCGCCACCGCCGTGGGCATCGCGTCGTTCGTCGCGATCAGCCCGTACCTGGTGCTGTCGCCGGTGACGGCACGGATCGCGCAGCGGCACCCGCCGGGCAGGGTGCGGCTGATCGGCATGGCCTGCCAGGCCCTCGGGCTGGCGCTCGCGGCTGCGACCGCCGCCGCCGAGGGGCCGGTGTGGCTCGCCGTTCTCGGCGTGATGGTGTGCTACACGTCGGCCACCGCGCTGCGTCCCGCCGCGGCCGTGCTGCTCCCCGCCCTGGTGCGGACTTCGCGCGAGCTCACGACCGCGAACGTGTGGGTGGGCTACGGCGACACGGCGGCGCTGTTCCTCGGGCCGCTGCTCGCCACCGGATTGCTCGCCCTCGGCGGACCGGGGGCCGCCCTCGCCGGCTCGGCCACGATCACCGTGATCGGGCTCGTACTCTCGGTCCCGTCGTCGTGGAACGGGCCGCCCGCCGCCGTCGCCCCGGATGCGGCGACGGCCCAACGGCCAGGCCTGCGCAGCGTCGTGCTGGGCCCCTTCGCCGACATCGCCCGCGTCATCCGCCGCCCGGGCTCCCGCGGCGTCCTGATGGTGTCGATGGTGCAGTGCATCGTCGTCGGCGCAGCCGACATCATCTGGGTCGTCATCGCCGCCGAGCACATCGACCTCGGCAGCGCAGGCGCCGGCATCCTCAGCGTGCTGTTCGGCCTCGGGTCGTTCCTGTGCTCCGCCGTGTCGGGGCGAGCCGCCCGCCGGCCACGGGTCGCACCGCTGCTGCTGCTCTGCCTCGGCACGATCGCCCTCGCGTCGATGCTGCTCGGCTGGGTGATCACGGTCGCCACCGCGCTCGTCCTGATCCCGATCATCGGTCTCAGTCGTGGTCTGCTCGACGTGCTCGCACGCGTGCTGCTGCAACGGTCGGCGCCACCGTCCGAGCTGGCCAGCGTGTTCGGTGCCATCGAGACGCTCACCGGGGTCGGCGGGCTCGTCGGCTCGCTGGTCGCGCAGTTGTTGATCGCGTGGTCGGGCGCCACGGCCGCACTGATCGGCATCGGCGCGATCTTCGCGATCGCCACCGTCAGCCTGGCCGGTTCGCTGCGCAAGGCCGACGGCGCAGCGGACGTCCCCGTCGTGGAGATGAGCCTGCTGCGTCTGCTGCCCGTGTTCGCCCCTCTGCCGGTCTGGTCGCTCGAGGCGGTCGCACGCAGCGCACGAGAGGTGCCCGCGTCGGCAGGGACCACCATCATCACCGAGGGCGAGCCAGGCGATGCGTTCTACGCCGTCGTCGACGGCCGCTTCGAGGTCAGCCAGGGTGGTGCGGCGCTGAGCGCCATCGGCCGTGGCGACGGGTTCGGCGAGATCGCCCTGCTGGCCGACGTCCCCCGCACGGCGACGGTGAAGGCCGCCACCGACGGGAGCCTGCTGGCGATCGACCGCGACCCGTTCCTCGTGGCCGTCACCGGCCACGAGCCGGCGCAGGACGCGGCGTGGACCGTCATCGCGTCACTGTCGGGCCACGCCCGCCCGGTCCACGACTGACCCGCGTCACGCCACGCTGCGCCGACGTTGTCACCGCTCGACCACGACGCATCGAGGTCCGGCCGTGACAGCTTCGGTGTCATGACTCCTTGGTGTCACGGCTCCTTGGCGTCACGACCCCGTGACAGGCGACCGCCAGCACGACGGCACCGTATCCGCCCTCCGGCACGCCGTCGTCCCCCCGTGGGAGGACGGCGCGTAGTGTGCCGACGGTGGACCCGACGTTGTTCCATCAGGTGCAGTACGTGCTGGAGGGCTTCGTCATCGACGTCGATGGCAGGCTCCACTCGACCGCTCACCCGCGCGGCGTCAAGGCCTGGTACGACGATGCGACCCGCGAGCACTACGAGGCACAGCTCGTCCGCGTCGACGGCGCCGTCGTGCTGGAGGTCGGGTTCCACGTCGAGTACCCGAAGGTGGAAGCGAACGACGCCGTGCTCAGTCGCCTGCTCGCCAAGGAGAAGGTCTGGCGGAAAGACCTGGGCGGCGAACCCATCGCGGGTGTGTTCATCGGCGCCGACCGCTGGCGCCGGATCTCGGAAATCTGGGAGCCACCCGGGGACGACGACCTCGACGCTCCGTTCGAGATCGCAGCCAGGCTCGCCGACTACCTCTCGGCGTTGGAGCCACTCCGGCGGGCATGACGCCGCCGTACGCTGGGGATCGATGAGGTGCATCGGTCTGCTCGGTGGAATGAGCTGGGAGTCGTCGATCGAATACGAGCGCATCATCAACGAAGCGGTGCGCGCCCGCCTGGGCGGGGTGCACTCGGCTGATCTGGTGATCCGCTCGTTCGACTTCGCCGAGGTCGAGGCGCTGCAGCAACGCGACGACTGGGATGCGGCGGGACGGCTGCTGGCCGATGCCGCCCGCGCGCTCGCCGGGGCGGGGGCCGAACTGCTGGTGTTGTGCACCAACACGATGCATCAGGTGTTCGAGGCGATCGAGTCGGCCACCGATGTGCCGGTGCTGCACATCGCCGATGCCACCGCGGCCGCGATCCGCCACGACGGGATTCGCACGGTGGGCCTGCTCGGCACCCGCTACACGATGGAGCGCCCGTTCTACCGGGAGCGCATGGAGCAGTTGCACGGCATCCACGTGGAGATCCCCGACGACGACGAACGGACGGTCGTTCACGACGTGATCTACGACGAACTGGTGCGCGGCGTGGTGCGCGACGAGTCCCGGGAGCGTTACCTCACCGTCATCGACCATCTCGTCCAACGTGGCTGCGAGGGCATCATCGCCGGCTGCACCGAGATCGAACTGCTGGTGGGACCCCGGCACGTGCAGGTGCCGTACTACGCCACGACACGCCTCCACGCGCTCGCTGCCGTCGATGCGGCGTTGGCACCCTGAGC
>JBMOGW010000108.1:0-11791 GCA_049318165.1 Ilumatobacteraceae bacterium
TGGCCATCGCCCGTCTGCTGCTGAAGAACCCGGCGGTGATGATCCTCGACGAGGCGACCAGCCACCTCGACAACGAGAACGAGGCCGCGGTGCAGGCGGCGCTCGAGACGGCGCTGCAGGGCCGCACCGCGCTGGTGATCGCGCACCGCCTCAGCACCATCCGCGACGCCGATCGCATCGTCGTGCTCGATGGTGGTCGTGTGGTCGAGCAGGGCACCCACGACGAGCTGATGCGCCGCAACGGCGTCTACGCCGCCCAGGTCCACGCCGGCGAAGCCGCCCTCCTGTCCTGACCCCTCCCGCCGAACTTAAGTTCGGTGGAGCGGGGCTAGATGTCGCCTTCGGGGCCGAGGTCGCCCGCCCAGGGCGGGGCGCACGAATACGGCGGGGTCCACGGACCGCGAGCGCAGTACACCCACAGGTCGCTCGCCGCGTCGGCGCACGCCTGCATGCTCGCCTTGATGTTGTCCTTCGTCCAGCCGCGGCGGCCCAGTTCGCCACTGGGCTCGAACACGCCGGCGAGGGCGTTGATCTGGAACGTGCAGTGCGAGTCGTCCTTCGTCGCCGGGTTGATGTTCACGGCCGTGTAGTTGCAGTTGCCCTCGCGTGAGGCGATGTAGATGAAGTACTGCTGCGTCGCCGCGTCGGCGCCGTCCTTCGCGAACTCGAGCGCGATCGTGTCGGCGTCGGCTCGCGAGCACGGCTTGCGGTTGCCGTACACGGGAATGCCGCCGGCGACCCGCCAGTTCGGTTCGGCCTGGAAGTTCGCCGGCCACCAGGCCGTGTCGAGCAGCACGGCTTCCTTGTTGAAACCGCTCCACACGCCGAGCGCGGCGAGCGTCGACTGGTCGGCGACGCCGCTGGCCGACAGGGGCGGGTTCGACAGCTGGAACGCCTTCACTGCGGCCTTGGTGTCATCGCCGTAGGCGCCGTCGACCGCGCCGTTGAACAGGCCCTTGCTCTTCAGTGTCTGCTGCACGCACTCGGCCGACGGGCTGCGGTCGCCGGGTTTCACCGGCGCGTCGGCCGCGCACGCGGGCGGCGGAGCGTTGTCGACGCCCGAGTAGTTGTTCATCGCGATCAGCGTCTGCGCGTTCGCGTTGCCGGTGACCGACAGGGGCGGGTTGTCGATCTGGAACTTGATGACCGCGTCGGCCGTCGCCTGGTCGTACTGGCCGTTGACGATGCCCTTGTAGTAGCCGAGCCACATCAGGGCCCATTGCACGCACAGGACGCTGCCGCCGCTGTTGCCGACGCGCAGCTCGGCGTCGGCCCGGCAATCGCCCAGCTCGGGGACGTCGGCGTGCGCGCTCGACACGGCGACGACGTTGCCCGCCACGGCCAGCGCGAGCACCACCAGAACCCGTCGAACGGTGCGCATCCGCCCATTCTGGCCCCGGTTCGGCCCGAGTCCACGGCACCCCGTCGATGCCGACGGGTGAGGAACTTTGCCGATTCGCCGATCTCGCCGTGCCCAGTGATGGCCGTGCAACGCTTCGACGACCCGCGGTTCGGGACCTTGGTCCCTTCACGGAGAGGGCGCACACGCCTACGGTGCGTGTCACAGGAGAAGGTGATGGCCATGGGCGCTGTCGTCGCGACGCAGGTCGCGAAGGCTGGGCCGGTCAGCACGACGGAGCGAGTGATGGTTGCGTGGTCCCACGCGACACCGACGGCCCGTCGTGCCACGGTCCTGGCCGCAGGAACCAGTCCGATCCTCGGTGCGATGGCGCCGACTGCAGTGTCGGTCCGCATCGGGATCTCGATCGCCGGTGTGCTGCTGGCGCTCGCCGCGTCGGTCGACGTGCACGAACGCCGGTTGCCCAATCGGCTGCTCGCGCTTGCGACCGCTGCGCTGTTCGTGGGCGCTGTCATCGATGGCCTGGCCACGACAGCGAGCGCCGGCATGGGTGCACTGGTGGCGCTTGCGCTGATGCTCACCGCCCGCCTCCGCGGTGGTGTGGGCTTGGGCGACGTGAAGGCCGCCGGCGTCGTCGGCGCGGCCGCCGGTGTGTTGGCCGTGACGGCCGCGCTGGTCGCGATCGCGGTCGCGTCGGGCACCGCGGCGATGGTCGGCGTCATCCGCCGCCGCGCCGCGCTGCCGCTCGGGCCGTCGCTCTGGTTCGGCTGGGCCGTGGCAACGGTGCTGGCCACGATGGGGCCGCTGGCCCGGGTGAGGTGACGAGATGAAGATGGACCGTCAGGTGCGCAGCAGCGTCCGAACACAATGGGTCGCGCTCGGCGGCGCACTCGTGGTGCTGGCCGGCCTGCTCGTGGTGTGGGCACTTTCCAACGCGGGGGCCAGGGTGCAGGTGGTGCAACTGGTGCGGGACGTCCCCGCCGGTCAGGCGATCCAGGCGGACGACCTCACCGTCACGGGAATCGCGTACGACACCGACCTCCAGGGTCTCGTGCCAGCCGTGTCACTCGCCGACGTCGCCGGTCGGGTGGCTGCGGTCGACCTCCAGGCCGGCTCGCTACTGCTCGTCGGCATGTGGCGCGACGGTTCGCCGCTGGCGCCGGGCGAGCAACGGGTGGGTGTCGTCGTACGTGCCGGGCGAGCCCCTGCCGACTTGGGCCCGGGCGACACCGCGATCGCGGCGTCGATGGATCCGGCGGACGTCACGCAGGTGGAGGTGCGAGTGCTGGATGCGGCCGACACCGCAGAAGGCAGCAGGTCGTTCACCCTTGCCGCCCCGGCCGAGGGCGCAGTGGAGGTGGCTCGCCTGGCCGCCAACGAGCAACTCGTGCTCGTGGGCGCCGGGTCGACCGTCACCCCCAGCGGCGACGGCTCCGCAGCCACCGCCTCGACCGTGGCGCCCGTCGCCACCGACCAAGGGATCGTGGAGCCATGATCGTCACCGTCACCTCGTGGCGCGGGGTGGGCGCCACCACCACCGCCCTGCTGTTGGCTGCAGCGATCGCGGACGAGCAACCGGCGTGGTTGGTCGAAGCGGACCCGGCGGGCGGCGTCCTGGCCGGCCGGATTCATCTCGACGGCGCCGCACTCGGTGGTCTCGAGCGAGTTGGCTTCCCGCCCGACGACCGCACCGGGGCCGATGCGTTCGCGGCGTACGCGCATCATCACGGCGCGCTCCGCGTCGTGGCTGCTCCTGCTGACCCGTTCAGGGCGCACGCTTGCCACACGCCACGGATGCCGTGGGTGCCGAGCCTCGCCGACCTCGACGGCATCGTCGTCGTCGATGCCGGCCGCATGCGCGGTGGCAGTCCCTCGTGGCCGTTGCTCGCGATTGCCGACCTTCTGGTGGTGGTCACGTCACCCGAGGTCTGCGCTGCGGTGGCCACCGCCGAGTGGGTCGATGCCATGGGTCGAGTGTCCAGCGCCGAGCCCGAGCTCGACGATGCCTCGCTCGCGGTGGTCGCCGTGGATCAGCCGGGTGGCGTCTCGTTCGCGCCGCACGCGCTCGCCGAGGAGTTCGGCGATCGTTGGGGTGGCTGGCTGCCGTGGGAACCCATCACCGTCGACCTCGTCCAGCGAGGTGCCGTGGCGGACGACCGCAGGCTGCGCCGCAGCTCGTTGATGTCGGCGATTCGAGCGATGGCCGACCGTCTGTTCCACCTGGAGGTGGTGTGATGCACGACGACGAACTCGATCTGCTGGCTGCCGACGTGCGGCGGCAGTGGGGTGACCGCTTCCCGGTACCGGCACGCGACGAATCGCCGGCCGAACGTGACCGTCGCGAGCAGACGACCCGCGACGTGCTCGAACGGGTGGTGCTGCCGGAACTGGAACAGCAGCGCATGCATGCGCGCCAACAGCCTCTGCAGCGCGAGGAACTGGACGCGCTCGTCGACCTGGTGGTGTCGGAGATGTTCGGGTTGCCTCGGTTGCTCACCGTGTTGCGCGACTCCGCGGTGACCGACGTGCTGGTGTTCGGTAGCGATCCGGTGCGTGTCGAGCGGAGTGACGGATCGCAGCAGCTGCTGCGCCCGCTCGTGCGCCGAGATCGAGACCTCGAACGGATCATCTACGACACCGCGGCCGCGCGCCGTCGACCGTTCAACCGCGAGAACCCGTTCGTGGACCTCGAACTCGAGCCGGGCGTGCGGTTCCACGGAGAGGGCTTCGATGTGGTGCAGCGGCCGCTGGTCACCATTCGCCGCGCTGCCGTCTTCGGGATGACGCTCGGCGATCTCGCCCAGCGCGGCACCCTCGACGAGGCCGGGATGATGTTGTTGCGCGCGGCCGTGGCCGCCGACATGAACCTCCTCGTGTGTGGTCGCATGGGCGCCGGAAAGACCACCCTGCTGCGCGCGCTGTTGCACGAGGTGCCGGAGGACGATGTCATCGTCACCGTCGAGAGCGACTTCGAGTTGAACCTTGCGGCGATGGGAGCGCATCGGTTCGTGCACGCGTACCAGGCGCGTGTCCCGAGCACGGTGGACGGTTCAGGCATCTCGTGTCACGACATGATGGTGCCGGCCGTGCGCACGCGGGCCGACTGGATCGTCGTCGGCGAGATTCGCGGCGCAGAGGGCGGCGCGCTGGTGCAGGCGATGTCGATCGGGCAGGGAGCGATGGCCACCGTCCACGGCGGCTCCGCCAAGGACGGCCTCGAGCGCCTGGCGGAGCTCATCGCCTATCACTCCGGCATCGAGCTGCGGATGGCGCGCTGGCAGGTGTACCGCAGCGTCGATCTGGTGGTGCACGTCAACGGCGACAACCGGCGCGGCCGCTACGTCACCGAGATCGTCGCGCCGTCGGTGGAGGAGGACGGCGCCAGGTTCGTGACCCATCGCCTCGTGGCGCCGAAGCCCGGTACCGACGACCCGCGCGGTCACGCGGCGAGCGAGCCGCAGCGGTGGATGCTCGACCGGCTGGCGGTCGCCGATCCGTCCTTCACGGTGGCCCTCTGGCACGAGTCGGCGATGGCGGACCGGACAGCTCCGCGTGGACGCAAACGATCGGAGGTGGCGGCATGATCGCCGCTGGGCCCTCGTGGCCGATCGCCCTTCTCGTCGTCGCGCTGTTGACCGCCGGGCTGGTGGCCTTCTCGAAGGCGGCGTCGGTGGCGACTCGGGCGGAGCGCACCGCTGCCGCCAGCGCGTCGACGCCATCGATGTTCGCGGACATCGCCGTGGCGCGGCTGGTCGCTGCCGCGGTGGCGGGGTTCGCGGTGCTGCTGGCCACCGGGTGGGTCCTGCTGGCCGTGCTCACGGGGCTGCTGACGGCCCTGTGGGGTCGGCTGCTGCACGACGGACGTGCCGATGAGGAACGCCACCGAGTGGAGGGGATCGCGAAGTGGCTGGAGGACCTCCGTGACACGTTGCGCGGCTCGTCGATGGGCGCCGAGGAAGCGCTCGAGCACGTGGCGGCACGTCCGCCGGAGGCGATCGCCGTGCCGCTGCGGCAGTTCCTTCACCGCCGCCGCCAGGGCTTCCGCACCGAGGACGCGTTGGACGACCTCGCCGAGGCACTTGCTCATCCCACCGCTGATGCGGCGATCGCTGCCATCCGCCTCGTGGTCGGTGGCACCACCAGCGCCGGCCGGTTGCACGGCACGGTGCAGGCGTTGGCGGCCGCGGCGCGCGATGAGGTGACGGCGCGCGAGCGCATCGACCGCACCCGCGCGATCTATCAGGGCTCGATGCGCCGCCTGGTGTTGATCGGTGCGGCGTTGGTGGGCTACCTACGTCTCGCAGGTGGCGACCTGCTGCAGCCGTATGGGACCGCAGTCGGTCAGGTGGTGCTCGCGCTGCCACTCGCGATGTGGACGGGCTGCATGCTCTGGTTGCGCTCGCTGTGCCGTTACGACCTGCCGGCACGCGCTCGGCGCGCCGACGACCGTTCGGGGGTGGCGGTATGAGTCCGCTGCATGTCGGTGCCGTGTGCACGCTGTTGTTGACGGCCGCCGGTGCCGCGGTGGTGCGTGGCCTACGCCGTGCCCCCTCGTCCGTCGCCGAGGCGCGACGTGCGATGCGAGGCGTCGAAGTCGGCGATCGCGCCGGCGGCTCGAGATGGGCGATCGCCGAGGGCGCAGCGTCGCGTTGGGTGGCGACCAGCCTCGGTGACGACCTCGTGCTGCTCGGTACCACCCCGACCGATGTCGCCACCCGGGCACTGACGACGGGGCTGCTGACCACCACGATCGTGGCCCTCGGTGTCGCGACGCTCCTCGGGATGGGCGTGCTGCCCGGCATCGCGATGGTGGTCGCGCCGCTCGCGGGAGCGGGCGGCGCGTGGGCGATCGTTCGGGGCACGGCCAACGACGCGGCGAGCCGACGCAAGACCCTTCGCCGCGCCGCCGGTGACTTCGTCCAACTGGTCGCCATCGGGCTCACCACCGATCAGAGCGTGGAGGAGTCGATCGGCTTCGCCCTCGAAGTCGGGACCGGTCCGGGTTTCGACGAGCTTCGTCAGGAGCTGTCGACCGCGCCGTTGCGCGGAGTGGCGGTGTGGGAGGCGATCGACGCCGTCGGCACTCGGTACGGGGTGCGCGAGTTGTGCGAGTTCGCGGCGTCGATCGAACGGCAAGGGCTGCAGGGAGTCGCGATCGGCGACACCGTCGCTGCGTTGTCCGCCGGCATGCGTGCCAAGGCATTGGACGAGTTGGAACGTGAGGCCGACCGGGCCAACGCCAACTTGTCCGGCCCCACCATCGGTTTCGTCGTCGCGACGATCGTCTTCTTGGCCTACCCCCTGGCGCAACGCATCAGCGACGCCTTCGGCGGGTGAGCCGGACAGGGCACCCCTGCAGCGGTGCAACGAACCAACAGTGAGAGAGGAGCGCGAGATGGCTGAGATGTGGTTGCCCCTCGCAGTGTGGATGCAGACGTCGGCGATCGGTGTGCGCGATCGGGTGCTCGATGCCTGGGATCACCGGGCCGACGAGGACGGCGTGGACGAAGCCGTCACGAAGATGATCTGGCTGGCGGTCGGCACGGTCGTCGCGCTCGCGGCGGCTGCGTTCTTCAAGGCCAAGTTCAACGTCGCGAAGGCGCGAGTGCCGGATCCGATCGCGCCGTGAGGCCCGCGTACTGCCGTAGGCGGTCGGGGCGAGTCGTGGACCAGGGTTCGGTCGACGTGTCGGTGCAGATGCTGTTCGGGTCGATGGCGTTCCTGATGGTGCTGGTGCTGATCTTCGAGACCACCGCGTACTGGCACGCGCGCAACGTCTTCGACGATGCCGCCGCCGAGGGAGCGAGGGTCGCCGCCGCGCAGGACGGCACCTGCGCGATGGGTGTTGCGGCGACGAGGCGGATGATCGACCAGCACGCCGGCCGGTGGGGCAGGGGTGCATCGGTGCGGTGCACGGGCACCTCGATGATCACGGTGGTCGTCTCGGGTCCGACGCCCGGTGTGGCGTCGTCCGCCATCGGGATGCATGCGACGGTGCGCGCTGTCACACCAAAGGAGCGATGACATGGACGTGCGACGTTCCCTCCGCGACGAACGCGGTCTGGCCTCGCCGGTCGAGATGATGTTCATGCTGGCGTTCTGCGTGCTCGCAGTGTTGTTCCTCGGCTTTGTCGGCCGTCTGCACGCTGCGGGGGTGCAGGTCGCCAACGTGGCGCAGTCCGCGGCTCGCTCGGCGTCGATGGCTTCTGGACCGGCGGCGGCTCGTGCGGCCGCCGCCCAGGTGGTGCAGACGTCACCGCTCGGGGCCAGATGCATCGACGGCGCGCATCTGTCGATGTCCTGGAGGGCCTCGGCGGTGGGCACGTGGCAGGGCGGTGCGGTGCACGTGTCCGTGTCCTGCAACGTGTCGAACCAGTCGTTGACCGGCGTCTGGTCGCCCGGACGGAGGTCCGTCGTGATGGGCGACACGCAGGTCGTCGACAGGTACCGGCGATGAGCGCCGATGCTCGCCCTCGGGACCGTGGGGCTGCGTCTCTCGCGCTGGTCATCACCCTCGTGGCCACCCTCGCCGGTGCCGGGCTGATCGTGGACGGCGGTCGGGCGATGGTCGCCCGCCGCCACGCCTCGAACTTCGCGGAGGCTGCGGCTCGAGCCGGTGTCGCCACGGCGAGGCCCGACGAGCCGCTCGACCCACTGCGCGCCCGTGCCGCGGTCTACTTCGCCGCCGCCGTCGAGGGCGTCCCGCCGACCGACCTGCGAATCGTCGTCAGCGACGACGTGGTCGAGGTGACGGTCACCGAGCGGCGCCCGACCGTGTTCCTCGTCCTCGGTGGCAGGTCCACCCTCACCGTGCGCGCCACCGGACGGGCGCGGCTCCACTTCTCCGGTTGAACAGGCAGGCCCTCATGTCGTCCCTTTCGATCGTCCGCCGGCAGTTGCTCAGACTGCTGACGCTCGCGCTGTTGCTCGTCGTACTCGTCGGCACGCCAATGGTGGTGTTTCGCGTCGTCGGCGTGTCCCGTCCCGGCGCAACCTGGCGCGCTGTCTGGCAGCACCAGCACCTCTCGAGTGCAGTGGCCGTGCAGTTCGGGCTGGCGTGCTTCCTGGTGCTGTGGGCGTGGTTCGCCGTGACGGCGCTGTGGGAGCTGCGCCGCATCTGGCCGCACCGCCATGAGCGAGGGCAGATCGGGCGCGTCCGCCTGCAGGACGGCCCAGCGGGATGGGTGCGCGGTGCGGTCCGATTCGTCGCGCTCTCGTCGGTGTCCGCCGCGGTTCTCGCCGGGGGTCTCGGGGCGGGAGTACGTGCCACCGGCCCGGAGCCCCTGTCGCACGTCGTGGTCACCGGTGACACGTACTGGTCGATCGCCGATGCACAACTCGACGTGGCGCTCGGGCGGGACGCTCGACCGGACGAGGTGAGCGCGCACACGAAGGAATTGGTGCGTTGGAACTCGGCGCGGCTCGGTCATCGCGACCCCACTCTCTTGATCCCGGGCGAGACGGTGACGCTCGCTGATCCTGCGGCGGCCGTCGTGCGGCAGGAGTCATCGCCGCCGACCCCGTCGGAGGCGGCGCCCGAGTCGACGGTTCCGCAGGAGACCGTGCCCGCTCCGGTCGTGCCCGCTCCGATCGCTCCGGCCTCGATGATCCAGCCGTCGTCCGGGCGACCCCCCACTCCGGTCCCGGCCGGCGCGATCGCACCGGCTGGCGGTGCTGCACCGGTCGGCGCTGCTGCACCTGTCGAAGAGCGCGCCCCGACGATCGCACCGGAGGTGTCGCCGGTTCGTGGCGTCGCCGACTCGTCGGTGCCGGGGCTGATCGGTGCCGGCATGTTGGCGGCCGGCGCTCTCGCCGTCGTCCGCTCGCGCCGTGGACGGGTGCTGCGATCCAGCCCGTCGGGATCGCGGCTGAACGCCCCGACCTTCAGGGAGGCTCGGCTGGAGCTGCAACTCCGTGCGATCGAGCCGGGCGAGCGCCTCGCCCGGCTCGAGGTGGCGCTCCGCGCCGCAGCGCCGGCGCTCGCCTCGCAAGGGGCTGCCGTGCTGGCCGTGACAATGGACGCGCACGGCGAGGTGCGGCTGTTCCTGTCGGAGTCGGCGCTGCCGATCGACGAGCTGTGGCGTGCTGATCTGATGCACGGGACGTGGCGGTTGCCTGCGGGCGTGCCATTGGACGACGTGGCGTCGGCCGCCGCGGCGTCGGCGTCGTTCCCCTGTCCGGCGCTCGTGCAGTTGGGTGTGCGTGCCGGTCATGTCGACGATGGTGCCGAGGTGTACGTGGACCTCGAGGCGATGGGTGTGCTCTCGATCGATTCACCGTCGGCCGATGACATCGCGGGCATGCTCGCGACGACGGCGGCGTGGTCGCCATGGATGGAGGGCGGCGAGGTGCTCGCAACGGCGGATGTCGCCCCGGACTGCGGCGAAATCCGTCGAGCGGCGGACCACGACGAGGTCTGGGGCTGTGTCGCCGATCGCCAGGCGAGGGTCATCGCGTCCGGTGCGGGTGTCACGCTGTCCGCGCGGGTCGTCGACGGTGTCGACGCGTGGGCCCCACTGGTTGTCGTGAGCCGCGGCAGCCTGCCGCCGGGCCAGTCAGTGCGGGCGTCGGCCGGCGTCGGGGTGGTGGTCCTGGGCGCGTCGTCGAGTCCCTTCACGCTCCGTGCCGAGGGTGATCGCCATGTGCTCGAGCCGTTCGGGATCGGTCTGGTGCCGAGCGTCGCGGATCGTTCCTCGCTGGCGACGGCGGCGGAACTGGTCGCACACGCCGCGTCGCTGCCGTTGGCCGTCGTGCCCGATTCCTTGCCGTTGCGGAGTGGAGACGTCGAGTGCCAGACCGGCGACACGTCGCACCCATTGGCCGCCATAGAGGCGACGTGGCGCGAACCCCGGTGGGACGTGCTGGTCACACTGCTCGGCCAGGTGACCGTGCAGGACCGTGCCGGCCGGGCCGCCGAGTTCGAGAAGGCGAAATCGATGGAGTTGCTGGTCTGGCTCACCCGGCATCGCGAGCGTCCGACTCGAGGCGCGGCCCGGGCGGCGCTGTGGGACCTCGCGGTGCGTGACTCGACGTTCGCCAACGTCGTGTCGGACTGCCGGCGCAGCCTGGCGCGGCTCGTCGCGCCACCGCAGGGCGAGGAGTGGGTGGCGCGAACGTTGTCGGACGACCTGCCGTTGCACGCGCGGGTCCTCACCGACGCCGAACTCCTGGCAGATCGCGTGGAGGCAGCGCGAGGCCTGGCTGCGGAGGATGCCATCGCGATCCTCCGCCCCGGGGTCGAGCTGTTGCACGGCATGCCGTTCTCCGGTCCAGGAGCCGGGTACCTGTGGGTGGACGGCGAGGGACACACGTCCGCGCTCGTGTTGCTCGCCACCGGTGCGGCCGAGCAACTGGCGCAGCACCACCTGTCGCTCGGCGACATCGACGGGGTCTTCTGGGCCACCGGCCGCGGCCTGCTGGTGCTGCCCGGCCACGAGGAGTTGATCGCGCTGCGTATGCGCGCGCATGCGTTGCGGGGTGACACGGCCGGCGTGCGGTTGGAGTGGGAGCAGTACGAGCGGGCGCTCGCTGCGGACTCGTGGTCGGGCGACGAGCCGTCACCGAAGCTGGCGGCGTTGCGGCGTGAGCTGCTGTCGGTGCCGGGGCGTCGGTGATGTCGCGCCAGATCGACCGAGAACGTGGATTCCGGGTGACATCGCTGAGGGGCCGGGCGGGGCCCCCGAGGGGCTACTTGTCGTCGCCCTGGTCGCGCAGGAAGCGCTCGACCTCGGCCATCAGCTCGTCGCTGTCGAGTTCGTCGTCGGCCAGCTCGCCGCCGACCACGTCGTCATCGTCGTCGTCCTCATCGGCGTCGTCGTCGTACTCGTAGTCGTCGTCCAGCTCGCCCGCGTCGGACATGCTCTCCAGCCGGGCCACGTAGCCGATCAGGTCGCTGTCGTCGGCCACGAACGAGCTGACCCGGTTGTCGTACTCCTGCGCCTCCTGCTGCAGGCGGGCCACGGGGCCGGGCGAACCGAGGATCTCGCACGACCGCTCGACCAGCGCCAGCGTGGCCTTCGGCGACGGCACCTGCGACGCGTACGCCGGCACCGCCGCCCACAGCGACGCCGACGCCAGATCGGCGTGCGTGCACGAGTCGTGCAGCACGCCCACGATGCCCGTCGGGCCCTCGTAGCGGCTGCGCTGCAGGTCGTACCGGTCGATGATCTCCTGGTCGGTGGCCGTGCCGATCAGCTGCACCGGGCGCGAGTGCGGCACGTCGGCCAGCAGCGCCCCGAGCGTGAGCACCAGCGACACGTCGAACTGCTTGGCGATGCCGATGATCTGCTCGGTGAACAGCCGCCAGCGCAACGCCGGCTCGGGTCCGAGCATCAGGATCACGTCGCCGCCCGGAGTGCTGGCACTCCACACGCCCACGGTGGGCCACACGATGGCGCGGGTGCGATCGGCGTTCAGGCGCACGTGCGGGCG
>JBMOGW010000109.1:0-11742 GCA_049318165.1 Ilumatobacteraceae bacterium
TCGGCCATGCCTCCTTGCGCGAGTCGACGCTCCAGCCGGTAGCGCTGGGCGAGAATGGCGGGAGGCAACGGCGCAGGGCTCGTGCCGGGAAGCGTGGCAGACATGTCCGCACATCGACACTAGTGGCGATCGCCCGGCGGAACCGGGCAATCGCCGGTCGATTTCGGCGTTCGTGCTCCGGTCAGGCCGGTGTGCTGAACGCCACGCCGATCGTGCCGTGGCCGGCGTGGGTACCCACGACCGGGCCGATGTCGCCGACGACGATCTCGCCGGGGAAGTGCGGGCGCAGCAGCGCGACGAAGGCGTCGACGTCGCTGCAGTCGGCATGCATCACCATCAGGGTCTCGACCGCGCCGGCCTCGACGACCTTGTCGACGACGTGCTGCATGGCCTTCGACCGGGTGCGCTGCTTGCCGCCCTGCTCGACCTTGCCGTCGCGCACTTCGATGATCGGCTTGATGGCGAGGGCGGATGCGAGCAGCGCCTTGGCGCCGCCGATGCGGCCACCCTTCTTCAGGTTCTCGAGCGTGTCGAGTGCACCCCACACCTTGGTGCGCTTGGCGAGCGAGACGGCGAGGTCGACGACCTCCTGGTGGGACGCACCGGTGGCGGCGAGACGGGCGGCCTGGCTGACCACGAGGCCCTGGCCCATCGTGACCTGCTGGCTGTCGACGACGGTGACCTGGATGGTGTCGGTGACGGCGCGGGCGGCGAGCTCGGCCGACTGCATCGTGGCAGACAGCGCCGCGCTGAGGTTGATGGCGACGATGCTCGTGGCGCCATCGGCGGCCAGGCGGCGGTACACCGCCTCGAACTGACCGGGCGCCGGTGCGGCGGTCTCGGGCAGGGTGGGCGACTGTGCGCACTTCGCCCAGAACTCGGCGGGCGTGAGGTCGGCGCGGTCGACGTACTCGTGGCCGTCGATACGGATGGTGAGGGGGACGATCTCGATACCGAGCTGGTCGGCGACGCTCTGGGGCAGGTCGCAGGCGGAGTCGGTGACGATGCGGACGCGTTCGGTGCTCACGAGGGAGGCAGGGTACTCGTTGCGGCATCCGGCGACAGGTCGTCGCCCTCCGTGTGCTGTCCCTCCGCTCGTTGCAGTGCCGGATGGCGCACGGCCGCCGCCGCGGCCTGGCGGCCGCGCCGGTTGCGGCGGATGTGGCGGAACCACCAGGTGAGCAGCACGAGCAACGCGGCGCCGGTGAGCAGGTAGCCGACGCCGGTGAGTGTGGTGACGTTGGCGGACAGGACCACGGGGTCGCCGAGCAGCACGTCACCCGTGGGCGTGAACACCTCCAGCGTGGCCGACGACTCGCCGTTGCTGCGTGCCTCGACATCAACGCTCACCTGGGTGACCGAGTTCGGTGCGAGCACGACCGTCTGGTCGGGCGGGAACACCAGCTTCGGTGAACTCATGCGCACGCGGACGGTCAACGGGATGTCGGCGGCATTGCGCAGCGTGACCGGTACGGACCCGGTGGTGCCGGTCAGGCGGAACGAAAACCCATCGGGGAGGCCGACGGAGGTACGCAGCTGTTCGAACTCGGCGCGCATGTCGGCCGCGACCGCATCGGCGCGTGTGTCACTGAGGGCGCCGGTGGGAAGGGTGTCGATCAACCGCGCCCATTCCTTGGTGCGCGGGTCGTCCTCGGGCAGCATGCTGCCGGTACTGATGGCCTCCAGTCCGAGCGCGTTGCGCAGGTCGATCCGTGCGCCGATGTCGCCGTCCACGTCCTCGGGCAGGTCGACCACGACCGGACCCTCCGGACCCAGCAGCTGATCGGTGCGGGCCGAGAGCTCGTCGACGGTGACGGGTTCGAGTCCCGGCGTGTCGGCGAGCAGGTCGGCGAACGCGGCGAACCCTGTGGGCGAGGGGAGCGACAGGTCGGGCGTGCCGAGCAGGATGCTGTGGCGGCGCACGTCGCCCCCTTGATCCTCCACCTGCTGGCGGGCCGCCAGGAGGTCGGCCACCAGCTGCACGGCGTGCAACTGCGGTGCGGTGGTGACCTGGGCAAGCTCGGGCGCGATCGTGCGGTCGACGACGTCGGCGTCGACGGTGCTCGTGTCGTCGACGCGGATCTGCACCAGCTGGGTGCTGTCCGTGAACCCGCCGAGGGTGCCGGGCAGGACGTCGTAGATGGAGGTCGGCAGCACCAGCATCCGGGTGCCGAGGTTGCGCAGCAGCAGCCCACCCTCCCGGCTGAGCGGCTGGTCGACGAAGGTGAGGGTGCGCCGTGCCGGCGAGTCGACCACGGTGGCGAGCGCGTCTTCGCCGTCGCGGAGCCATTGCGTGTAGAGCGGCTCCTGTCCGGCCTGCGCCGCGTGTGACACGTCGAGCGGCAGCACCGGCGTCGACAGCACCTCCTGCTCGCCGAGCAGTGTGCGCAGGCGGTCGCCGAGCGCCTTGTCCGCTGCGGTGCCGTCCTGCAGTGCGGCGAGCTGTCCGGGCGGCACGCGCACGCTGACGGGGACGGCGATGTCGGTCAGCAGGTCGGAGAGCGCGGTCAGCTCGCGCCGCGTCGCGGCGTCGACGGTGGGGCGCACGTCGTCGTCGAGGATGACCGGCGAGGTGGTGGCGACGGCGATCGCGATCGGCATCGCGTCGTCCGGGCTGTCGACGGCCTCTTCGTCGGTGGGCACTCGGTTGACGAACGTGGTCAGTTCCGCGGTGACCGTGTCGCTCTCGACCAGCCGGACCGTGACCGGGTGCACGCCGGGCTGGTCCAGCAGCAGGGCACCGGCGGCGTCGTTGCCGATCTCGACCGGCACGTCCACCACCATCTGACGTGCCTGCGGTCGTGGGACCGCCAACGGCAGCAGGCGCACCCGGTCCAGCGCGTCGGGCAGGTCGCCGTCGATGCTGGCGGCGACGGCCGCGCGGGTGCGGACCACGTCACGGGCGATGACGTCGACGACGAAGTCGGTGGGATCCGGGTCGACACCGGCGGGCAGGGTGAGCACCAACCGCACCCGCCCACCGGCGGCGACGTTGAACGTCTGTTGCACGAGCCCGAACTGCGGTGCGGCGGCCGAGGCCACACGAGGCGCCACGGCGAGCGGTGCCAGTCCGACCGTGGCGAGCAGCGTCACGGCCATCGCGCCGATGCGGCGGGCGTGCCGGGCTGACGTCATGGCAGTGCTCGCTCGTACACCTGCAAGCCGTCGGCGAGGCGGTGGAATCCCAGGCCCTCGTAGAGCGCGAGGGCAGCGTCGTTGTCGTGCGGCGTGTTCACCAGGACACGTTGCACTCGCCATCGAGCCGCCCAGCGCAGCGAGTCCTGCACGAGCGCGCGGCCGAGACCGTCGCGGCGTCGGTCCGGGTGGACGGCCAGGCGCTGCAGGAATCCGAGCCGGCTGTCGCGCCCGGTGACGGCGTATCCGGTGAGGGTGCCGCCTGGGCCGTGCGTGGCCCGGGCGCGGTGGCGAGGGGTGGCAGTTCGCACGTCGGCGAGGGCCTCGCGGTCGAGTGTCCACTCAGGACCGAACGACGTCGCGTCGAGTGCGGCCGCCTGCGCATCCTGCTCGTCAGGCAGGCGGTGCACCCGGTGCGCCGGGGCGCCGGCCGATCCGGGTTCGTCGTGCTGCAGGAGCACCAGTCGCTGCGCGACGTGGAAGCCGTGGCGTTCGACGCGGGCACCGCCGCCGGCCGCGAGGGCGCTGGTGCGCACACCGGTGAAACCGAGTCGCGTGAGTTCGTCGCACCAGCGCATCAGATCGTCGCCGGTGGGTGGGCTGGTCTGCTGGTAGAGCACGAGATGGGCGAGATCCGGCCGGGAGGGCCAGTGCCGCACCTTGGCCGGGCCGTGCGCGCCGCGCAGCATCAACCCGCCGATCGGCAACGTCGGTGGGCGCGGCGGGGTCGCCGGCGACGCCACAGGTGGTCGGACGGCGTCCGGTGCCGCATCGGCGCCGGCCGCGGACCACCGGTCGGCCTCGTGCATCATCGAACGAGACGGTAGCGGCCCGACCACCGGCGCGGCAGTGCAGTCCCGACCATCGTGCGCGTTAGCGTCGTGGCGTGACCGTGTTGTTCGCCACCCATGCCGCGTACCTCGACCATCTCGCAGGACCGCGTCACCCGGAGCGCCCGGAACGGCTGCAGGCGGTGCTCAACGGTGTGACGAAAGCGGACCTCCAGGACGCACTGATCCCCGTCGAGCCGGTGGCCGCGTCGCGGGAGGACCTCGAGCGAGTGCACCCGCCCGCGTACCTCGACCGCATCGAGGGCATCAGCCTGATGGGTGGCGGCCGGCTCGACCCCGACACGTACGCCAGCGCAGGGTCGTGGAACGCGGCTCGCCTGGCTGCGGGCGCCGGCCTGGCCGCCGTGCGCGAAATGCAGGCCGGTCGCGGTGACGCGGCCTTCTGCGCGGTCCGTCCGCCCGGGCACCACGCCACGATGAACGAGTCGATGGGCTTCTGCTTCGTCAACAATGTCGCGGTCGTGGCGGCGGCGTTGGCGGCGCAGGGCGAGCGCGTGCTGGTGTTCGACTACGACGCGCACCACGGCAACGGCACCAACGACATCTTCTATGCCGACCCGCGGGTGCTGTTCGTCAGCATTCACCAGTGGCCGCTCTATCCGGGCACCGGTCGGCACGACGAGGTCGGCGCCGACGAGGGTCGCGGCTTCACGATGAACATCCCGATCCCTCCGGGTGCCACGGGCGACGTGTACCTCTACGCGTTCGACCATCTGGTGGCGCCGCGTGCCGCTGCGTTCGACCCGACCTGGGTGATCGTGTCGGCCGGATTCGACGCGCACCGGGCCGACCCGATCACCGAGCTCGGCCTGGCCGCCGGCGACTATGCGCCGCTCACCCGGCGCGTCCTGTCGCTGGTGCCCGCTGGGCGGCGCCTGGTGATGCTCGAGGGCGGCTACGACCTCGACGCGCTCGCGAACAGTGCCGCCACCGTGCTGCGCGAGATGGCGGGCGCGCACGGTGAGGCGTTCGAGCCGACCACGGCGGGGGGTCCGGGGATGGGTCCGGTCGGGCACATCCGCGAGTTCTGGGAACATCAAGGGCTGTTGTGATTCCGCCGCGGTTCCAGCCGGTTCTCGAGGAACTCGCACCGCTCACCGAACGATTCCGGTCCGCCGGGCATCGTCTGTACCTGGTGGGCGGGAGTGTGCGCGACCTGTTGGCGGGTGCCGAGGTGGCGACCATCGACTTCGACTTCACGACCGAGGCCCGACCGGAGGCCGTGAAGCAGGTGCTGAAGGGCTGGGCCGACGCGCTGTGGACGCAGGGCGAGCGGTTCGGGACGATCGGGGCCAAGAAGGGTGACCGCACCTACGAGATCACGACCCACCGCGCGGAGGCCTATCACGAGGACTCACGCAAGCCCGACGTGGAGTTCAGCGACCGGGTGGAGGCCGACCTCTCGCGCCGCGACTTCACCATCAACGCGATGGCGCTCGAGTTGACGGCCGAGACGCCCACGCTGGTGGATCCCTACGACGGCGCCGCCGACCTGCTCACCCGTACGTTGCGCACACCGATCGCGCCGGAGATGAGCTTCAGCGACGACCCCCTGCGGATGCTGCGCGCGGCCCGGTTCATCGCCCGGTTCAACGCCACGCCCGATCCGGAGTTGGTCGATGCGGTGCGCGCGATGGCCGACCGGTTGGCGATCGTGTCGGCGGAACGCATCCGCGACGAGTTCGACAAGCTGATCACGCTGCCGCACCCGACGGCCGGGCTGTGGTTCCTGATCGACACCGGTCTCGCCGACCATTTCCTGCCGGAACTGCCGAAGATGCGCCTCGAGCAGGACCCGATCCATCAGCACAAGGACGTGCTGACCCACACGCTCGCCGTCGTGGAGAACGTCCGGCCGTCGGACGAGCAGCCCGAGGACCATCCCGCCTTCGACTTCCGCCGCACCCGGCTGGCTGCGCTCTTCCACGACGTCGGCAAGCCGCGCACCCGCGGGTACCAGAAGGGCAAGGGCGTCACCTTCCATCACCACGATGCGGTGGGGGCGCGGATGACCCGCAAGCGGATGGAGGCGATGCGGTACAGCAACGACGACACCGAGGCGGTCGTCGAGTTGGTGGCGCTGCACCTGCGCTTCCACACCTATTCGATGGGTTGGAACGACTCGGCGGTGCGGCGCTACGTGCGCGATGCCGGTCCGCTGCTGCGTGAACTGAACGTCCTGACCCGCTGCGACTGCACCACGCGCAACGAGCGCAAGGCGTTGCAGTTGTCGCGCCGGATGGACGACCTCGAGGACCGGATCGCCGAGCTCGCCGCGAAGGAGGAGCTCGCCGCGATCCGCCCCGAGATGGACGGCCGTGAGGTGATGGATCACCTCGGGGTGCCGCCGGGGCCGGTGGTGGGGTCGGCGCTGGCGTTCCTGCTGGAGATCCGTCTCGACGAGGGGATGCTCGGTGAGACGGCGATCCGCGAGCGGCTCGACACATGGTGGCGGGAACGGTCGTCCGGACCGGGTGGCTGAACGGCG
This sequence comes from Ilumatobacteraceae bacterium, assembly GCA_049318165.1. Lineage (GTDB taxonomy): Bacteria > Actinomycetota > Acidimicrobiia > Acidimicrobiales > Ilumatobacteraceae > UBA668. Next base: position 6,475 of record JBMOGW010000109.1, read on the forward strand.
GCGGACCGGCGGTCACCCATCCGGGTGAGATGGGTGTCCACACCAAGTTTTCCGCTGGACTTCAGCACGCTGCGTGGTAACGTTGACACGTTCAGGGAGGAGAGTCGTCCGCGGGGGACGGCCTCGGTCCCGACGGGCGGGTCATCGATGGGCGAAGGCGAGCGCCGGCAGACGAAGGGCAGCTGGGTCCGTTCGTACGCGCTCGCGGGTCGATTCGCAGGGTTGTGCGTCGCGTTCGTCGCGTTCATGCTCGTCGTCGCCGCGACCACCGGCACCGACGGCGTCAACAGTTGGATCCGCTGGACCCATCTCGTCCTCGTCGGGTTCGGCCTGCTCGGCCTGTACGTGATGTGGCGCTGGAGGCGCAGCGAGGGGCGTGGCTGGCTGCCGCTCGGCATGTCGTTCGCCGCCTACTCCGTGGCCCAGGTGCTGCTCGCCTTCCGCGTCGACGGCGACCTGGCGCGACGCACCCTCTCCACGTCCGACGTCCTTCTCGTGGTGTGGGGACTGGGGATGGTGGCCTATCTCGGCGTGCGCCTGATGCGCGCCGATCGGCGCATCGGCCTGGTGCACCTGCTCGATGCGGGCGTGATCACACTGGCGATGACTCTTGCGCTCTGGGAGCAGGTGATCGCTCCGGCCATCGGCGACCTCGACCGCCTGCCGGCCGTGCATCAGGTCGTGCTCGTGGTGATGCCGGCGATCGACCTGTACGTCGCTTCGATACTGCTGCTCGGCTTGTTCGTCGACCGGTCACCCGCCCGCATCGCGTGGTTCGTCGCGATGCTGTTCCTCACCGCCGGCGACGTGCTGCAGAGCTCGGTGCACGACGCCACCACCACGCAGGCGCTCGCGTGGATCGCGCCGCTGTGGATGCTCGGCGTCGGCGGCATCATCGTCGCCGCGGCACTCCCCGCCGGCGCGCGATTGATCGGCGGTCGACCGACGCTGTCGCGCCTCATCGTCGTCAACGCGTTCCTCGTCATGGCGCTGTGGGTCGCGACGTGGCATTACGTCATCAACAGCCGCCCTGCGACGGTGACGTCGGTGGTCATCGGCCTGGTGGCCGGCCTCGTCTACGGAGCGGAGCACGTCGCTGCGTTCCGCCAGTCGGCGCACTGGGCCGATCAGCTGAGCGAGAAGATGTCCGAGGTCGAACGAGCGCACCTCGAGTCGAGGGCGCTGCTCGACGACCTGCCCGAAGCCGTCGTCGTGCTCGACCGTCACGGTCGGATCCGCGACGTCAACGTCCACGCGATCGAGCTGACCGGACGCGACCGGGATCATCTGATCGGGCGGATGTTCGGTCGGCTGTTCCGCGAGGACGAGCGCCCACTGATGGTGGACCTGTGGGAGAAGATGCACGCTGGCGACGGCCGTCTGCTGTCACCGACGTTCACGATCGACCGCAGTGACGGCGCGGACATCCTGCTCGAAGCCGACGCGAACGTGCCGGTGCGCGACCCTGACCGGGTCGTCATCGCGCTGCGCAACGTCACCGAGCGCGTCGCCGAGGCCAAGCGACTGGACCGTGCACGCGAGCGCTTCCGGCTCGCCTTCCACAACGCCCCCACGGGGATGGCGCTGATCGCGGTCGCCGACGGCACGCTGATCGATGTCAACGACTCGTTGGCCGACATGCTCCGGCGCACCCGGTACGAACTCGTCGGCGCGCACGTCGACGACATCGCGCATCCGCTCGAGCGGGAGAGCACCACCGCCTTGCTTGCCGCCGCCATCGACCACCGCCAGGAGGGGTACCGCGCGGAACAGCGGTTCCTGCGCGGCGACGGCGCGACCGTGTGGGCGAAGACGTGGGCGTCGGTGATGAACGACGAACACGACTCGCTCGCCATCGTCCACATCGAGGACATCACCGAGCGGCTGCAGAACGACGAGCGGATGCGGTGGGCCGCGACGCACGACGACCTGACCGGCCTGCCGAACCGGGCCAGCTTCCTCGAGCGCCTGGGTGGTCACCTCGAGCACGCCGAGCCCGGCTCGATCGCCGTGCTGTTCATCGACCTCGACAACTTCAAGGTGATCAACGACAGCCTCGGGCACGACGCCGGCGACCAACTGTTGCGGGCGATGAGCGACCGTCTGCGCACCGTCGTGCGCGACCGCGACGTGCTCGGCCGGTTCGGTGGCGACGAGTTCATCGTGATGCTGCGCGACGTCGGCGGCAACTACGACCCGTTCGAGGTGGCGAACCGGTTGCGCAAGGAGATCGCCGAGCCGGTGCTCGTGGACGGCGCAGAACTGTTCGTCACGGCGAGCATCGGCATCACCGTCTTCGACCGCGATGGTGTGACCACCACCGAGATGCTGCGCGATGCCGACGCGGCGATGTACCGCGCAAAGGCGCGCGGCCGCGACTGCGTGGAGGTGTTCTCGCCCGGCAGCCACGACGCGTCGGTGCTCAGCCTGCGCACCACCACCGAACTGCGCCGTGGGCTCGAGCGCGGCGAGATCGTCCCCTACTACCAACCGATCGTGCAGCTGGACAACGGCCACCTCATCGGCTTCGAGGTGCTGGCCCGCTGGCGTCACCCCGACCGCGGCCTGTTGACGCCCGAGCAGTTCCTGCCCCTCGCCGAGGAGAGCGGCCTCATCGGCGAGCTGGGCGAGAAGGTGCTGGAGATGTCGCTCGTGCAGCTCGGCCAGTGGCGCGATCGCACGCAGCGCTTCAGCGATCTGTCACTGTCGGTCAACCTCAGCGCGCGGCAGTTGGCGGTGCCCGATCTGGTCGACAAGGTGGCCAACGCCCTCGCCTATGGCGGCGTCTCGGCCGGTGCGCTGTGGTTGGAGATCACCGAGACCGCGTTGATGACCGACGAGCGCGCGGCGGTCGTGGTGCTGCGCCAGCTGCGCAACCTGGGCCTGCACCTGTCGGTCGACGACTTCGGTACCGGCTACTCGTCGCTCACGTACCTCAAGCGCTTCCCGGTCGAGGCGATCAAGATCGACCACCAGTTCGTCAGCGGCCTGGGCATCAACGACGAGGACACCACGATCGTCGAAGCGGTGGTGCAGCTCGGCCATTCACTGGGGCTGAGCGTGACGGCGGAGGGAGTCGAGACGCCGCTCCAGTTGGCCAGTCTCCGCGGCCTCGGTTGTGACCGCGGTCAGGGCTACCTGTTCGGGCGCCCTCGCCCTGCCGACCTGATCGAGTCCGAGTACGCCCTCACCTGACGGCAGGCGCAACGTCGTGCCACGGTCGGCGTGCGTCAGTCGCCCTGCTTGCGTGCCCGCATCACGAGCACCGATGGCGCGATGGGATCGCGCGCGCGACGGTCGTTCAGCTCGAACATCATGTCGATGCGGAAGTTGCTGCGGTCGAACGCCAGGTACAGCTCGCTGAAGCTGCGGCTGTTGCCGCCGTAGATGTACTGCAGGTGGTGATCCGCCGAGAGCATCGCCGACACCGGGTGGGTCATCGCCACCACGAACGGGGTGCCCGGCTTCAACACTCGGTGCACCTGACGCAGCAGGCGGGGCAGGTCGTCGACCGCAGCAAGGGAGTGCGAGGCGATCACGAGGTCGACCGAACCACTCGTTGCGAAGCCGAGGTCGGCCAGCTCACCCTGATGGCATTCGACGCGCACCTCGTGCCGCTCGGCCGTGGCGCGCAGCGCCGCGATCGCCTGCGGGTCGGGGTCGAGCGCGATGGTCTTCGCGCCGGCCTGGGCGATCAGGAGGGAGTTGGGACTCGGGGCGATGCCGAGCTCGATCACGCGCTTGCCGGCAAGGTCGCCGCACAGGCGGAGCTCCGACTCGTCCGCCACGTTCGCGCCGTACCAGATGCTCATCCCCCCAGTGTGCCCGGTCCACCTGCGGCCCGGGTGGATCACGGGTACCCTGTGGCGGCATGACGTTCGGAGTCGGTGCGCTGCGCGGCCACGGGGCCGTGGTGGACCATCGGTTGTCGCGCCGTCACCTGATCAACGAGTTCCGGCGCGGTCGTCTGCGCCAGGACCAGGTGTGTGACGCCCATCCCGAACTCATCCGCGCGGCCCGCAACGTCGGCACGGCGGCCACCATCGCCTGCCCGATCTGCGAGCAGCCGGAGCTGAAACTGGTCACCTACGTGTTCGGGCCGCGGCTGCCGTCGCACGGCCGTTGCGTGTCCACCGCGAAGGAGTTGCAGCAACTGGACGCGCGGCCCGACGAGCTGACCGCATACGTCGTCGAGGCGTGCGTCGCGTGTCGTTGGCACCACCTGTTGCGCGTGCTGCCCGTGGGTAGCCGCCGCACCCGCGTCCGCCGGTCGTCCTGAACGACCATGGCTCCGGTCGACGCTTCGAGGACGTTCGAGCCGTTCGCGGTGTCGTCGCTCGACGTCGGTGACGGTCATCTCCTCTACGTGGAGGAGGTCGGCTCGCCGCACGGCCTGCCGGTGCTGTGGTTGCACGGCGGCCCCGGCACCGGGTGCACCGCGAACCATCGCACGTTGTTCGACCCGTCGCTGCACCGCGCGGTGCTGTTCGACCAACGTGCGTCCGGCCGCAGCGTGCCCGATGCCGCGGACGCCGACGTCGACTGGGCGAGCATCGACATGGACCATCACGTGGCCGACATCGAGGCCGTGCGCCGGCTGCTGGGCATCGACCGCTGGGTCGTCACCGGTGGCTCGTGGGGTTCGGTGCTCGGTGCGGCGTACGCGATGCGTCACCCCGACCGGGTGCTCGCCGTCGTGCTGTCCGCTGTCAGCCTCGGCGGCCGCGACGAGATCGATCAGCTCACCGAACTCGGACACACCTACGCGCCCGACGCGTGGCGGGAGTTCCGAGACTTCCTGCCGGTCGAACTGCGCGACCGGCGGCTGGTGGCGGCGTACCGCGAACTGGTGATGCATCCCGACCCTGAGGTGCACGCCCCGGCGGCGTACGCGTGGTGCCGTTGGGAGGACGCGCACGTGAACGTCGACGACGAGCCGGCGATCGACGGCTTCGTGTGGGATCGTTACCGCGAGGCGCGGTTCCGTCTGGCGTTCGCTCGCCAGGTGACGCACTGCTGGGCCGCCGACTCGTGGTTGCGGCCCGGCGAGTTGCTCGAGGGCGCGGCCGGGATGGGTGACGTGCCGTGCTGGTTGATCCACGGGGCGCGGGACCGCAGCAGCACGCTCGACGGTCCCCATGCGCTGCACGCCGCCTGGCCGGGCAGCGAGCTGGTGGTGGTCGACGCCGACGGCCACGGTGGCACCGGCATCACCGCCGAGCACCGCCGCGTGCTGGCTGCGCTCGCCACCGGCGCCCTCCCGACGGC
>JBMOGW010000110.1:0-11541 GCA_049318165.1 Ilumatobacteraceae bacterium
TGTGACAGAGTTCCCCGCCCCTTGCGAACAGCGCCCCGAACGGGCACTCGGCGCTCCCCGTGGCGAGGTTGCTTGCTCTGGAAGCGGGTGCGGTCGGCCTTCGCCGCGTTGTCTGTGTCACAACCCGTCTGTGTCACATCGCTGACCGCGTACGCACCGCTCACGGATGCGACACAGAGGCCTTGTGACACAGAACAGCGTCGCCGCGTTCCACTTCCAGAGCAGAGCAGCATCCGATGTGCAACGGCTCGACCGCGCGCCCTACCTGCCGATCTGCTCGTGCGAGCTGTGTCATTGCAGGCGCAAGGCCAAGCGCCAACGTCGTGCTCCGCATCCTTGCCCGCATCCGCCGGACGCTATGCGGCCGTCAGCAGGTCGAGGCGGGGGTGAGCCGGCCGTCGTCGCCGACGGCGAAGAACGACGTGCGGTTGCTCGCGAAGTATTCGCTCCGCACGGCGATGCAGGCGCTGTTGCTGCCGCCGATGGCCATCGACACCCGTTCGCTCGACACGCCGAACGCTCTGGCGATCGCATCGGACGACCCGTACGCCGTCTCGACGAGATCTGTCGGGTCGATCGTCAGCGTTGCGGCGACGCGCTGCACCCGGAGGTCCTCGTCGTTCGCGCGGCCTTCGGCGTAGGCGGTTGCCACCAAGAAGGTGAGCAAGGCGAGGAATCCGATGCCCACGATGATCGCGAGCCGACGCCGGCTGCCGTTCGACGGCTCGGACTGTTTCACGGCCGGCGTCACTTCGGTCACGCGTCGTCCTCCCTTCGTTCGCGTCGAGCGCCAAGCTAACCCGGTCGTGATGGCCGTCCGGTCGAGTCCCGGCGGTGGGGTGGTCCGTGTCGCACTTGGGGCCGAAAGGCGTCAGGTGGTCGTGTGACATGGACAGCCTCGCGGCGGGCGGTCCGGAAATCGTGACGGGCTGCAGCGGGGGACGCGCAAGACTTCCGTCATGGGGCATCCGATCTGGCCGTTCTTCGACCTGCGTGTCACCACGCCGCGGCTCGAGCTGGTCGTGATCGACGACGAGGTCGGCACGCAGCTGGCGCTGCTCGCGGCCAAGGGCGTGCACGAACCCGGCTACATGCCGTTCTCGCTGCCGTGGACCGACGTGCCATCACCGCAGCAGGAGCGCAACACGCTGCAGTTCTACTGGCGCACTCGCGCGGAGATGACGCCGGCCTCGTGGATGCTCAACTTCGGCGTCGTCGTCGATGGCGAACTCGTCGGCAGCACCGGCTTCATCACCAACAACTTCCACGTCACCCGCGTGTTCGAGACGGGCTCGTGGCTCGGCATCGACCACCACGGCAAGGGCATCGGCAAGGAGATGCGCATCGCCACGCTGCACCTCGGCTTCCTCGGGTTCGGCGCACGCGCCGCCACCACCGCCGCGTGGGAGGACAACGGCCCGTCGCTCGGCGTCACCCGGCGCCTCGGCTACACCGAGAACGGTCAACAGCACGGGGTGCGCCGCGGCGAGGCCGGCCGGCTGCTGCGCTTCGAGATGTCGCGCGAGCACTTCGACGCGCACCTGCGTCGCGACGACGTGCAACTGCACGGTGTCGAGCCGTGCCTGCCGCTGCTCGGCTTGGACTGAGGGCCCGGCTCAGTACGCGGTGACGTACTGGGCGCGCTGCTCTTCGGCCATCCGGGCGATCTCGTCGATCTCCTCGGTGTCGAAGCCGGCCATCTCGCGGAAGCGGCGGGCCAGCTGGATCGCGGCCTCACGGCTCTCACCGCGCTGGCCGCGGAAGTTGAACAATCCGTCGACCGTCTTCTGGAACTCCAGGGCGGACTTCTGTCGCTCGGCGTCGTTCTTGGTGAGCTCGCGCAACCAGGTGCTGCCCATCTTCACGTGGGTCACCTCGTCGGCCAGCATCCAGTCCTCGCAGAACTCGAGCACCGGGTCGTTCACCTCGATGGCGAAGTTGCGCATCGTCGTGAACACGTCGATGGCCAGGCCCTCGAGCGCACGGTTCACGCCGGCCAGACGGAACACCGGGTCGGGGTGGCATGCGGCCTCGAACAGGGTGACGGCCTCGCTGTACTCGCCGACTTCGGTGCCCATGTGGTCGCCGAGCATCAGGCTGATCTCGACGTGGCGCGCCTCGTCCCAGCACTGACGGGCCATGTCGAGCTTCATCGCGAACGGGGTCTCGTCGGTGGAGTAGTCGAACGCGGTGCGCCCGGCGCCCTCGAGCGCCTGGATCTCGCCGACGAAGATGCCGTGCATCTGTCGCCGGGCCCGGTCGGCCAGCTCCTCGGACTCGGTGTCGACCCGCCGCGACTCGGCGGCACCCTTCATCCGCATGTCGGCGAAACGATCGGCGGTGGTGATGCGGTGGAACCGCTCGTCCCTGGCCAACTGCTCGGGCGGCAACTGTGTGCGCATGTGAAGAACATAGTCTCATCCGTCGTGCGTGTCGCCTACTCGTTGGAACAGTGCTGGCACCGGGTGCCAGGCGGCACCGGTGTGGCGGCCCTGCGCATCGCCGAGGCGATGGCCGAGCACGACGACATCACGCTCATCGGCGTGGCCGGCCGGCACCGCACGCCACCACCGGCGCCGTGGGTGCCGACGATCCCGGTGCACCACCTCCCGCTCGCCGCGCCGTGGCTGTACGAGGCCTGGTTGCGCGTCGGGAGGCCGAAGGTCGAGTCCGCCACCGGCCCGGTCGACATCGCCCACGCCACCACGATCATCCCGTGCCCGACCGACGGGAAACTGGTCGTCACGGTGCACGACCTCGCTTTCCTGCACGACCCGTCGCAGTTCACCCCCCACGGCGTGCGCGTGTTCAACCGCAGCCTCGACCTCATCCGCCGTCGGGCCGACGTGGTGCTGGCCAGCAGCACGGCGACGATGGACGACTGTGTCGCCGCGGGCATCGGCGCCGACCGGTTGCGTCTGGTGCCGCTCGGCGTGCACGCCGACCGGGCGACGCCCGCACAGATCGCTGCGGCCACCGCGCGCCACGAACTGCCCGACGAGTACCTGCTGTTCGTCGGCACGCTCGAACCGCGCAAGAACCTGCGCGGCCTGGTGGCCGCGCTCGCCGAGTTGGACGACCCGCCGCTGCTGGTGGTCGTCGGCGCGGACGGCTGGGGCGACACGGGCGTGGTGGCCGACGACCGGGTGCGGTTCCTCGGCTTCGTGCCGCACGACGAACTGCCCGGCCTGTACGGCGGCGCCACGGTGTTCTGCTACCCGAGCGAGCGCGAGGGCTTCGGCCTGCCGGTGCTGGAGGCGATGGCCCAGGGCACCCCGGTGGTCACCAGCCGCGGGACGGCGACCGAGGAAGCCGCCGGGGGAGCAGCCGTGCTGGTGGACCCGAAGGACCACGTCGACATCGCACGTGGCATCGCCGAGGCGCGCGTGCGCCGTGACGAACTGAGCGCGCGGGGCCTCGCCCACGTGCAGCAGCGCAGCTGGTCGCACACCGCTGCGCTCACCGCGGCGGTCTATCGCGAGGTTGCGGCATGACCGTGCAGTCGACAGGCCCCTCGCTCGCCCGGCCGACCGTGCTCGTCAACATGCTGTGGTGCGTTCCCGGTGCGGTCGGCGGCTCGGAGGAATACCTCGTGCGTCAGCTGCTCGGCCTTGCCGAGCAGCCCGAGCCCGCGTTCCGACCCACCGTCGTCGCCGCCCGCGGCCTGATGGCCGCCCACCCGGAACTGACCGACGTGGCTGACCTGATCGAGCCCGAGTTCGAGAGCCACGGCCGTGCCCGTCGCATCGTCGGCGAGGCCACCTGGCTGCGTCGGCACACCGGCGACGCCGATCTGGTGCACCACGGCGGCGGCACCGCGCCGGTGCGCGCCCACCGTCCGTACGTGCTGACGATCCACGACCTCCAGTTCCGAACGTTCCCCGAGTACTTCAATCGGCTCAAGCGGGCGTACCTGCAGTCGGTCATCCCGCCATCGGCGCGCCGGGCGACGATCGTCGCCGTGCCCAGCGACTACGTCCGCGGATCCGTGGTCGAGGCGTACGGCGTCGACCCCGATCGCGTGATGGTGGTGCCCCACGGCATCGAGCCCGCACTGCAGTCCGACATCACGCCCGAGCCCGTGCTGCGCGACCGCTACGCCCTCGGTGACGGCCCGGTGATCGTGTACCCGGCGGTCACGCACCCGCACAAGCACCACGAGTTCCTGCTGCGGATGATGCGCGACCACTGGAAGGACCCCGACCTGCGCCTGGTGCTCACCGGCGGCGAGGGCGCCGCGGAGCACGTCGTGTCCGGCGCCATGGACCGTCGCGTGTGCCGCCTCGGCCGTGTTCCGGCCGCCGACCGCAACGGGTTGCTGGCCATGTCGCTGGCGATGGTGTTCCCCAGCCGCTACGAGGGCTTCGGCGCACCGCTGATCGAGGCGATGGCCCTCGGCGCGCCCGTCGTGTGCAGCGACGCGACCTGCATGCCACAGATCGTCGGCGACGCCGGCATCGTGCGTCCGCTCGAACCCGACGCATGGCGCGACGTGCTGGACGAGGCCGTTCGCCGCCGCGACGAGTTGGTCGCCGCGGGCCTGCGCCGCGCCCAGGACTTCACCTCGCAGGCAAGCGGCGCAGCCCTCGCCGACGTCTACCACGCCGCGCTGGGGGCCACATGAGCGGCCTGCGCATCGCGGTGCTCTGCCCGCACTTCGCCCCCGACACGGCGCCCACGGGCGAGGTGATCACGCGCATCGTGCACGAACTGGCCGCGCTCGGGCACGAACTGCACGTGGTCGCTGCGCTGCCCTGGTACCGCGAGCACCGCATCGAGGACGGCTGGGACGGCAAGTGGGTGCGCCGCGAGGTGACCGAGTGGGGTTCGATCACCCGCGTGCACCCGTTCCCGGGCAGCGACAAGCGCAACCTGTGGAGGCGGGCGTTGGGCTTCGCCGGGTTCAGCGCGCTGTCCGGCCTGTCGTCGCTGCGTGGCGGCCGTGTCGACGCAGTGATCGCGATGTCGCCGCCGCTCACGATGGGGCTGACCGGCTGGGGTACCCACCTGGTGCGCCGTGGGCCACTCGTGTTCAACATCCAAGACGTGTTCCCCGACGCAGCCATCGAGACCGGGGCGATCACCAACACCCAGATCATCGGGGTGGCCCGATGGCTCGAGCGAGTCAGCTACCACCGCGCCGCCGCCGTCACGGTGCTCAGCGACGACCTGCGCGACAACGTCGCGTCCAAGGTGAAGCCGTCGCACCGCGACCGGGTGCACGTCATCCCGAACTTCGTCGACACCGACTTCATCCGACCCGCCGACCGGATGACGCCGCTGCGCGCCGAGCTCGGCATCGGCGACGAACCGGTCGTCCTCTATGCCGGCAACGTCGGTTTCTCCCAGTCGTTGGAGATGGTGGTCGACGCCGCCCGCCGGTTCCCCGACGCCACATTCGTGATCAACGGCGACGGCGCCGCTCGCGCGTCGCTGCAGGAACGCGCCGCAGGCCTGCCCAACGTGCGGTTCAGCGGCTATCAGCCCAAGGAACGGGTGCCCGAAGTGTTGGCCACGGGCGACATCCATCTGGTGCCGTTGAAGGCCGGGCTCGGCCGTGTGAGCGTGCCCTCGAAGACGTACTCGATCCTCGCCGCGGGCCGCCCGGTGCTCGCAGCCATCGACCCCGGTACCGAGGTGCCGCGGATGATCGCCGCCAGCGGTGGCGGGGTCGCCGTCGGTCCCGACGACCCGGCGGCGTTCGAGTCCGCCCTGGCAGGCATGCTCGCCGACCTGCCCGGCGCCGTGGCGATGGGTGCCGCAGCCCGCACCTGGGTGGAGGGCGCGGCGTCGCCGGCTGCCGTCGCCCAGGCCTACGACCGACTGATCCGGTCGCTGCGTTGACCAGGGGGCTCCGGCCCCTGACTGGTTTTGCGCTGCCGAGGCGGTAGCCTCGCTCCCTCGTGGCCTCCTCATCGTCCGCCAAGAAAGTCGCCAAGCTCGCCTCGCGTGGCAAGGGCAAGAAGGTCCGCTTCCAGAGCGGCACCACCTTCCCCGTCGTCGTCGCCATCGCGAGCGTGTTGATGATCGTGCTCGTCGCCTACTCGCGCGCCACGGTGCCGGGCATCGAGACCGGTCCGCCCCAGCCGACCGACAACTGGTCGATGGCCTACGGCATCCGCATCTGCGACACCTGGCTGCCCGACCTCACCGGCACCGAGGCCGAACTCGAGCTCGACGCCAGCACCGGCGACCCGTCGAAGGTCGTCAACGGCCCGAACGCCGACGGCATCATCCACTACCACCCGCAGGAGGGTGGCGCCACCGGCCGCAAGGCCCGCCTGGGCGTCTTCCTCGACATCTACGACGTCAAGCTCTCGGACACCAAGCTCGAGTTGCCCGCGTCGCAGGTGGGCGAGGGCGAGGACCGCGTGTGGGACACCAAGTCGTTCAAGTGCAACGGCAAGGAGACCCAGATCCGCGTCCGCGTGTGGAACGACTACACGGTGGGCGATTTCGTCGACAACGTGACGAACTTCCGCAACCTGCGCTTCCTCAACAACGGCATGGTCTTCTCGATCGCCGTCGTCCCGAAGGGCGACGACATCCCGCAGCCCGAGTCGACCGGCACGCTCACTGACCTCGGTGTCATCGGCGCCGGCACGGTCACCACGACCACCCCTGCCGGTGGCTCGACCGACTCGACGACGCCCACCAGCGACAGCACCGGTTCGTCCGATCCGGGCACCACGTCGCCGGCCAGCGAGACCTCTGCGACGCCGACCACCTGAGATGCGGACGAGCTGACATGCGCGCTGTCGTGCTCGTCGGCGGGTTCGGCACGCGTCTGCGCCCGCTGACCTCCTCGATCCCCAAGCCGATGCTGCCGGTCGGCCATGTGCCGATCATCGAGCGGCTGGTCGCCAACCTGGCCCGTGGCGGTGTCACCGAGGTCACCCTCGCCCTCGGGTTCAAGCCCGAGCCCTTCGTCGAGGCCTTCCCCGACGGCCGTTGTGCCGGGGTGGCGCTGCGCTACGCCGTCGAGCCCGAGCCGCTCGACACCGCGGGCGCCATCCGTTTCGCCGCCGACGAGGCCGGCATCGACGACACGTTCGTGGTGGCCAACGGCGACGTGCTCACCGACGTCGACGTGGCCGCGCTCGTCGCGTTCCACCGCTCGCACGGCGCCGAGGGCACGCTGCACCTCACGCCGGTGCCCGATCCGTCGGCGTTCGGCGTCGTCGCTCTCGACGCCGACGGCCGCGTCGAACGCTTCGTCGAGAAGCCGGCCCCCGGCACGGCGCCCAGCAATCTGATCAACGCGGGCACGTACGTGCTCGAGCGCTCGCTGGTCGATCGCATCCCGGTGCTGCAGAAGGTGTCGATCGAGCGGGTCACGTTCCCCGCGGTCGTCGCCGACGGCGGCCTGTTCGCCGTGGCCACCGACGACTACTGGCTCGACACCGGTCGCCCCGAGTTGTACCTGCAGGCCAACCTCGACCTCGTCGCCGGCCGCCGCCCCCACGACCACTGCGAACCCGTGCATCCCGACGCCACGCTCGGCAAGGACGTGACGGTCGTCGACTCGGTGGTCGGCGCGGGTGTCACGATCGGTGACCACGCCATCGTCACCTCCAGCGTGCTGCTGCCCGGCGCGGTCGTCGGTCCCGGCGCCGTGGTGCAAGACTCGGTCGTGATGGGCCAGGTGGGCGACGGAGCAGAGGTGCGCCACAGCGTGCTCGGTGCGGACGGCGTCGCCGGCCCGGGCGAGACCGTGCTCGGCGAGCGCCGCCCCGACCCCGACGCGTCGTGAAGGCGCTGGTGGTGGGTGGTGCCGGGTTCCTCGGCTCCCACCTCACCGAACGCCTGCTGGCCGAAGGCCACTCCGTCGACGTCGTCGACCACCTGGGAACGGGATCGCTGGCCAACCTGGCCGACGCCCGCCGCGCCGCCGGCGAACTGAAGATCCACACCCTCGACGCCACCGCCGGCGAGTTCGACGCCGTGCTGTCGTTGCGCACCCCGCAGGTGGTGTACCACCTGGGCCTGCTGCCACCTGGCGAACCTGCCGAGCACACGGCCGCGGCGTCGCTCGCGTCGCTGCTGGCGGTGCTGGAAGGCGCACGGCGACTCGGCGACGTGAAGGTGGTCGTGGTGCTGTCGGCGGTGGCGCTGTACGGCGACGTCGCCGGCAAGGACCAGCCGATCAAGGAGGCCCAGCCGTACGCGCCCGTCGGGGTGCGCGGTGTGGTGAGCCGGGCGATCTCCGAGCTGTTGACGGCGTACCGCGACACGCACGCGGTGGAGTTCACGGCGTTGGCGTTCGGCACCGTGTACGGCCCTCGCCAACGGCCCGATGGTGGCGTGGTGGGCGCGTTCTCGCACTGCCTGCACCAGGACCTCACGCCGATGCTGCACGGCGACGGCCGCCAGACCCGCGACTTCGTCTACATCGACGACGCGGTCGACGCACTGGTGCGCGCCGCCGACCGTGGCAGCGGCCTGGTGATCAACGTCGGCACCGGCGTGGGCACGTCGGTACGCGACCTGTGGGACATGATGTCCGGGCCGTCGGGCAAGTCGCCTGCCCCGTCACCACGCCGCAGCGACGACGTGCAGCGGTTCGCGCTGGCGATCAGCCGGGCCCGCATCCAGCTCGGGTGGGCGCCGTGGACCGATCTGGCGACGGGCCTGCGCGAGCTCAACCGCTGACGCCCACCGACTCCAGCGTGCGTCGCGCCAGTTGGGCGCCGATCTCGGGTGTCGACATGATGCTCGGCGTCACCACGACGCGCATGCCCTCGGCCTCCACCTGATCGGCCAGGTGCGCGTCGACGGGATCGATCACCAGCACCGAGGCGATCGGCGCGTACAGCCGGGCGACGCCGACGACCGACGCCTCCTGGCCCAGTTCGACGAGCATTCGGTCGGCAGGGCCCTTCAACGCGGCGCCGCCGACGATGGGGCTGATCGCGGCGACGGTGTCGCGGCGGGCAGCCAGGACCTCGTCGACGCCGGCGAGCGCGCGCACCGGACCGATCGACACGATCGGGTTGGACGGCGCCACCACCACGGCGCGGCTGTCCTGGAGGGCTCGCCGAGCGTCGTCGCTGAGCGATGCAGACGACGCGCCGTCGAAGCGGACGCCCGACACTGGTACGCCATGGCGGCGCTGCACGAAGTACTCCTGGAACGGCACCTCGACGCCCTCGTCGGCGAGCGTCACCATCGTGGTGACCCGGTCGTCGCTCATCGGCAGCAGGTGTTGCCGCAGGCCGAACGCACGGCGCACCTCATCGGTGACCGCCGTGAGGGTGGCACCCTCGGCGAGGCGGGCCGTGCGATAGAAGTGCGTCGCCAGGTCCTGGTCGCCGAGGTTGAACCACGTCGGCGCGGCGGCAGAACCGTCCGGGCGCACGGGCACGAAGCGGGCGAGTGACTCCATCGCCCGCCAGGTCTCGTCGCGCAGGCCCCAGCCGCGTTCGGGGTCGATGGCGCCGGCGAGCGTGTACGTGATGGTGTCGAGATCGGGGGAGATGCTCAGACCGTGCAGCACGGTGTCGTCGCCGGTGTTCACCACGCCGACCGTCCGCTCGGCGGGCCACACCTCGGCCAGCGCGCGCAGGAAGCGGGCGGCGCCCACGCCACCGCACACCACACCGATCACGTCGCCCGTGCCGCTCATCGCATCCCCTCCACATCGCCCTCGACGACCCGACGGTACAGGTGCACCATCTCGTCGGCGCAGCGCTGCCAGCTGAACGTCCGCCACTGCGCGTCGCCTGCCGTCACCAGTGCGGTGCGCCGGTCGGTGTTGCGCAACACCTCGCCCAACGCGGCGGCCAGACCGTCCTCGTCGGCGGCATCGACCAGCACTGCGGCATCGCCCGCCACCTCCGGGATCGACCCTGCGGTGCTGGCCACCACCGGGGTGCCGGCACGCATCGCGTCGAGCAGCGGGAACCCGAAACCCTCGTCCAGCGACGGGTAGGCCAGCACCGACGCGTGCCGCAGCATCCAACCGCGGATCGGCTCGTCGATGCGGCCGGTCAGGATCACCCGATCGGCGACCCCGTTGGGCAGCGCGTCGATCGCGTCGGCCACCGCGTCGGCGTCGTCGCCCGGGCCGCCGGCCAGCACCAGGCGCACCTCGGTGTCGCCGCCGGCCAGGGCACCGAATGCGCGCACCAGTGCAGGCAGGTTCTTGCGCCGCTCGAGGGTGCCGATGGCCAGCACGAAGGGTCGATCGGTCAGCTCGGGCACCGGGGTGGCGGGCGCGACGGCGGGCGCGTCGAGCGGACCGAGGTGCACGGTGCACACCGCGGCGGTGGGGAACAGCCGACGCACCTTCGCCTCGGTGGCGTGCGAACTGGTGTGCACCACAGCGCCTCGCTCGACGGCCTTGCGCAGCACCTCGCCGGCTCGACGCACGTGTGCGCCCGCCAGCTCGGGGTGCTCGAGGAACCAGCAGTCGTACACGCTCACCACGGCGGGCAGCCGGGTGGGTGGCACCACGTAGTTGGTGCCGTGCACCAGTTGCACCGGGTCGCCGTGCGCGTCGCGCAGCCAGCGATCGGCGCTCGGACGGTCCAGTCGACCCCACACCCGTTGGGCCAACGCGGCCGGCAGCGGCAGTCGTCGGGTGCCGTCGGCCAGTTCTGCGCGGAAGGACAGCACGTAGTCGTGCACCGCGACGTCGACGCGGTCGGCCAGTGCCCGGCGGAGGGCGTCGACGGCGTAGCCGACACCCGTCCGCGGTCCGTGCAGCGGTCCCGCGTCGAAGGCGACCGACAGCGGGCTCGGCAGGGCGGACGACATGGTGTCGCGAGGCTAGCGGTGTGCCCGTGACCGGGTGTCGTCGTTCCCGGCGGTCCTCCACCTAGAATCTGGCGTCCTTCATCACGGAGTGTGACCCCCTATGCCTCGCGCGTTCATCACCGGCATCACCGGCCAAGACGGCCAACATCTCGCAGAGTTCCTCCACGGGAAGGGCTACGAGGTGTTCGGCATGGTGAAGGGGCAGAACAACCCCAAGTTCACCCAGATGCGCGACGAGTTCCCCTATGTCGAGCCCGTCCCGGGCGACCTGGCCGACCTGCCGTCGTTGGTGAAGGCGCTCGAGCACTGCCAGCCGGACGAGGTGTACAACCTCGGAGCGATCTCGTTCGTCGCGCTGAGCTTCAACCAGGCCGAGCTGACGGCGAACATCACGGGCCTCGGCGTCCTGCGCATGCTCGAAGCCATCCGCATGGTGGGCGGCGCGCAGAACAACCCGATCCGCTTCTATCAGGCCAGCTCGTCGGAGATGTTCGGCAAGGTCCGCGAGATCCCGCAGACCGAGAAGACGCCCTTCCACCCGCGCTCGCCGTACGGCTGCGCCAAGGTGTTCGGCCACGACATCACCGTGAACTACCGCGAGAGCTACGGCGTCTACGCGTGCAGCGGCATCCTCTTCAACCACGAGGGCCCGCGCCGCGGCCTCGAGTTCGTCACCCGCAAGGTCACCAACGCCGTCGCCCGCATCAAGCTCGGTCTGCAGGACGAGCTGGTGCTCGGCAACCTCGACTTCAAGCGCGACTGGGGCTACGCCGGCGACTACGT
>JBMOGW010000111.1:0-11409 GCA_049318165.1 Ilumatobacteraceae bacterium
CGGGTGAAGCCGACGAGGCCCATCTTCGCGGCGCCGTAGTTGGTCTGGCCGAAGTTGCCGAAGATGCCGGCGGCCGACGACGTGGAGACGATGCGGCCGTAGCCCTGCTCGCGCATGATCGACCACGCCGGACGGGTGACGTTGAAGGCGCCCTTCAGGTGCACGTCGATCACCGGGTCGAGCAGCTCGGGCTCCATGTTGTGGAACGCCTTGTCGCGCAGGATGCCGGCGTTGTTGATGACGACGTCGACCTTGCCGAAGGCATCGACCGCGGTCTGCACGATGGCCGCGCCACCCTCGGGCGTGGCGACCGAGTTGGTGTCGGCGACGGCCTCGCCACCGAGGGCCTTGATCTCGTCGACGACGCGCTCGGCGGCGCCCTTGTCGCTGCCGCTGCCGTCCACTGCGCCACCGAGGTCGTTGATCACGACCAGTGCACCGCGGGAAGCCATCAGCAGTGCGTGCTGCCGGCCGAGGCCGCCACCCGCGCCCGTGATGATGACCACCTTGCCGTCGTAACCGAGTTGATCTGCGCTCATGCGGCCGAAGTTACCGGCCGGTCCGGCGACGGACGAAACCCGGCTCGCGGCGGTCGATCGCCGTTCTGGGGCTGCAGCGTCGCGTTTTTCGACACGGATCCGACCGAGAAGCCGTTTCGGGACGAATCAGCCCGAGAAGCCGTTCGTCGCGTCAGGTGAGGCCGAGTTGCGACATCGCCTCGGACTTGAGGCGCTTGTAGTCGAGCTTGCCGTTGGCGGCGCGGCCGATGGTGTCGATCGGCAGGCAGCGCTTCGGGGCCTTGTAGTGGGCCAGGCGTTCCTTGACGTGGGCGACGAGGGCTGCTTCGTCCAGCGTGTCGCCCGGATGCACCTCGACCAGTGCGGTGATCGCCTCGCCGAAGCGCTCGTCGGGCACGCCGACGACCGCGGCATCGTTCACCGACGGGTGCAGCTTCAGCGCCTCCTCCACCTCTTCGGGGTACACCTTCTCGCCGCCGGTGTTGATGCACTGGCTGCCGCGGCCGTACAGCTTCAGCGTGCCGTCGGCCTCCACCTCGGCCCAGTCGCCGGGGATGCTCCAGCGCACGCCGTCGTGCACGACGAACGTCGCCGCCGTCTTCGCCTCGTCCTTGTAGTAGCCGATGGGCGTGCGGCCGCGCAGGGCCACGCGGCCGCGCTCGCCGCTGCCCGGCAGCACCTCGCGCCCGTCCTCGGTGAGCACCTTCGTGTTCGGCCCGAGCGCGAACTTCGCCGTGGTGTTGGACGGTGCGCTGTCGGCGGTGGTGGTGCTGCTGGCCATGCCGATGGCCTCGCTGCTGCCGAGGCTGTCGATCATGATCAACCGCTCGTTGTGGCGCAGCAGGCCGGCCTTCGTCTCCGCCGCCCAGATGACGCCGCTCGACACGATCACGCGTAGCGACGAGATGTCCCAACGATCGGGTTCGGCGTCGAGCGCGCGCAGGATCGGCTTGGCGAACGCGTCGCCGACGATGGAGATGCTGTTGACCGTGTCGCGCTGGATGGTGTCGAGCAGTTCGACGGCGTCGAAGTGGCGGCCGACGAGTGTGTCGACCGAGCCGGCGAGCACGAGGTTCCACATCGCGTTGAAGGCGCCGGTGCCGTGCATCAGTGGCGCAGCCGGCAGGTTGCGCGGGCCGGGCTTGGCGATGCGCTCGTCGAACGCGTCCCAGCCGGGCAGCGTCGGCAACGGCCGCTTCGACGGTGCGTCGAGACTGCCGATCATGTCGTCCTGGCGCCACATCACACCCTTCGGCATGCCGGTGGTGCCGCCGGTGTAGAGGATGTACAGGTCGTCCGGGCTGCGGCCCCACGGCGGCACGACGCGCTCGGTGGCCGACGCCGCAGCGGTCTCGTACGGGATCGCCCAATCGGGGCACTCGCCATGGCCGTCGTCGACGCAGATCCAGGTGTGCACGTTGGGCACGCGAGCGCGCATGTGCTCGCAGTGCTCGGCGAACGTGGCGTGGAAGATCACTGCCACTGCATCCGAGTTGGTCCACAGATACGCGAGCTCGTCGTCGCTGTAGCGATAGTTCGTGTTCACCGGGGCGAGGCCGGCCTTGTACAGACCGAACATGCTCTCCAGGTACTCGGGGCAGTTGTACATGTACTGCGCCACCTTGTCCTGGTGCTGCGCGCCGGCGGCGAGCAACGTGGCGGCGATGCCGTCGGCTCGGCGGTCGAACTGCGCCCACGTGAACGTGCGGTCGCCCTGTAGTTGGGCGATCGCGTCCGGGAAGCGGTCGGCATTGCGTTCCCAGATCTCGGCGAGGTTCCAGCCAGTCGCGGTCATGGGTATCGAACCTAGCCACCGGGCGCTGCAGCCGTCCCTACCGGCTGGTCCCACGGGCGACGCCGCGTTCCGGCGGTCGCGGTGCCGCGCACTAGGTTCCCGCGGCATGGACTTCCAGTTGCCGGCGGAGGACGACCCGCGTCGCCTCGCGGTGCGCGACTGGGTGGCCGCGCACCCGCATCCGACGGACCGCGAACTGGCCGAGGCCGGTTATGTGGCGCCGCACTGGCCTGCACCGTGGGGCCTCGGGGCCGACCCGGTGCACCAGCTGATCATCGACGACGAGCTGGCTCGAGCCGGCGTGCAGCTGCCGATGAACCCGATGGGCACCGGGTGGGGTGGCCCGACGATCCTGGTCGGCGGCACGCACGAGCAGAAGGACCGCTACCTGTGGCCGATGCTGGCCGGCGAGGAGATGTGGTGCCAGCTGTTCAGCGAGCCCGGCGCCGGCAGCGACCTGGCCAACCTCGGCACCCGCGCCGTGCTCGACGGTGACGAGTTCATCGTCAACGGCCAGAAGATCTGGACCACCTCGGCCGAGCACAGCGACTTCGGCATTCTCATCGCGCGCACCGACCCGGATCGCCCGAAGCACAAGGGCATCAGCTACTTCATCTGTCCGATGGACCTGCCGGGCATCGAGGTGCGGCCGATCGTGGAGATGACCGGCGGCAATCACTTCTGCGAGGTGTTCTTCACCGACGTGCGCATCCCGGCCGCGAATCTTGTGGGCGCGCTGCACGAGGGCTGGCGGTTGGCGAAGGTGACGCTCGGCAACGAGCGTGTGTCGCTCAGCACCGGCGGCGTCCTGTGGGGCAACGGCCCGACCGGGATCGAGCTGATCGAGCAGCTGCGCGCCCGTGGTCCGTTGGCCGACCCGGTGCTGCGTCAGCGCGCCGCCCGGGTGTACACCGAGCACGTGTTGCTCGACCTCATCCGCCTGCGCATGCTCACCGCCGCGCTGCAGCGCCAGGAGCCGGGCCCGGAGGCGAGCATCCGCAAGCTGTTGGCCGACGAGCACGGCCAGCACGTGATGGCACTGGCTCGCGACGTGGTCGGCGCCGACGCGCTGCTGATGGCGGTGGGAGCCGACGGCTACGACGCGCACCGCGACGGTCGGGTGATGACCGAGCAGGGGCCGGCGGACGAGCTGTCGCACCCGAGCTGGTATCACGGCTTCATGTTCAGCCAGGCGCTCACCATCGGCGGCGGCACCTTCGCAGTGCAGCGCAACATCATCGGCGAGCGGGTGCTCGGCCTGCCGCGAGACGAGGACCCGACGCTCGGCGTCAGCTGGAGCGAGGCACAACGACTGGGGGCACGGGCGTGAACGCGATCCTGGAGGCAGCCGACCGCGCTGCGGAGGTGGCCGCCGCACACGCCGCCGAGGGCGACCAACTGCGTCGCCTGTCGCCGACGGTCGTGGAGGCGCTGAAGGACGCAGGGGTGCTGCGGATGTGCGTGCCCGCGGCGTACGGCGGCCCGCAGGTGGATCCACCCACGATGCTGCGCGTCATCGAGCGCATCGCCAGGGCCGACGGCGCCGCCGGCTGGTGCACGATGATTGCCAGCACGACGTCGCTGCTCAGTCACTACGTCGAGCCGGCGCGTGCGAAGGAGATCTGGGGGCCGCCCCGCCACGTCACCGGTGGAGTGTTCGCCCGCAACGGCGTGGCGACGAAGGTCGATGGTGGCTATCGCGTCACGGGCCGCTGGCTGTGGGGCAGCGGCACCCAGCACTGCGACTGGATCACCGGCGGTGCGACGGGCGACGGCTACAGCGGCTCGATGTGGTTCACGCCGGACCAGGTGACCTTCCACGACACGTGGCACACGTCGGGCCTGCGCGGCACGGGGTCGCTGGAATACAGCGTCGACGACGCATTCGTGCCCGACGACCTGGCCAGCCGGCCGCAGGAGACCGGTGCACTGGTGGACTCGCCGCTCGGCATGTTCCCCGACATGACGCTGCTCGCCGTTGGCGTGGCGGCGGCCGGGCTCGGCATCGGCCGTCACGCGCTGGACGCGATCGTCGAGTTGGGCACCGAGAAGAAGCCGCAGTTCAGCTCGCGCACCATCAGTCAGTCGGGCGTCGCCCAGGCCGGGCTCGCCCGGGCGGAGGCAACGCTGCGCAGCGCGCGAGCGTTCTTGTTCGACGAGGTGTCGCAGGCATGGGACACGGCCGTCGCCGGCGGCCGGGTGGACGTGGCGGCGCGTGGTCGCATGCGCCTCGCCGGCGCGCATGCCGCGGAAGCTGCGGTGAGCGCAGCCGATGCCGCCTACACGCTCGGCGGTGGCACGTCGATCTTCGAGCACAGCCCGCTGCAGCGCTGCTTGCGTGACGCACACGTCGTCACCCAGCACATCATGGTGGCACCCCGCCTGTACGAGACGCTCGGCAAGCTGCACTTCGGGATGGACATCGACGCCACGATGATCTGACCCGCCCGCACGGATGAACCCGTGTCAGTGGACGGTCGGCGGGTGGTGCCGCCGGAACTGGCCAGCGCGGTCGCGCGGTCGAACCACCGCGGTGAGCGGCGGGCTACGGTGCGGCCGTGCAGGCCTTCACCTTCGAGCAGCGTGGCCACGTGCGCGTCGTCACGTTGCGCCATCCCACGTCACCGATGAACGCGGTCGACGAACTGCTGCACCACGAGTTCGCCGAACTCTTCAGCGAGCTGCGCCGCGACCCCGGTGGCCGTGCCGTCGTCCTGACCGCCGAGGGCCGCGCGTTCAGCGCCGGCGGCGACTTCGGTTGGTTCCCCGCGCTGCGCGACACCGCGGTGCTCGACGGTCTGCGCCGCACCGCGAAGCAGATGATCTGGGACCTCCTCGACATCGAGGTGCCGGTGGTGTGTGGGCTGAACGGTGCAGCGGCCGGCCTCGGCGCGTCGATCGCGCTGCTGTGCGACATCGTCGTGATGGCCGAGCGGGCCGTCGTGCTCGACCCTCACGTCAACGTCGGCCTGGTGGCAGGCGACGGCGGTGCCGTGATCTGGCCCGCGCTGCTCGGCCCGCAGACGGCGAAGCGTCATCTGTTCCTCGGCGAGCCGTTGCGCGCCGACGACGCGTTGCGCCTCGGTGTGGCGAGCGAGGTGTGCCCGGCCGAGGACGTGCGCGACCACGCGATCGCCTGGGCCGAGCGGCTGGCGGCACAACCGCCGCTGGCGCTGAAGGGCACCAAGCTCGCCGTCAACGCGCAGCTGAAGCAGGCGTTGTTGACGAGCTTCGACCTGTCGACCGCGCTCGAGATCCCGTGCTTCCTCTCGCGCGATCACGCCGAGGCGATCGACGCATTGCGCGAGGGCCGCACGCCCACGTTCGAGGGGAGATGACCATGGACGCACTCGAGACGATCATGACCACGCGGGCGATCCGTCGATTCAGGGACGACCCGGTGAGCGACGTGGACCTCGAGACGTGCCTCCGGGCCGCGCAGCAGGCGCCGAGCGGCGGCAACGTGCAGCCACAGCAGTACGTGGTGGTGACCGACCCCGAGGTCCGGGCGGCGATCGGCGCGATCTACCAGCGCGCCTACCACCGCTACGAGGCTGCGCTGCCCGAGCCGACCGACTTCGAGGACGAGGCGAAGGCCGACGCGTGGCGGCGCACACGCGACGCCAGTCGCCACCTGGCCGATCACGTCGGCGAGGTGCCGGCGTTGGTGCTGTTCCTGCAGCCGATCATCCCGTGGGGCGCCGAGGACGCGGAGGGCGCGATGGACATCGGTCGCCTCGACGCGAGCGTCTACCCGGCGGTGCAGAACTTCTGTCTCGCGGCGCGCAGCCTCGGGCTGGGCACCGCGCTGACCACCGTGATCCGCGTGTACGCGTCGGAGGTGTTCGAGGTGCTCGGTGTGCCGTCACGCGCCGATGGCCGTCCGCGGTTCGAGATCGCCGCGCTGGTCCCCGTCGGTCATCCGAAAGGCAGCTTCGGTGTGGCCCCGCGCAAGCCCGCGCCCGCCGTCACCCATTGGAACGCCTGGGGCACCAAGCGCCCCTGACGCTGCCGGGTCGCCGAACCCGAGGCTTCCGCGTCACCCAGGGGCGCGTGGATGCCTCGGGCTGGAAACGTCGATGTCGGTTCAGCGGTAGGTGCCGTGCTGGCGGAAGAAGCCGCGGTGCCAGCGCTTCGGCGTCAGGACGACAGCACGGGGTTCGTCCTCGAACATCCAACGGACGAAGTTGCGGCGCGTCCAGTCCGACGTGCCCACGACGCGCACTGCTCCGCGGGCCAGCAACGGCTTCGACAACAGTCCGTTGAGCACCTTCGACATGCGGTGGTCGGCGAGCAGGTGATGGCGCACGGCGGTCTCGTAGGCGGCGCGGACAGTGGTGGGGTCGGCGGACGAGAGTGCTGCCTCGGCAGCGAGCCGGCCGGTGAGCACGGCCTGGCCGATGCCCTCGCCCGTCATCACGTCGGTGGCCCGAGCGGCGTCGCCGACGAACAGCGTGCGCCCCGCGCTCAGGACCGCCCGGTCGATGCCTGCGGGGATCGGCCACGCCGTGTGCCGGTCCTCCAGTTCCACGTCCGGGCCGAGTGCGGCGCGGATGTGTGGGCGGTCGATCAGCCCGGCCCAGTCCGCCTTCATCGCCTTGCCCGAGCGGCTGCCGTCGCGCATCACACCGAAACCGATGTTCACCCGGCCGTCCGGCAGCGGGAAGCTCCACGCGTAGCCGGGCAGGAAGTCGGGCTCGAACCACACGTACAGGCGCTCCGCCGCCGGACCGGTGACGTTGCGTGCGTACTGGCGGAAGGCGTGCCACTCGCCCAGGTACCCGGGCTCGGCCAGGCCGAGCAGCTTGCGGGTCGGCGACCACATGCCGTCGGCGGCGATGACGACGCCGGCGTGCACCGTGCCCAGCCCGTCGACATCGACCTCGGCGCGGTCGGCGAACTGGCGGATCGCCTCGATGGCGTGTCCCTCGCGGATGTCGGCACCGGCCTCGCGGGCCAACTCCACCAGCGCGGCGTCCAGCTCGCGACGAGGCGTGGTGGCGGCGTAGATCCCGTCGGCCGGCATCGGCAGGCACACCTCGCGACCGGACGGCGAGCGCAGCCAGGCGGCGTCGACGGTCTGCCAGTTCGGCACGCGTTCGGGCCGCAGGCCCAACGTCTCCAGCTCGCGCAACGCCAAGGTCGTGAGGCCGTCGCCGCAGCACTTGTCGCGGGGGAACTCGGCCTTGTCGACCACCATCACCCGGCGACCTGCCCGTGCGAGCACGGTGGCCGCAGTGGCGCCCGCCGGACCGGCGCCCACCACCAGCACGTCGACCGACAGGTCGCCGGCCACAGCACCGCCAGGTGCATCGGGGGAGAGGTGCGGTTGGGTGCTCGACACGTCCCACAGGCTACGGGCGCCCCGGCAGCGCTGTCTCGGTCGGCTGGGAGTCGCGGCGGTCGGCGACCCTATGCTGCGCCCGACCGGGGGAAGAGGTCACTCCGGGGAGATCGAGGAGCGAGATGAGCAGACTGTGTGAAGGCCGCGTGGCCATCGTGACCGGCGCGGGCCGTGGCATCGGCCGCGAGCACGCCCTGAGCCTGGCGTACCACGGCGCGAAGGTCGTCGTGAACGACCTCGGCGGCAACGTCGACGGCAGCGGCGGCGACGTGTCGCCCGCCGAGCAGGTGGTCGAGGAGATCAAGGCGATGGGCGGCGAAGCCGTCGCCAACGGCGACAGCGTGTCCTCGTGGGAGGGCGCCCAGCGCCTCATCAACACCGCGATCGAGACGTTCGGCGACCTGCACGTCGTCGTCAACAACGCCGGCATCCTGCGCGACCGCGTGCTCGTCAACATGACCGAGGAGGAGTGGGACGCCGTCATCAACGTGCACCTCAAGGGTACGTTCGCTCCCAGCCGCTGGGCCGCTGCCTACTGGCGTGAGCAGAGCAAGGCCGGCAAGCCGGTCTCGGGCCGCATCATCAACACCACCTCGGTGAGTGGCATCTACGGCAACCCCGGGCAGACCAACTACGGCGCGGCGAAGGCCGGCATCGCCGCGTTCACCAACATCGCGGCGCTCGAACTCGCTCGCTACGGCGTGACCGTCAACGCGGTGGGCCCGGTGGCCCTCACCCGCATGACCGAGGGCCTCGGCCCGGCGCCCGAGACCGACGAGGAGCGCGAGGCTCGCTCGCCGCGTTGGATCGCCCCGATCGTCACGTGGCTCGCGTCGGAGGACGCTGCCGACGTCACCGGCCGAGTGTTCGAGGCCAGCGGCCAGGTGCTCGCCGTCGCCGAGGGTTGGGTGCGCGGCCCGCGTACCACCCCGCTCGACGACCCGACGCAGCTCGGCCCGGTGGTGCGCGAGATGCTCGCCACCGCCCGTCCCAACAGCGGCATGAACGGCGAACCCGGTGGCTGGCCGCAGACCACGTTGAAGAAGTGAGGCGACGCTGATGGCACTCGATCCCACTTCCGTCGGTTCCGTCGGCGACGTGCGCACCATGCGCTGGACGTCGAAGGACGCCCTCCTGTACGCCGTCGGCATCGGTGCCGGCCAGGACGACCTGCAGTTCACCACCGAGAACACCAAGGACGTGCAGCAGGTCGTCTTCCCGACCTTCGCCGTCGTCGCGGGTTCGGGCACCCAGTCGCCTGGCGCCAGCGCGATGAGCAAGATCGGCTCGTTCAACTTCGCGCTGCTCGTCCACGGCTCGCAGGCCATCACCCTTCACCGCCCGATCCCCGTCGAGGCCGAGGCCACGGTGCAGGACAAGGTCGTCGCGATGTACGACAAGACCAAGGCTGCCGTCGTGGTGATGGAGAACGAGGTCAAGCTCGCCTCCGGTGAACCGCTGTGGACCACCCGTTCGTCGGTGTTCATCCGCGGCGAGGGCGGCTGGGGCGGCGACCGCGGACCGTCCGGCCCGCAGAACGAACCGCCGGCCGACACCACCGCCGACCACGAGGTGACCCTGCAGACGTCGCCGGACCAGGCGTTCGTGTACCGCCTGTCGGGCGACCGCAACCCGTTGCACACCGACCCGTCGTTCGCCGCCATCGGCGGGTTCGACCGGCCGATCCTGCACGGCCTGTGCACCTACGGCTTCACCGGTCGCGCGCTGCTGCGCGAGTTGTGCGGCAACGACGTCACGAAGTTCCACCACATCGAGGGCCGCTTCTCGTCGCCGGTCATGCCGGGCGACGCGCTGACGGTGCGCATCTGGCGCACGGGCGACGGCGAGGCCGTGTTCACCACGTCGGTCGGCGACCGCGCAGTGATCGACCAGGGCCTGGTGCGCTTCGGCTGATCCGAGTCAGTCAGCGGGGTCGGGGTACGTCACCACCGACACGTCGATCCCGCTGACGAACGGGTCGTGCTCGCGAGCCGCGAATCGTGCCCTGTCGGCGACCGCCGACAGCCTCGACGCAGTGGCGACGCTCGCCGGCACCTGCACCGTGACGTGCACCCGCTTCAGGTCGCGGCGTACGTCGACGATGGCCGGCAGGTTGCCCAGTTCCTGGCGCACCGCGGCGGCGTAGCCCGCCTCGACGCGGCGAGTGGCGACCGCATGCGCGACCTGCACGCTCGGGAGGTCGTCGGCGACGTCCTGCGGGTCCACCTCCACGAGCGGCACCCGGTGCTGGGCGGCGCACACGGAGCCCATCTCGTGCAGCGTGTGCGTGGCTCGAGGGTCGCGCGTGACGATCGCCATGTCGAGGTGCTGTTCCATCGGGCAGTCGGCGTGGTGCTGCACACCTCGGCACGGCCCGCCGTGGTCGTCGTGGCAACTCACCACCTCGTGGCCGTCGGCGACCAGGTCGGACTGGATCGCCGTCGCGTTCCCGGGCGTGGACTCGATGAGCAGCAGCTTCATGCGGCCATGACACCCGACCCGCGCTGCCCGGAACAGGGGAGAAGGTCACAAGGGCCGTCCTTGTCACATGCCGCAGCGACGCCCACGACGTCCGCGGTGTGACACGGATCGGAGTCGGGCTCAGGCCAGGGTGCGCAGCTGCGCGACCACGTCGGCCAGCGGCACGTCGGTGCGCTCGCCGGTTCGCCGGTCCTTCACCTCGACCACGCCGTCGGCGAGACCGCGGCCGACCACGACGATGGTGGGGATGCCCACCAGTTCGGCGTCGTTGAACTTGACGCCGGGCGACACGCCCACACGGTCGTCGAGCAGCACTCGCAGGCCGGCGGCCTCGCACTCGGCGGCCAGGGCCTCGGCGGCGGGCAGCTGCGGATCGGTGGGCTTGCCGGTGGCGACGATGTGCACGTCGGCGGGCGACACTTCACGCGGCCAGATGAGGCCCCGGTCGTCGCAGTTCAGCTCGGCGACGGCGGCCACAGCGCGCGAGACACCGATGCCGTACGAACCCATGGTGACCACGCGGGTCTTGCCGTGCTCGTCGAGCACGGTGAGTCCGAGGGCCTCCGCGTACTTGCGGCCGAGCTGGAAGATGTGGCCGATCTCGATGCCGCGGGCGATCTCCAGCGGGTTGCCACATCGCGGGCAGGGGTCGCCGGCGTGCACCTCGGCGGCTTCGATCGTGCCGTCGGCGGTGAAGTCGCGGCCGGCCACCAGGTGCATGACGTGCTTGCCGGGTTGGTCGGCGCCGGTGATCCACGCGGTGCCGTCCACGATGCGCGGGTCGACGAGATAGCGGATGCCCGACGCATTGGACTCGCCGAGGGCACCCGGCCCGATGTAGCCCTTCGCCAGCGCGGGGTGGGCGGCGAAGTCGGCCTCGGTGAACGGCTCGATCTCGGCCGGGCTCACCTGCGCCTCGAGGCGCTTCATGTCGACGTCGCGGTCGCCCGGGACACCGATCGCCAGCGGCGTGACGCTGCCGTCCGGGTGCTGCAACTTGACGATCAGGTTCTTCAGCGTGTCGGCCGCCGTCCACTCGCGGTCGGCGCGGCGCAGGTCGTCGCGGGCGTTGAACAGATCGACGAGCGTCTGGATCGTGGGCGTGTCGGGCGTGTCGGCCACCTGGGCGGCCGGCAGGCCGTCGAACGCCACGGTCGCCGGCGGGGCCACCTGTACGGCCTCGGTGTTGGCGGCGTAGTCGCAGGTGCTGCAGCGCACGTAGGTGTCCTCGCCGACGGCCATCGGTGCCAGGAACTCCTCGCTGGCCGAGC
>JBMOGW010000112.1:0-11339 GCA_049318165.1 Ilumatobacteraceae bacterium
AGGAGGGCACCTACCGGTTGCCGGAGAGCCAGCTCGACCGCTTCCTGATGCGCCTCTCGCTCGGTTACCCCGGGCGCGCCGCCGAGCTGTCGATCCTCGACTCCAACGGCGCCGCCGACGCACTGCACTCGCTGCGACCCGTGGTCTCGGCGAGCGAGGTGCTGCGGATGTGCGCGGCCGTGCGCACCGTGCACATCGCCGACCCGCTGAAGGGCTACATGGTCGACCTCGCCGAGGCCAGCCGTTCACACCCCGGCCTGCTGCTCGGCCTGTCGCCGCGAGCCACGCTGCAGCTCGCTCGGGCCACCCGTTCACACGCCGCCGCCAACGGGCGCGACTACGCCATTCCCGACGACGTGAAGGCGGTGAGCGTGCCCGTGCTGTCCCACCGCATGGTGCTGCGTCCCGACGCCGCCGCACGGGGCCTGACGTCCGAAGGTGCGATCGACGACATCTTCCGTGCCGTCGCGGTGCCGGCGGGACGCTGATGCCGACCCGCCACGGCTGGGCGCTGCTCGTCGGAGCAATGGCGACCTTCGTCCTGGCGCGCCTGTTCGGGCTGCTCGAGTTGTACGTGGTGGCGACCGGGCTGACGGTCGTGCTGGCGGCGGCGCTGCTGTCCGTCAACCGACGGCTGCCCGACCTCCGTGTGCGGCGCATCGCCCGTCCGTCGATGGTGTCGGTGGGCGAACCGGCCCGCGTCGACATCCAGGTCTCGAACCACGGACAGCGCCGGTCGCCCCGCCTACGCCTGTGGGAACCGGTGGGCAGCCGTGGCGGCGCGCCGATGCAGCTCGCTCCGCTGCCCGCCGGCGATTCAGCGACCGCCGCGTACCGCGTACCGTCCAGCCGCCGGGGCGTGCTGCACCTGGGGCCGCTGCGCGCCGAGCGCACCGACATGCTCGGGTTGTGCTCGCGGGTGGACGTGCTCGCCGGGAGCGGCGAGGTGCTGGTGGTGCCCGAGCGCATCCCGCTCGCCTTCCCCGGTCTGGCCAGCAACGGTCGGCTCGGCGAGCACCTGCGAATGAAGTCGTGGGGGCAGACCGGCAGCGAGTTCCACTCGCAGCGCGAGTACGTGCCCGGCGACGACCTGCGCCGCATCAACTGGAAGTCGTCGGCGCGGGTGGGCGACCTGATCGTCCGCGAGACCGCCGTGGAAGGCGTCAACCGTTGCGTCATCGTGCTCGACACGATCGCGGCCGAATACGACGACGACTCGTTCGAGCGTGCGGTGGTCGCCGCAGCGAGCGTCGTCGCCGGCGCCGTGACCCTCGGGGTCACCACACGGCTGGTCGCGCCCGGGCTCGACCTGCGCGGCCCGGAGGTGGCCCACGACTCGCTGCGTTGGCTCGCCACGGTGCAACCGGGCGACCTGCTGGTGGACCATCTCGCCTCGGGCCGCACCCACGGCGACGGACTCGGGCTGCTCGTGCTCATCACCGGCCACCCGTCGTCGGCCGCCGCGTCGAAGGTCCGTGCGGGTGCGGCGCCGGACGAGTCGATCGTGATGGTCACCACCACCGAGGCACCCGGCGCGGGGACGCGCTTCGCCGTCGACGGCACGTCGCTCACCTCGATGCAGCAGACGTGGAACCGCCTCGTGCTCGGCAACCAGGTGGTGACGGTGTGAGCGCCGACGCCGAACACCGCGACACGCGCCCCGCCGCGACGCTGTGCCTGTCGCTACTGACCGCCGTCACGGTCGTCGGTCTGTGCCGCATCTTCCGCGGATGGGATTTCCTGCAGCCGATGCTGGTGCTCGCGTTCGGCATGCACCTGCTCGCCTACGTGTTCCGCGCCGTCCGATTGCCGTTGTGGGCCGCAGCCCCGGCGATGCTGCTGTCGCTGTTCGTCATGCTCGGCATCGTCTACTACCGCGACACACTCACCGCGTTGCTGCCCACCGGGCGCACCATCGATCAGTTCCGCACCGACCTGCGGCTCGTGCTCGACCAGTTCCCCACCGCCGTCGCGCCAGTGCCGGGTGAGGGCAGCTTCGCCACCGCCACTGCGGGCATCGTCGGGCTGTGCGTGATCCTCAGCGACACCTTCGCGTTCCGGGCGATGGGTCGCATCGAAGCGGTCGTGCCCACGGGTGTGCTGTTCGTGTTCACCTCGGCCCTCGGCACCGACCGCAACCGTGTGATCGCCGCGGCGCTGTGGATCGCCGCCGCCGTGCTGACGGTGGCCGTCTTGCGCTTCTCCGACGCCGAGCAGGAAGGCGGCTGGATGGGATCCCGACGGGTGCGCCTCGCCGCCGCGCTGCCGGCCATCATCGCCGTCGTGGCGGTCAGCGGCGTCGCCGCGTACGCCGTGGGACCGCGCCTTCCCGGCGCCGACGAGTCGTCGCTGATCGACTTCCGCCACCGTGACGGCAACAAGACGTTGGTGCTCAACCCGATCGTCAGCATCCGCGACAAGCTCGTGAAGCAGAGCAACCGGGAGGTCTTCTCGGTGCGCAGTTCGGACAAGGGCCACTACTGGCGGGTCACTGCGCTGCCCGTCTACGACGGCGAGGAGTGGAAGCCGGGCCAGGAGGACATCGCCGAGGTCGGCGACCGCACCGGAGAGGTGCTGATCTCGGGCGTACGCGTCACGCAGACCTTCACCTTCAAGCAGGAGGCGTCGAACCTGCTCCCGGCCGCCTATCAGGTGGTCCGGGTGTCCGGCAACGACGGCGTGAAGTGGGTGATGGACTCGCAGGGCCTGGTGATGGCCGGGCAGAAGACCACGAAGAAGGGCACCACCGTGCAGGTCGAGTCGGTGGTCGCCGAGCCATCGCCCGATCTGCTGCGCGCCGCGACGGTGGCCGGGGCCGACCCCACGTTCCTGGAACTGCCCGACGACGTGCCCGAGGTGGCGCGCACGACCGCCGACGCCGTGACCGCCGCCGCGTCGACGCCCTACGACAAGGCGCTCGCCCTCCAGAACTGGTTCCGCGACAACTTCACCTACAGCACCGACTTCCAGGCCGGCAGCAGCACCGACGCGATCACCGAGTTCCTGCGCGGCAAGCTCGGCTTCTGCCAGCAGTTCGCCGGCACCTTCGCGGTGATGGCCCGCCACCTGCAGCTGCCCGCACGGGTCGCGGTCGGCTACACCCCCGGCGATCTCGGCACCGATGGCCAGTACCACGTGCGCGGCCGCCACGCGCATGCCTGGCCCGAGGTGTGGTTCGACGGCATCGGCTGGGTGGCGTTCGAGCCCACGCCCCAGCGTGGCAACCCCGATGCCACCGGCTACACCGACGTGGCACCGCAGCAGGCGGGGCCGAACGACGGCAACACCAACAACACCAGCAACACCAGCGCCAACACGGCTAGCACCACCACGACGCCCGGGGCTTCCACCCCGTCGACCACCGCCACGGGCAACACCCGACCGGGCGAAGGCGTTGGCCCCGGCCGCGGCTCCACCACGACCGAATTCGGTGGGGCCGCGCCGAAACAGCAGGGTGGCTCGTGGATCGTGCCGCTGGTGATCGCCACGCTGGTGATCGCGTTCGTGCTCTGGCTGCTCCTCGCGCCGCGGGTGATCGCCGCGTTGCAGCGACGCCGCTTCCGCACCCCGCGCGAGCGGATCATCGCGGCGTGGCACCGGGCGTGCCACGCGCTCGCGCTGGCCGGCGCGCCACCCGTCGCCGGCGCCACGCCGATGGAGTACGCCCAGCGCGCCGACGCGTCGACGGGTGCGGGCGACAGCCTGCGCGAACTCGCCCAGACGGTGACCGTCTCGGTCTATTCGACGTTCGAGCCGACCGATCGCCAGGCGCGACGCGCCGAAGCGCTCGAGCACGAGGTGGACCTCCGCTGCCGCACGCTCACGCCGTGGCGGCTGCGACTGCGCAACTCGTTCGACCCGGCGATGCTGCGTCGCCGGGTGTCGGGCTGACGGGCCGATTCAGTCGTCGCGACGCTGGTTCGGCGCACCGAACCGACCGCGCATGCTGTCGGTGAGGTGTCCGATGCCGGCCTCACCGAGCGACCGGGCGTGCCGTTCGCACACCAGCGAGGCGATCACCGCGCCGATGAAGGCGGCGAAGCTGAGGAACGGACTGATCGAGAGGAACGCGACGGTCAGCACCAGGCAGGCCACCGCGGCCACCCCGGACAGCATCAGCACCCGGCGGTCGCCGTGCGCACGCTGGTGGAGGTTGCGGCCGAAACCAGGGTCGCGTTGGAGCTGCTCTTCGATCTGGCGGAGGATCCTCTGTTCGTCTTCCGAGAGCGGCACGGGTGCATCTTCGCAGAATTCCTCGGGCCACACAACGCGGTGCTCGTCAGGTTTTCAGCCCGAATCTTGATCCGGACCCCACTGCTGGGCACCCTTGCGCACCAGGCGAAGGCCCTGGCCATCGACGGCGCTGGCGGGCCCGATGGCGCTGCTCCCGAACCGTGATCGGATGGCATCGACGGTCTCCTCCGCCGCCTGCCAGTCACCTGCCGTGGCCGGCGCGCCAGCGGTGTCCGCGGCGAACAGGTCGTCGAGGCTCAGCTGCTCGGCCGGCGCCCCGAAGTTGCTGCCGGCGACGCCCAGCAACCGCACGCCCGGGGTCGGATCGACGGCTTCGAGCAGCGGCTCGACAGCTGCGACGATGGCGTGGGCCGTCTGCACCGGCGACGGGAGGGTGACCGACCGGGTGATCGTGTGGAACCCGGAGAAGCGCACCTTGAGCGACAGGGTCCTCGCGCCCGCACCGTGGCGTCGCAGTCGCCCGGCGACGCCGTCGGCGAGGCGCACCAGCTCGCGGCGCAGCTCGTCGTGGGTGTGCCGATCGGTGGCGAAGGTCTCCTCGTGGCTGATCGACTTCACCTCCCGGTCCACCTCCACCGGACGGTCGTCCCGGGCCCAACTGAGCTGGTGCAGGTGCTGGCCGTGGGCCTTGCCGACCGCCGCCACGAGCGTTGCCTCGTCGAGCGCGGCCAGGTCGGCCACGGTGCGCACGCCGATCCGCTCGAGCCGCTCGAGGGTGGCCGGCCCGACGCCCCACAGCGCCTTCACGGGCAGCGGGTGGAGGAATGCGAGTTCCTCCCCCGGCGGCACTTCCACCACCCCTGGTCCGTCCACCACTCCATCGGGGCGCGGCACGGGTTTCGCGGCCTTCGAGGCCAGCTTGGCCAGGAACTTGTTCGGCGCCACACCGACGCTGCACCGCAGCTGCAGTGTGTCCCACACGTCGGCGCGCAGCCGCTCGGCGATGGCGACCCCGTCGCCGAACAGCCGCACGGCGCCGGAGACGTCGAGGAACGCCTCGTCGAGGGCCAGCGGCTCGATGAACGGCGTGACCGACTGGAAGATCTCGTGCACCTGGGCACTGACCTCGGCGTAGAGCGGGTGATCGCCGGGCAGGAACACCGCGTGCGGGCACAGCTGCCGGGCGCGGGTGGACGGCATGGCCGAGAACACCCCGAAGCGGCGGGCCTCGTAGGAGGCGGCGGCGATGACGCCGCGGTTGCCGGTGCCGCCGACGACGACAGGCCGCCCGACCAGGTCGGGGCGGCGACGCAACTCGACGCTCACATAGAACGCGTCCATGTCGACGTGCAGGATCGTGCGCGCCGACGCCGCGCTCACCGCACTCGCTCGATCCTCGCGCCCGATCGCTCGGCACCGTGGAGCGTGAACTCGTAGTGCGGTTGGACGACACCGAGCAGCCAGTCACCCACCGGTGCGTGCACCCACGGCGGGCTGGCGACGAGCAGTGCCGGGGCGTCGGCGGCCGCGACGTGGCGCACCTCCTCGACGATGCCGTCGGGGTCGTCCAGGCGGATCTCCCCGTCGACACCGGTGGCCTCCCACGCCTCCACGCGCAGCTGCCAGCCCATGTCCGGCGCCTCGACGGTCACGGTGTACGACCGAGCGGACCAGCCGAGCACGCGCAAACCGGTCTCCTCGCGCACCTCGCGTTCGAGGCCTTCGAGCAGCGTCTCGCCCTGGTCGATCACGCCGCCGGGCGGTGTCCATTCCAGGGAACGGTCGCGCCGACGGTTCCCCACCAGCACCAGTCCGTCACCGTGACGGATCAGTGCACCGCCGACCAGCCACCTGCGCATCAGCCGCCCGTCTTGCGGCGCTCGCGGCGACCGCGGAAATCGCTCACCCACAGCTTGGCGACCAGCACGAACGCCTCCTGAATGATCGACCCGGACATCTTCGACACGCCCTCGGTGCGGTCCTGGAACGTGATCGGGAACTCCACGACCTTGCCACCACTGCTGACCAGGCGATAGGTCATCTCCACCTGGAAGCCGTACCCCTCGGCGCGCACGGTCTCGAACTGCATCCGTTCGAGCATCGTCGACCGGTAGGCGCGGTAGCCGGCGGTGGCGTCGTTGATCGCCAGCCCGAGAACACCCGCCGCATAGCGGTTGCCCCAGCGGGACAGCATCCGCCGCTTGCGCGGCCAGTCGACGGTGCGACCACCGGGCACGTAGCGGCTGCCGATGGCCAGGTCGGCGCCGTGTTCCACGTTGCCCACCAGGGCGACGAGCACGTCGGGATCGTGGGACAGGTCGGCGTCCATCTGCACGCAGATCTCGGCGCCGTCGTCGATCGCACGCCGCAGCCCCGCCCGGTAGGCATTCCCGAGCCCGTTCTTCTCGGTGCGGCGCAGCACGTCGATGTTGCCGAGCTCGGCTCCCAGCTCGTCGGCGCGGGCCGCGGTGCCGTCCGGGCTGCCGTCGTCCACCACCAGCACGCGTGCCTCGGGGAGCGCCTTGCGCACCTCGCGCAGCAACCGTTCGATGTTGTCGATCTCGTTGTACGTCGGGACGACCACCGTGGTGTGCACGAGCGGGCAGCCTACGCTGGCAGGGTGACCGACGAAGAACGCCCGCTCTCCGCGCTCCCCTCGCCCGCCGCACGTGTCGCCGCCTTCGCGGCGATCCTCATCGGCGGCCTGGCTGGCGGCACCATCGGCTACACGCTGGTGGACCTGCAGTGCTCCGGCTCGTGCGACACACCCAAGGGCATCGGCCTGCTCGTCGGCGCGGTCGCTGCTGCCGCCGGCATGAGCATCGTCGCGGTGTTGGTGCTGCGCGCCGTCGGCGAGTGGCGCCAGATCGAGCAGCGCGAACGAGCCACCAAGTCGTGAGCACCCCGCACGCCGAGCTGCACGACGAGCTCCTCAGCCTCGCGAGCCGGCTCGCGTTGGCCGCCGGCACGATGGCGCGCGACGGCCGGGCCACCCGTGGCATCACCGACGCCGACACCAAGTCCTCGAGCACCGACGTGGTGACCGAATTCGACCGAGCCAGCGAGGAACTGATCGTCGGCGGCATCCTCGCCGCACGGCCGGGCGACGCAGTGATCGGCGAGGAGGGCACCTCGCGTGCGGGCACGTCGGGCATCCACTGGCTGATCGACCCGATCGACGGCACCACCAACTTCCTCTACGGGCTCGCCGGCTGGGCGGTGTCGATCGCGGCTCGCTCGTCGGCGGACGACCCCGCCGCCACCGAGGTGGGCGTGGTGCACGTACCGGCCACCGGCGAGGTGTTCGCCGCGGCGCGCGGACGCGGCGCATGGGTCACCGACGCCCGTGGCACCCGACCGCTGCGGTGCAGCGACACCACCGATCTGTCGCTCGCTCTCGTCGCCACCGGTTTCAGCTACCAGCCGGAACGTCGCGCCGCCCAGGCAAGGCGTGTCGCGGCGATGATGCCCCAGGTGCGCGATGTGCGCCGCCTCGGCGCCGCGGCTCCCGACCTGTGTTACGCCGGTGCAGGCCGCGTCGACGTGTACTTCGAGGAGTTCCTCGGCCCGTGGGACCTCGCCGCGGGCGAGCTGATCGCCCGCGAGGCGGGATGCCGCACCGGCAGCCTCGACGGTGGGCCGGTGCGCCCGTCATCGGTGCTCGTCGCCAACCCCGCGCTGTTCGACCAGGCGCTCGACCTCATCCAGGCGTCCACGCCCGGGTCCGGTCTGCCATCATGAGAGGCGTGGGAACCCGCATCCTCTCCGTCGAAGACGACGAGCGCATCCGCACCGCCGTGAAGCTGGCCCTCGAGGACGAGGGCTGGACCGTCGACGAGGCCGGCAGCGGCGAGGAGGCGATCGAGCTGTTCCAGCGCGAAAGCCCCGACGTGGTACTGATCGACATCATGCTGCCCGGCATCGACGGCTTCGAGCTGTGCCGCACGCTGCGCCGCACGAGCGACGTTCCGATCGTGATGGTCACCGCCCGCAACGACACGCACGACGTGGTCGCGGGACTGGAGGCGGGCGCCGACGACTACCTCACCAAGCCGTTCGCACCCAAGGAACTGTCGGCCCGCATTCGCGCGCTGCTGCGGCGTATCCGCCCGATCAGTCCCGGCCATCAGAAACTGGTCTTCGGCGACCTGGAGATCGTGCCCGACGAGGGCAAGGTCACCCGCGCCGGCACCGAGTTGCACCTCACGAAGACCGAGTTCAGGTTGCTGTGCGAGTTGGCCCAGAACCCCGGCCGGGTGTTCAGCAGGGAGAGCCTGCTCGACAAGGTGTGGGGCTACGACTACTTCGGTGACGGCCGGCTGGTGGACGTGCACGTCCGCCGCCTGCGCACCAAGGTGGAGTCCGACCCGGCGAACCCGCGCCACGTCGTGACGGTGCGCGGCCTCGGCTACCGGTTGCAGTCCTGAGCACCGTCGACCCCACCGCCGAGTTGGTGCTGCCCGAGGGCAGATGGGGTCGCCTCCGCGCCCGGGCCGCCGCGTGGCAGCCACGCAAGGTGGGGTTGCGCACCCGCATCTTCTTCATGTTCGGGCTCGGCGCCATGCTGCTCGCCGGATTCCTGGCCGCCGCCGCGTACAGCTTCACGCGCAGCAGCGTCGTGAACCAGCGCGAGCGGGCGGCCACGGAGCAGGCGTATCGCAACGCACAGGTGGCGCAGAACGAACTCGCCACGCCCAACGCGTCGGCGACGTCGGTGACCAATCGCATGCAGGCGTACGGCGTGACGCGCTTCGCGATCCGTCGCGGCGACACCTGGATCGCACCGTCCACCCAGTACGGCCCGGACAGCATCCCGGCCGACCTGCAGCGACGCGTGCTCGAGGACGGCGTGCCGGCGCGGATGGTGACGCGCATCGGCGACGACCCGTTCCTGATCGTCGGCGTGCCACTCGACGTGGAGGGCAGCAGCTACTTCGACTTCGTGTCGATGACCGACGTCGCCGACACCTTGCGCAGCGTGCTGGTCAGTCTGCTGTTCGCCGGGTTCATCACCACGTTGGCCGGTGCCCTGCTCGGCACTCTGGTGGCGAGCCGCGCGGTGCGCCCCTTGGGTGACGCGGCGCAGGCCGCCCAGGCGATCGCCGGCGGGCGCCTCGACACGCGTCTCGAGCCCACGGACGACCCCGACCTGCGCGTGCTGGCGAACGCGTTCAACGAGATGGCCGCTGCGCTGCAGGCCCGCGTGGAACGCGACGCGCGGTTCGCATCCGACGTGAGCCACGAGTTGCGCTCGCCACTCATGACGTTGGCGGCCAGCGTGGAGGTCATGCAGGCGCGCCGCGACGACCTGCCCGAGCGAGCGCAGGCCGCACTCGACCTGCTCGTGGCCGATGTGTCCCGCTTCCAGGGCCTGGTGGAGGACCTGCTGGAGATCTCCCGCTTCGACGCCGGTGCTATCCGGCTGAATCTGGAGGACCTGCTGGTGGCCGAGTTCGTGCGCCAGGCCGTGGCGGTGAGCAGCCAGCCGGCCACTCCGGTGTCCGTGACGGAGCGCGCCGAGCGCGTCGTGATCCGCGGCGACCGCCGCCGCCTGGCCCGCGTGGTGGCGAACCTGATCGACAATGCACGGCTGCACGGCGGAGGCGACGCGGAGATCACCGTCACCGAGCCCGAGGGCGAAGGCGAGCCGCTCGGCCACGTGTGGATCATCGTCGAGGATCACGGCGCCGGCGTACCCCCGGAGGAACGTGCGTTGATCTTCGAGCGCTTCGCCCGCGGTGCGGTGGCGGGGCGGCGCAGCAGCAGCGATGGCGCAGGCCTCGGCCTGGCGCTGGTCGAGGAGCACACGCGCATGCACGGCGGCCGGGTCTGGGTGGAGGACCGCACGGACGGCGAGCCCGGCGCCCGGTTCGTCCTCGAACTGCCCGCCGAGGAGGTGGGCATCTGATGCGCCGCATCCACCTGGCCGCACTGCTCGCGGTGACCGCACTCGTCGCCACCGCCTGCGGCGTGAAGAACGACAGCGCGCCTCGTGACATCCCCGAAGCCGAGCAGGTGGACCTGGTGTCGCCGCAGGACCAGAACGCGGGCGAGGCCACGGGCACGCAGCGCATCTATCTCGTCGGGCCGGAGACCAACGCCTTCGGTGCCGTGTTGGAGGGCGTGCCGCGAGCGGCCACATCGCCCAAGGAGCTGATGGAGTCGCTCCTCGCCGGCGCCAACGCCGACGAGGTCGCCCAACAGCTGCGTTCCGCGATCCCCGTGGGCACACGACTACTCGCTGCCTCGCCATCCGGCGGCACGATGCGCGTCGACCTCTCGGAGGAGATTCTGCAGCTGTCCGGCAGCGACCTCGCCGACGCCCTGGCCCAGATCGTCTTCACGGCATCGGAATGGCCGAACGTCGCCCAGGTTCGTGTGCTGGTGGACGGGGCGGCCCAGCAATGGCCGATCGGCGACGGCACGCTGCAGAGCACGTCGCTCGACGTGTACGACTACCCCGGTCGTGTGGCGTCGTCGCAGCCGGAGTACCCGGCGACCCCGCCCGCGCCGCAACCCTGACCGATCAGCCCCGACCGATCAACCGAAGAAGACCTGGGCGACCTCGTCGTACAGGTGCATGTCGACCGGCCGCGTGCGCCCGACCGTCTCGTCGAGCGGGATCGGCACCATCTCTCCGTCGCGCAGCGCCACCATGTGCCCCCACCGGTGTTCGTGCACCGCATCGATCGCAGCGACGCCGTAGCGGGTGGACAGCACGCGGTCGAACGCCGTGGGGGTGCCGCCGCGCTGGATGTGGCCGAGGAGCACCATGCGGGTCTCGAAGCCGGTGCGCTCCTCGATGGCGTGGGCGATGGTCTCCGCCACGCCGCCGAGGCGCACGTGGCCGAACTGGTCGTAGACCTTCGAGCGGGCGGCCATCGTGCCCGCACGCGGCTCGGCGCCTTCGGCGACGACGACGATCGACGCGTAGCGGCCGCGTTCGTGGCGGGCGCGCAACTGCTCGCACACCTGGTCGATGTCGAACGGACGCTCCGGGATGAGGATGGCCGTGGCACCACCTGCGATCCCCGCGTAGGTGGCGATCCAGCCGCTGTGGCGGCCCATGACCTCGACGACCATCACGCGATCGTGGCTCTCGGCGGTGGTGTGCAGGCGGTCGATCGCGTCGGTGGCGATCTGCA
>JBMOGW010000113.1:0-11287 GCA_049318165.1 Ilumatobacteraceae bacterium
AGGTACTCGCTGCCGGCGTTGCGGCGGCGGGTGCGGCCGTGGGCGCCGGGCGGGAAGGGACGACGGTCGAGTGCCTTGCGGCCCTTCTCGTTCTCGTAGATGTTGATGCCGAGGCGACGCGAGACGCGCACCTTCGGGCCGGTGTAGCGAGCCATGTGAATCAGGTCCTGCGGCGCTTGGGCTGACGGCAGCCGTTGTGGGGAACGGGGGTGACATCCTTGATCGAGGTGACCTCGATGCCGGTGTTCTGAATGCTGCGGACGGCGGTGTCGCGGCCCGAACCCGGGCCCTTCACCTGCACCTCGACGCGGCGCAGACCGTGCTCCATCGCAGCGCGGGCGGCCTTCTCGGCGGCCATCTGTGCGGCGAAGGGCGTGCTCTTGCGCGAGCCCTTGAAGCCCACGCCACCGGACGAGGCCCACGAGATGACGTTGCCCTCGGTGTCGGTGATCGAGACGATCGTGTTGTTGAACGAGCTCTTGATGTGCACGACGCCGTTGGTGACGTTCTTGCGCTCGCGCTTGCGGGGGCGGCGACCGCCCGGCTTCGGCTTCGCCATTACTTCCTCACAGCCTTCTTCTTGTTGGCGACGGTCTTCTTCGGGCCCTTGCGGGTACGAGCATTGGTGTGGGTGCGCTGACCGCGGACCGGCAGGCCCTTGCGGTGACGGACGCCCTGGAGGCACCCGATCTCGATCTTGCGCTTGATGTCCTGGGCCACGTCGCGGCGCAGGTCACCCTCGACGGTGATGTTCGCGTCGACCCAGGCACGGATCTTGTTGATCTCGTCCTCGGTGAGGTTGCGCACACGCTCGTTCGGGTTCAGCCCCGTGTCGACGCAGATGCGCTGCGCCGTGGGCTTGCCGATCCCGAAGATGTAGGTGAGCGAAATCTCCAGCCGCTTTTCGCGGGGGATGTCGACGCCGGAAATACGTGCCATCGTGCGATCTTCTCTTTCAGCCCTGGCGCTGCTTGTGACGGGGGTTCTCGCAGATCACGCGCACGCTGCCATGGCGACGAATGACCTTGCACTTCTCGCAGATTTTCTTGACGCTCGGTCGGACCTTCATGGTGACGTGCTTTCTCGAGACTTCTTACTTGTAGCGATACGTGATGCGACCTCGGGTGAGGTCGTACGGGGTCAATTCCACCTGCACCTTGTCGCCGGGCAGGATGCGGATGTAGTGCATCCGCATCTTTCCGGAGATGTGCGCGAGCACCTTGTGGCCGTTCTCGAGTTCCACCCGGAACATTGCGTTCGGGAGGGACTCGAGGATCGTGCCTTCCAGCACGATTGCGTCGTCCTTGGGCTTCGGCAGAACTGCCTCCTCGATCGATGGAATAGGGTCACCCTGTCCAGTCGGTACGGCATCATGCTGAAGCCGCCCTCCGAAACACCGCCCACCAGTAGGGCGGCCATGAATGCCTGGAACATGCCGGAGCACGCCAGGCCCATGAGGGCCAGGGAGCAACGCTACCGGGCGCGATGGTGAACGACAAGCGCGCGAGCGGAGGAGATTTTCACCCCGACCGGGAGGGTACGGACGTTCCGGAACGCCCCCAGGGCGAAAATCGTCGTTCGCCGGGCGGCCGCGGCGGCGAGACTGGGGGCATGTCGAAGCCCACGTCGCGTTGGCGCGCCCTCGGCGCGCTGTTGCGGCCCGACGCCCGCCGTTGGGTCTGCCTCGGCGTGCTCGTCGGCGCCGCGTCCGCCCTGGCGCTCGCCGGCCCGCTCCTGGTGCGGCGCATCGTCGACGTCGCGACCGGCGCGACCGCCGGGTCGGCGGGCACCGACGACGCCGCCTCGCAGATCACGCTCCTCGCACTGGGGTTTCTCGCCATCGCCGTCGTGACGCAGGTGATCCTCGTGGTGGTGGCGTGGTTCGCCACCACCACCGCATGGCACACCACGAACCAGCTCCGCCTGCAGCTCGCCCGCCACGTGCTCGGGCTCGACCACGAGTTCCACCGCACACACACGCCGGGTGAGCTGATCCAGCGCGTCGACGGCGACGTCACCGCGGTGAGTGACTTCCTCGGACGAGTGGTCCCCAAACTGGCCGGCGCGGCCACCCTGGTGGCGGGCATGGTGGGCGTGCTGTTCGTGCTCGACTGGCGCCTCGCCCTCGGGACGGTGGGTTACCTGACCCTCGCCGGTTGGCTCGTCGCCAGGGGTCGGCACCGCGCCGTCCAGGAGTCGAGCGACGAGATGGGCGCCTACGCCGTGCTCTACGGCGGCATCGAGGAACGGCTGACCGCGTCGGAGGACCTCCGCGCGAACGGCGCCGGGGCGCACGCGATGTGGCGGTTCATCGACGAGAGCAGCAGCGCGATGCGGTCGGCGGTCACCCGCGAGCGCGCGTTCCTACGGCTGTGGTGGGCGGTCAGCACCTCGGTCAGCCTGGGCATGGTGATGTCGCTCGTCGCCGGCGCTGCGCTCGTGTCGACCGGTGCGATCACCATCGGTACCGCGTTCCTCCTCTTCCAGTACGCGCTGCTCATCGAGCGACCCCTCGAGGAGGTGGTGCACCAGCTCGAGCTCGTGCAGAAGGCGAACGGTGCGATGGTGCGCGTCATCGACCTGCTCGCCGTACGCGCCGACATCCGCGACGTGGGCACCACTCGCCCACCCGCCGGACCGCTCGAGGTGACCTTCGACGGGCTCTCGTTCGACTACGGCGACGGCGAGGGCGTGCTCCACGACATCGACCTCACACTCGGCGCCGGCCGCTCGCTCGGCATCGTCGGGCGCACCGGCAGCGGCAAGACCACGCTGTCCCGCCTGGTGCTGCGCCTGGTGGAGGCCACCGGCGGCACGGTGCGACTGCAGGGCGTACCGATCGAGGACGTGCCGCTCGCCGAACTGCGGCGCAGGGTGGCGATGATCCCCCAGGAGGTCGAGCTGTTCGCCGGCTCGGTCCGCGACAACGTGACCCTGTTCGACCCCGAACCGGAGGACGCTGCGGTGGAACGCGCCCTGACGGCGGTCGGGCTCGAGTCGCTCGCCGCCGGCGGCATCCACCGTCCGCTCGGCGCCGGCGGTGCCGGCCTGTCGGCCGGCGAGGCGCAACTGCTGGCGCTCGCCCGCGTGTGGCTGCGCGACCCCGACCTGGTGGTGCTCGACGAGGCGACCGCCCGCGTCGACCCCGCCACCGAGGCCCAACTCGACGCGGCGGTGGCCGCGTTGATGGAGGGCCGCACCGTGATCGTCATCGCTCACCGACTGAGCACCCTCCGTCACGTCGATGACGTCCTCGTGCTCGACCACGGCAGGGTGCTCGAGCACGGCCCTCGTGACCTGCTCGCCGCCGACCCGACGAGCCGCTTCCACCACCTGCTGTCGGTCGCCCTCGAGCACGTCGACACGCCGGCCGGCGGTGACGACGACACCGATGACGACGACGCCGACGAACTGGAGTTGCTGGCATGAGTGCCGCTCGCACCCCCGACGTGTGGCGCCTCACGTGGCGGGTCGCCGCGCACCGGCCAGGGACGATGTGGTCCGGATCGCTGCTCTTCTTCCTGTTCTTCTGCTGGCCGCTGCTGAGCGGCTGGCTGCTCGGCCGCGGGTTCCACGCCCTCGAACAGGGCGACACCACCGCCGTGTACTGGTTCGCTGCGGCAGCGATGGCCGTGGAGGTCATCCGCATGGTCACCATCCATGCCGCCGTGCTGGTGTGGACGCGGTTGCTCGTGCACTGGCAGTCGTTCATGCGCGCCAACATGCTGGCGGCGCAGCTCGCGAGCGGCGGGCCCGAGGCCGGCCAACCGGTCGGATCGGCCGGCGAGGCGATCACGCACTTCCGAGACGATGTCGAGGACGTCACGATGTTCATCGACGGGCTGGTCGACCTCACCGCCGGCGTGCTCTTCACGCTCGTCGCCGCCTTCGTGCTGGGCAGCATGGACAGCAGCGCGACCGCCATCCTGCTGCTGCCGCTCGGTGCGATCGCGGTCGCCTCCCGAGCGCTCGACACCCGCATCAAGCACTACCGGTCCGCCGACCGGGCAGCCGCCGCCGCGGTCAGCGGCTTCGTCGGCGACGTGATGGCGGCTGCGACGAGCGTGAAGGTCAACGACGCCACGGCACCGGCGCTCACCCGCCTCGGGCGGCTCGTCGAGGCCCGACGACACACGGCGGTGCGCGACCGCGTGCTCGACGACGGCGTGCAGGCGTTCGGCCAGGGCGCCGCCGACGTCGGCCTCGGCCTCGTGCTGCTCGTGCTGGCGGGTCCGCTCGCGTCGGGCTCGTTCGACGTCGGGCAACTCGCGGTGTTCACCGCGTACATCGGCCTGCTCAGCTTCCTGCCCCGCGTGGTCGGCCAGGTGCTCGCCCGCCGCAAGCAGGCGGCGGTGGCGCTCGACCGGATGAGCTGGTTGGTGGCCGAGCGGGAACCCGCCAACGTCGTGCGCGGTCGGCACGTGCCCGTCGGCCCGAGCGAGCCGAACCCGCGGCCCGACGCGCGCCGCCCGCGACGGGTGCCACTCGAGCGCCTCGACGTGGTGGGCCTCACCGCCGAGTACGGCTCGGGCGGCGGCGTCGTCGACATCTCGTTCTCGCTCGAACGGGGCAGCTTCACGGTGGTCACCGGCCCGATCGCCTCCGGCAAGAGCACGCTGCTGCGCGCCCTGCTGGGTCTGCTGCCGCAGGTGGACGTGCGCGGCGAGGTGCGGTGGAACGGCGACGTACTCGACGACCCGGCTGCCTTTCTCGTGCCGCCCAACGCGGCGTTCCTCCCCCAGGTGCCACAGCTGATCAGCGACTCGGTGGCCGACAACATCGCGCTCGGCGAGGTGCGCGCCGAGGAACTGCACCGGGCGTTGGACCTCGCCGCGGTGCGTGCCGACATCGAGGCCATGCCCGACAGTGCGAGCACGTTGATCGGACCGCGCGGTCTGCGCCTGTCGGGCGGACAGCGGCAACGTGTCGCCACCGCACGGGCGCTCGTCCACTCCCCCGAACTCGTGGTCCTCGACGACCTGTCGAGTGCACTGGACGTGGAGACCGAACTGCAGCTGTGGAGCAATCTGGCCGCCGCCGGCATGACGGTGCTGGCCGTCAGCCATCGCGCCGTCGCGTTCGACCGCGCCGACCGGATCCTGCGCCTCGACGGCGGCCGTCTGGTGTGAGGTCGCCCTGCACGCGGCATGTTCCGTCAGGGTTCCCCCGACGGTCCCACCGCGGCCACCCTGCGTTCAGATGCCCGGCGTACCGTGCACTCGTCCGAACGCACCGGACCGATCGCAGGAGCGAACCACCTCCCCGGACCGCCC
Source organism: Ilumatobacteraceae bacterium (assembly GCA_049318165.1). Lineage (GTDB taxonomy): Bacteria > Actinomycetota > Acidimicrobiia > Acidimicrobiales > Ilumatobacteraceae > UBA668. The sequence continues at coordinate 5,274 of JBMOGW010000113.1, forward strand.
GTGATCGACGACGAGCCCGCCCCACCCCCTCGGGCGGGCTCGCTCGCGTGATGCTGGTACGTGAGCGAGATGCGCGAGGTCAGCTGTTCATCGAGTTCGCACGGCGCAGGCGCGCCGCCATCATCTCCATCACCTGGAGCGCGAACGTCGGGTGCTCCTGCACCAGGTAGAGGAACCGCTTGCGGTCCACCACGGCGACCTTCACGTCGGTGGCGGCCACTGCCGTGGCACTGCGGTTCGACTGGTCGATCAGCGCCATCTCACCGACGATCTCGCCGGGGCCCGACTGGTCCACCACCCGGTCGCCGACCTTGAGATGCACGGTGCCCTCGACCACCGCGAACATCACGTCACCGGACTCACCCTCGCGGAACAGCACGTCGCCGGCAGGCACCTCACGGAGGTCGGGAGCATTACGGAAGATGTTGATCGCCGTCATGCCGCAAGTATCGACCGCGTCCCAGGTCGCGGTCGGCGGACCGTCGCACTGTTCACCTGTGCGCCACCGAACGTTCACCGCCTGCTGCGCACCGCGTCGACCGGCGGACGCCCCACCGGTCGCGAGTACACTCGCGCCCGAAACGTGAAATGGGTCCTGTGAGGCCCATACGTGGAAGGACGCCGCCATGGCACATCGCACCGTGCTCAGTGCCGACGACATCCGTCGGGCACTCACCCGCATCGCTCACGAGATCGTCGAGCGGAACCACGGGCTGGAGGAGGTGGTGCTGGTGGGCCTGCAGCGCGGCGGCGTGTGGGTGGCCGAGGCGCTGGGCGAGGTGCTGCACGGCATCGACCCCGCCCACCCGGTTCCCGTCGGCTCGCTCGACGTCAGCTTCCACCGCGACGACGTCGGAATCCGCCCGATCGTGCCCGGCAGCGTCACCGACATCCCGGTCTCGCTCGACGGCACCACCGTCGTGCTCACCGACGACGTGCTGTTCACCGGACGCACCGTGCGCGCCGCGCTCGAGGCGCTCAACGAGTACGGCCGCCCCCGAGCCGTGCAGCTGGCGGTGATCGTCGACCGCGGCCACCGCGAGCTGCCGATCCGCCCCGACTACGTCGGCAAGAACCTGCCGACCGCCCGCGACGAGAACGTCACCGCCACGGCCGACGGGGTGACGATCGCATGAAGCACCTGTTGTCCGTCGAGGACCTGACGACCGACGACATCCTCCAACTGCTCGAGCTCACCGATCACATGGTGGAGGTCGGCAACCGGCCGATCCCGAAGGTGCCTGCGCTGCGCGGCAAGAACGTCGTGAGCCTGTTCTTCGAGGACTCCACCCGCACCCGCACCAGTTTCGACACCGCAGCGAAGCGGTTGAGTGCCGACACGATGAACTTCGCCGTGTCGTCGAGCAGCGTCAACAAGGGCGAGAGCCTGCGCGACACGATCGAGACCATCAGCGCGATGGGCGTGGACGCATTCGTGGTGCGGCACAAGAGCAGCGGCGCCCCGCAGATGATCACCCGGTGGACGAATGCGAGCATCGTCAACGCCGGCGACGGTTGGCATCAGCACCCCACGCAGGCACTGCTCGACTGCTACACGATCCGCACCAACCTGCACCGCCGCGACGGCTTCGACGGCCTCCGCATCGCGATCGTCGGCGACATCAAGCACAGCCGTGTGGCGCGCAGCGACGTGCAGGCCTTCACCAAGCTCGGCGCCGACGTCACGCTCGTCGCCCCGCCCACGTTGCTGCCGCCGTCGCTCGACGGCTGGCCGGTGGCGGTGAGCCACGACCTCGATGCGCTGCTGCCCGACCTCGACGTGCTGTACCTGCTGCGCGTGCAGCGCGAACGGATGGACGACGCGCTGCTGCCGAACATGCTGGAGTACTCGGCGATGTACGGCCTCACCGCCGCACGTGCCGCACGCCTGCAGCCGCACACACTGGTCATGCACCCGGGGCCGATGAACCGCGGGGTGGAGATGGTGGTCGACCCCGCCGAGCTGCCCGGGTCCGTCATCCTGCAACAGGTCACCAACGGCGTCGCGGTCCGCATGGCCGTGCTGTTCACGCTGCTCGGTTCGGGCAGCGCCACTGCGATGGGAGAAGAACGATGACCCGCCTCGTGATCACCGGTGGGACGGTGCTGGACCAGGACGTCGAGCAGCGCGCCGACGTCGCCGTCGACACCGCGACCGGTCGCATCGTCGAAGTCGGCGACGGCCTCACCGGCGACGAGTCGCTCGACGCCGAGGGCTGTGTGGTGACCAGTGGCTTCGTCGACCTGCACGTGCACCTGCGCGAACCCGGCAAGGAGGAAGCCGAGACCATCGAGACCGGCAGCCGCGCCGCCGCGCTCGGCGGGTTCACCGCCGTCGTCGCGATGCCCAACACCGATCCCGCCCAGGACAGCGTGGCGGTCGTGGAGTTCGTCCGCGAACAGGGCCGGCGCGCGGGGCTGTGCGAGGTGCTGCCGTCGGGCTGCATCACGGTCGGCCGCCACGGTGAGCAGCTGGCCCCCTACGGCGAACTCGCCGCGGCGGGCGTGCACCTGTTCACCGACGACGGCAACGGCGTGCAGGACGCCCAGCTGATGCGCCGTGCGCTCGAGTACGCGCAGCCGCTCGGCATCGTGCTCGCCCAGCACTGCGAGGTGGCCTCGCTGACGAAGGGCGCGGTGATGCACGAGGGCTCGTGCTGCAGCCGGCTGGGGCTGCCCGGCTGGCCATCGCTGGCCGAGGAACTGATGGTGTTCCGCGACATCGAACTGGTGCGCCTCACCGGCACGCCGATGCACTTCCTGCACCTCAGCACTGCGCGCAGCGTCGAGCTGGTGCGTGCGGCGAAGGCGGAGGGCCTGCCGATCACGGCGGAAGCCGCACCGCACCACTTCACGCTCACCGACGAGCTGCTCGCGGGCTACGACGCGCTCTACAAGGTGAACCCGCCGCTGCGCACCGCCGACGACATCGCCGCCATCACCGCCGGCCTGGCCGACGGCACGATCGACGCGATCGCCACGGACCATGCGCCGCACGCGCCGCACACCAAGGAGGCGCCGCTCGACCAGGCGCCTCCGGGGATGCTCGGCCTCGAGACCGCCCTGGCGCTGGCCATCACCGAACTGGGTGTGCCCCTGCGCCGCATCGTCGAACTCCTCAGCTGGAACCCGGCGCGCATCGCCGGAGTGGCCGACCGCCACGGGCGACCGATCCGCGCCGGCGAGCCCGCTCACCTGACCGTGTTCGACCCGGCGCACGAGTGGACGGTCGTGCCGGCGCAGCTGGCCAGCAAGAGTCGCAACACGCCCTACGCGGGCCGCACGCTGCGCGGCAAGGTGCGGCACACCGTGTTCGCCGGCCAGGCCGTCGTCGTCGACGGCGCGGCCACTCGCTGAAGCTCAGTCGACGTCGATCAGTTCGTCGCCGCCCACGTCGACGACGTCGCCACGTTCGGTCGCGAGCAACGCCGCGATGTCGGCCTCCATCTGCGCCGCCGCGGCGGCTTCGGCCGCCTTGGCACGCCGTGAGATCCGCCAGCGCATGACGAGCAGCACCAGGTCGATGAGGAGGAAACCGAGTACGGCGATCAACATCCACGGCACGGGCCGCTCGTCGACCAGCGTCGTCACGGTCGGGCCGGCGCCACCGGCGGACACCCGCCAGACGAACGAGCCGACGGTGGGTGCGGGGATGCGGACGCGCACGGTCTGGCTGAAGCTCTGCCCGCCGCCGAGCAGGCCCGGGTTTTCGAGGTCGAACGACGTCGTGACATCGAATTCGTCGCGCCCGACGGAACCGTCGAGCACCACCCGCCGCAGCGGGTCGTTGGTCATGTTGCGCACCGACACCGTGACGTCGTAGTCCTTCGCGCCACCGAGGCTGGCGCGCATCCATGGGAACACGCCGACGTCCGCGGGCTTCGGTTGCACGGTCACCTCGACGAGTGGTGCGTCGGGCGCAGGCGCGGCGAGTTCCTCCACCGGGTGCCCTTCGACGACGAACGGCGCCACGGTGACGACGTCGTTCAGCGGCGTGGTCACACGCACCACGCAGGGGCACGGCACGGGCGGCGCCGAGACGATCATCTCCGTGAACGTCAGCTCGCCGTCGGGCCGCAGCTCGAAACCCTTGCTGCCCGGCTGGTCGCAATCGGCCGAGCCGCGGCGCGCCTCGTTGCCGCAGAACGACACCGTCACGTAATCGGCGTCGAAACCTTCGACGGACACACGGATGCGCTCCCCGGGCTTGGCGGTGCCCGGGTCGACGAGCACTCGACCGCCGGTCGTGGTGCCGCCGGCGGCGTGTGCGGCACCTGACGCCGGGAGTGACAACAACCCGGCGATCAGGGCCAACAGCGTGAACGCGGCGCGTCTCACTGGTGCTGCAACTCCCGCTCGCTCGACGGCGGCTGCTGGCGATTCGCGGAGGCGGCCGGCGCCAGCCGGCGGCGGCGCACGCGCAGCGCAAGCAGCACGATCACACCGACGAGCAGCAGCAGGAGGATGGAGATGGGAGGCGCGAAGAGGGTGGAGCTCGCCGTCCCCACGTCGGACTCCACCCCCTCGCTCTCCGGCAACATCGACACATCGACGCTGTTGACCATCAAGGCCGGGACGTCGGAGATGTCGACGCTGAGGTCGGCGTGCTCACCGGGCAGCAGTTCGCTGATCGCAGGCAGCTTCACGGTCTTGGCGAGCAGACCGAACGGGCCACCGGCCTTGACGACCGGGGTGCCGCTGACGCGCACGTTGCCGCGGTTCTCCACGCGGAACGTCGCGTGCACGGTGCCGCCGAAGGGGCTGACGGCGTGGTCGTAGCTGCTGTCGAGGCCAACGATGCCGACCTCGGAACGCAGGTCGCCGCCGACCCGCACGAACAGGCGGGTGCCGGTACGACGGTCGACGGTGATCGTCGCACCGTTCTCACCGTTGCCCTTGGTGGGGCTCGAGGCGAGGATCGCTCCGACATGGTCGCCCGGCGTCGCGTCGCGGGGCACCTTGATCGTGAAGGGGATCGTGGTCTGCTGGCCGGGCGGCACACTGATGTTGCCCTGGTCGAGCGTCAGCCATGTCCCGACGTCCACCGGGTCCTTGTCGCCGGCGAGCACGGCGAACGTGCCGTCGTCGTTGTTGAAGGCGTCGGTGGGATACACGCGGAACACGAGCGGCACGTTGCCGAGGTTGTACACGGTGACGGCGTCGGTGACCTCGCCACCGGGCTCGATGGTGTACGAGAGGTTGGGCCGGTTGCCGGCCTCGCCGGCGGCGGCCGCCGGGGCCAGGGTCCAGCTCTCGGTGACCTGGATCTGGGTGGGGTCGACACCCTCGACCGCGTTGGGGTCGACGTCGCCTTCGGCGCTCGGGAGGGAGCTGCCGGTGTCGGGGACGGTGGAGGAGGTGGCGCCGGCGACCTGGGGGGAGGTGACCAGTGTGGCGGCGACGAGCGTGGCGGCGAGGAAGGCGAGCGCCGGGCGGAGAGGACGGGGAGTCATGTGGGGACGACTTTCAGGAAGGGGACGGAGGAAGCGATGTGGGGCAGGAGCAAAAGCCGACCGGTGGTGTGGAGCGGCGAACCGCCCCACACCACCGGATCAGCATTTCAAATTCCGATCAACCCGGAGGTGTTGATCAGAGGACCGAGATGGTCAGGGTCGCCGTGTAGACGCCGTTGTCCTTCGTCACCGGGATGAGGAGACGGAGGCGAGCGTCGAACGCAGCGATACCCAGGCCGCTGTTGGCGACGGCCGAGCCGAGGACCTGCGGGCTGGTCTTGATGCCCGTGGCGAAGTTCGGCTGGATGGCCGAGCCGGCGGTCGTGGTCATGTCGTAGCCCTCGAGCGTGGCGCCCGAGTTGTAGTTGTTCACCGGGGTCCAGCCGAGGTAGTTGCCGCTGAAGGTCTCAGCGCCAGCGTTACGGCTGAAGTCGGTGATCTGGCCCTGGAGGGTCCAGCCGGCATCCACGTTGCGGGTGTCGACGACGGTGACCTGGTTCAGGCGGCCCGACGCACGGAAGTACTTACCGGCCTCGGAACCCGTCGTGATGAGCTGGGCGA
>JBMOGW010000114.1:0-11215 GCA_049318165.1 Ilumatobacteraceae bacterium
TCATCACCATCCCGCGCGACGCGTTCAACCGCTGATCGGGCCGCCCGGCGGCGGCGTGCGCGGCGCAGTGCGGCGCTCGAGGTCGGCCGCCACGTCGTGGAACTTCGCCTGCTGGTGGAGGAACCCGACGATCGCGTCCACCTGCTCGGCGGTCGGTTCGATCCCCGACTGGTGGACGCGCAGGAACGGGTTGTCGTGGCGGATCGAGCGGTCGATCGCCGTCAGCGCCTGCTCGCGCACCGAATCGAACGCGCCGGGCGGGTCGTGCGACACCAGCTCCTCGGCGCGGCTCAACAACCCGGCGACGTAGCCGGTCTCCCATGCCTCGCTCGCCGCGAGCACCTTCGCCACCGTCCGGTCGGACTCGGCGAGGTCGGCGAGCGCACCGGCCAGTTCAGCGCGTGACATCCCCATGTGGCGGCTCACCGTACACCAGTTGTGTGCAAGTGTGATCAGCCGTCGTCGTGACGTCCGCGGACCGGTCGTCAGACCGCGTACGTCACCACCACGGGGGCGTGATCGCTCCACCGCTCCGCGTACGTCGGCGCCCGGTCGACGGCCACCTTCACCGCCGCGTCGGCCAGTTCCGGCGTGGCGAGGTGGTAGTCGATGCGCCAGCCGCTGTCGATGTCGAATGCCTTGCCGCGCCACGACCACCATGTGTACGGCCCCGCCACGTCGCCCGCGTCGCGGCGCACCACGTCCACCCAGCCGTCGTCCAGCAGCCGGTCGAACCAGGCGCGCTCGTCCGGCAGGAACCCGGCCTTGCCGCGGTTGCCCTTCCAGTTCTTGATGTCCAGCTCGCGGTGCCCCACGTTCAGGTCGCCCGTCAGCAGTACGTGTCGGCCGGTGGCCCGCAGCGCACCCAGGCGCTCGGCCATGGCGTCCATGAACGCCAGCTTCTCGCGCATCCGCTCGGCGTCGGTCGCCTCGCCGGTGTGCACGTAGGCGCTGACCGCGGTGAGCCCGCGGCCGTCGTCGGTGGGCACCGTCGCCTCCACCCATCGTCCACTGCCGTCGAACTCGCCGGTCAGCGGCGAACCCTGCTCGATCGGACGCGTGCTCGCGACGGCAACCCCGGCTCGTCCCTTCACGCCGCATTCGTCGTGGGTCACGTGCTGTGCGGTGCCGGCGATGCGCGCCACCAACTCCGTCACCAACGCATCCGGCGCGCGGACTTCCTGCATCGTCACCACATCGGGTCGGCGCTGCGCCCACCAACCGGCCATGCCGTTGCCCTCCGCCGCGCGCAGGCCGTTGACGTTGATCGAGGCGATGGTGAGGGGCACGGCGCAGGAGGATGCCAGACGGGCGCGCCGCGCACCCAGTCCACCGATCGCTGATCCGGGGTGGTCGGACCCGACGGACGTGTGATCGCCCGTGCACCGACTCCCGCGATCCGGTGCACGAGCGACCAGCAAAGGCGCCCAGGGGAAGGGCTGCCGATCCAGGAAGGAACGTGTCCTCCCTTGATCTCATCTTGATCGCTCGTGGTTGCGGGTTCCATCGGCGCGCCGACGGTGGAAGTGTCGCCGTGCCGACAGTCGCGCCGGCCCGTTTCCGGGGCGCTACGGGCAGCCGACGCCGTGCAACGCAGCGCAGGGCGGGCACAGACGTGCCACGCCCTGCGGGGTGGACCAACGGCGCGCCTGCGGCGTCCGGCACGACTCGCAGCTCGTGTCGTCCGCCGCGGCGCGGCCATCGGTCGTTCTCGCACCCGACGCAGCCGGGTGCATCGGGGACTCGGGGTTCACCGGTCGTCGGCGCGGGCCGACTTGATGCCGGCCTTCACCAACAGCACGGGGATGATCAGTGCGGCGATGATGCCCGCCAGCCACACGATCACACCGGCGAGCAGCCAGGTGGTGAGGCCGGTGATGGACAGGCCGTCCGACAGCCACGCGGTGACCACCAGCGCGATCAGCGTCGACACCAGCGCCACGGCACCGAGCAATGCCGACTGGTTCCGCATCGCCGACTTGGCGACGAACGGACCGGTCAGTGCATTGACGGCGACGAAGATCAGGACCGCGACGATGAACGCCGTGCCAGAAATGGTCATGTCCTCCAGGATCGCTGCGGCGACGATCAGACCGACCGCCGCGGCGAGCACCTGGATGAGCAGTCGTACCAGGAACCGAATCATGTGTGTCCCTCCTCGATCGAGGAATCTAACTCAGATCTTGAAGCTGACCGAGGCCGTGCAGGTCTGGCCGAGCGTGCTGCCCGCCAACACGCTGACGACGTGCTCGCCCTTGTCGAGCGCCTCGTTGTCGATGATCATCCAATCGCTGGTCGACGCCGTGTAGCCGTTGAGGCCCGCACCGTTGTCGTTCAGGCCGATCCACCACACCTCGTCGGCGGCGCCGCCGGCGCCGGTGACGGCGAAGGTGACCCTTTTGCCCGACTTGTTGTAGCCGAGCGAGAGCGAGGCACCGCCGTCGCAGGTTCCCGCCTGCGACACGTTCTGCCGGGCGTCCGCGGTGGGCGAGGCGTTACCGCCACCACCCTTTGCGTCGGCGCCGACCACGACGAGACCGAGCAGGCCGGCGCCGAGCGCGACCGCCGCCACCGCTGTGCGAGTGTGCTTCTTCATTGTCGATACTCCGTTCCGTGCGTCTGCGAGAGTGACGCATCTGAGTCACGCCGTGCCGACCGTTTCGGTTTGGCGAATGAGCCGATTCTGACCTGGTCAGAGCACATTTTCGTGCATGACGACCAGCGACGTAAGCCGTTCGTCGGCGCGCCTCGGCCACCGCGGTGACGCGCGGTGTACACCGTGGTCCCACACGCCTACGACCCCACCCGAATCGGCACAAGTGCCGTCCCTGGAAACCCCGGCGACAGTCGCGCCCTCGAGCCCGCGGCTGTCTACGGTGGTCCCATGACCATCCCGTTGTCGGTCCTCGACCTGACGGTGCTCGCTGAGGGGCAGTCGAGCGCCGCCGCGCTGGCCGCGACCACGGCATTGGCGCAGGCCGCCGACGCGGCCGGCTACCACCGCTTCTGGGTGGCCGAGCACCACAACATGCCGAGCGTCGCCTGCACCGCACCCACCGTGCTGATGGCGCACCTCGCCGCCTCCACGACGCGCGTCCACGTCGGCTCCGGCGGCGTGATGCTGCCCAACCACTCGCCGCTCGTCGTCGCCGAACAGTTCGCGCTGCTCGAGGCATTGCACCCGGGCCGCATCGACGTCGGCATCGGCAGGGCACCGGGAACCGACCAGGCCACTGCGGCCGCCGTGCGCCGCGGGCACCTCGGCGTGGAGGACTTCCCCCGCGATCTCCTCGACCTGATGGGGCTGCTCGGCGACCCGCGCGGCGACACCGGCCTGTGGCGTCAGTTCCGTGCCACCCCGGCTGCCACCACGCGACCCACCGTGTTCCTGCTCGGCTCGAGTGGCTACAGCGCACAACTGGCCGCGCACCTCGGGCTGCCGTTCGGCTTCGCCCACCACTTCGACATGGGCGGCGCGCTGCAGGCGGCCGAGCTGTACCACCAGTTGTTCCAGCCGTCCGCGGTGCTCGACGAGCCGTACATGGTGATCACCGCGAACGTGCTCGTCGCCGCGACGGAGGAAGCGGCCGCGTGGCACGGGCTGCCCGCGCGCATCACCGCGCTCGGGCGCCGCACCGGCCGGTTCATCCCGCTGCCGTCACCCGCCGACGCCGCGGCCCACCCGGATCGCGCCGAAGCCGAGCGCCTGCCCACCGGTCGCATCGTCGGCACGCCCGATGCCGTCGCGCCGGCGCTCCGCGCGCTGGCCGAACGCACCGAGGCGAACGAGGTGATGGTGACCGCGGTCGCGTACGACCTCGATGCCCGGGTACGCAGCCTGCAGTTGCTCGCCGAGCACTGGTGACACCGGGGCGCTGATGGCCGACGGTGTGCCGGTGCGTCAGCGCGGGCAGGCGGTCACGACGTCGGTGACCCGGCCGCCCTGCACGACGATCCAACTGTCGAGCGACCGCCACGGCGCGTTGCTCGCCGTGCGGTCGGACGGCACCGACGGGCACGGCGAGGTGCCGAGGGTGCCCACGCCGTAGCGCACGTCCGGCGCGACCGCCACGGTGCGCAGGCGCCCGTTCGCGTTGACGACGTACCAATCAGGCGTCTGGTTCACGCAGCTCTGGCTCTGCGGGTCGGCGAGGCAGGCGGCGTTCCACAACTGTTCGCCGCCGACGCCGGTGTAGATGCAGCGCATGTCGACCGTCATCGCGTTCCCGGTCCAGAACTCGTCGCCCCCCGTGCCGTCGCCGATCAACACGTTCCACACACCGTCGGGCACCTGCTCGCCGATGCCGCCGGTGCTGCCGCAACCGGTGCCGCGCACCGACTCGCTGCCGAGTGGCGGCACGTCGTCGTGGTTCCAGGCGCCCCATCCCGAACTGGACTGGCCGGCCGAGGTGGTGGCCGGCAGGCCGGGCACGATGGTGGTGGTGACCGCGGCGATGGTGGAGGAGGAGGCGACCCCCGTGGCGGGCGGCGGGAAGGTGCCGGTGCCGAGCGGTGGCAGGGTGCCGTCGGGCAGGGTGGAGGTGGTGCCGCACGCCGCGAGCACGGCAACGGCGACCGCCACCAGTGCACCGTTCGCCCGGAACCTCATCGCCTCATGTTGGTGCGCGGTAGGTCGTTGTGCACGTCATCCGCACCAATCGGGTGTGTATTCGCAGGAAACGCGATCAACCGTCGTGGCCGGCCAGGCGGATCCACACCACGTGGTCGCCGCTCGCCCCGTCCGAAGCGGCGGTCCACCGCGCCTCCCACCGCTCGCCCGGCAGGATGCCCTTCACACGAATCGTCGACGGGTCGCGGTGCGGTGCATTGACGATGTCGCTGGTGATCTGCGCGGCCGTGGCCTGCGTGTAGTAGCGGGGGACCAGCATCCAATCGCCATGCGCACGAGCGGTGTCGAGCGTGCGAACCCAGAACGACGACCTCGAGGGCGGGGTGGGCGCATCGCGGCGTGAGCTCTCGGTGTGCATCCCCTACCCGGTCCTTCCGAACTATCCGTCCGCTTGCAATCGACCGCACAGTATCGCGCCTGCCTCGCGAATTCGATCAAATGATGGTCAACTCAGCAGCCCACGATTTCGGGCGATCATGACCATCTGCGCGGTGTTGGATGCACCGAGCTTTCGCTGCAGGCGCATCTTGTGGGTGCTCGCGGTCTTGATGCTCACACCCATCATCTCGGCGATATCGGTGATGCGTTGCCCGCCGGCGATCGCGCGCAGCACCTCCATCTCTCGCGGCGAGATGCGCAACTCGTCTCGCTGGCGGGAGATCGCCTCCGTGGCAGCGGCAGAGAAGTACTGCTCGCCCCTCGCGACCGCGGTCACCGCAGCGCGGATCTCGGAGGGCGCAGCGTTCTTGGAGACGAATCCGACCGCTCCGTGCTGGGCACATGCCGCAGCGTGGGTCTGCTCCGGGTGCACGGTGAGCACCAGCACACGGGCGCTCGGCCAGCGTTCGAGCAGCGCGTCGATGCCGTCCAGTCCGCTCACGCCGGGCAGCGACAGGTCGAGCGTGATCACGTCGACCTCTTCGAGGCCGGACGACAGTGCGGCTTCCACCGATTCGACCGCACCGACCACCCGCAGCACCTCGGCATCGCCGATCACTCGCTCCAACCCCTCTCGCACGAGAGGGTGGTCGTCGACGATGAGCACGCCGAACGGCGGAGTCGCGGAAGACGATGCGGCGGGCATGTGCGTGGAGTGTGGCACGGCCATCGCAGTGATGAATCAGACTTCGGTTCTTGGACCTTACACCGAATTGCACGAGTGTCGCCCAGCCGACAGTACGAATGGCGAGCGATCTGTCGGGAACTGCTGAGTGTCGAAGGGGTTCTGCACAAGGAATGCCGAGGCGGCCGTGCGCCCGCCTGGAATCACCTCCGCAGCGATGGTGGCCTTTGCGACCGACACGACCCGATGGTTGACGGGTGGTCGGGTCGCCCGGCTGCATGCCTTGGGTTGTATGCGGCCGCGTGAACTGTCCCAGTTGTCATGAGCCGTCGGCGCCATGATCGCCACTGACGGGCGGCCGCCACGGCGGTGGTGCACGTCGGCAGTGGGGCCGGAACGGGCACATCGTCCCTGCTGAGGACGATGATCCGGGCGATCGACCGACCGATTCCGGTGCCCTCCATCGGTGCCACTCCGCACGTATTGTGGCGCATACCGTGGTCGTCGGAGAAATCTTACGGCATTCTAGGAAAAGGCCGGTCGGTTGCGCGTAAGATCGCATCCATGGCAGCAAAGCGCGGACCGAAGAACTCCATCACCGATCAGCACAAGGCCGCGATGGCGGAAGGGCGAGTCGAAGGACGAATCGTCCGCGACTATCTCGAGGCATTGCGCAACTCCAAGGGCAAGCCGGGCCGCAAGCGGACGCCCGACTCGGTGTCGCGCCGGATGGCCGCCATCGAGACCGAGTTGGCCGACGCCAACCCGGTGCGCGAGCTCGAGCTGGTGCAGGAGCGCTTCGACCTCGAGCGCGAGCTGGCCACGATGCAGTCCAAGGTGGACCCGAAGTCGCTCGAGGCCGGGTTCGTGAAGGTCGCCGCCTCGTACAGCAAGCGCAAGGGCATCACCTACGCCGCGTGGCGCGCCGTCGGCGTCGAGCCGGCCGTGCTGAAGAAGGCCGGCGTCTCGCGCAGCGTCTGAGCGCATCCCGGCACGCCTGTGCCAGGATCCGCACCGTGAGCAGTGTGCGAGGGGCGGCCGCGTGAAGGCCGCGTTGTACGAGCAGTTCCGGGGTCCGATCGCGGTGACCGCCGTGGCCGACCCGACGCCCACCGACGACGAGGTGGTGGTGCAGGTGCTCGCCGTCGGCCTGTGCCGCAGCGACTACCACGGCTGGCACGGCACCGACCCCGACATCGTCTGCCCGCACGTCGGGGGCCACGAGTTCGTCGGTCGCGTGGTCGCGGTCGGCTCGGCCGTCACCCGCCTGTCGATCGGTGACCGCGTCGTCGCCCCCTTCGTCAACGGGTGCGGCCGGTGCGAACCGTGCCGGCAGGGACAGCACCAGGTGTGCCGCAACCAGGAGCAGCCCGGCTTCACCCGCTGGGGTGCGTTCGCCGAGTACACCACCATCCCCTTCGCCGACGTCAACGCCGTCCACGTGCCCGACGGAATCAGCGACGAGGCCGCGGCACTGGTCGGCTGCCGCGTCTCCACGGCCTACCGCGGCGTCGTGGAGCGAGGCGAGCTGACGGCCGGCCAGGTGCTGTGCGTGTACGGCTGCGGCGGTGTGGGACTGGCCGCGGTCGCGCTCGGCTGTGCCGTGGGCGCACAGGTGGTCGCCGTCGACCTCAGCCCCGAGGCGCTCGCCCTCGCCGGTACCCTCGGTGCCGACGTGCTGCTCGACGCCCGCGACCACGCCGACGTGCCCGCAGCGGTGTTCGAACGCACGGGCGGCGCACACGTGTCGGTCGACTGCCTCGGCCACGCGGCCACCGCAGCCAACTCGGTGCTCAGCCTGCGGCCGCTCGGCCGCCACGTGCAGATCGGACTGTTCCCCGCGCCGACCGCCGACTTCCCGATCTCGCGCGTCATCCGCGACGAACTGCAGGTGCTCGGTGTGCACGGGCTCTCCGCGACCAGGTTCCACGAGGTGTTCGCGCTGATGGCCGACGGTCGCCTCGACCCGGCCGCGATGATCACGCAGCGGATCGCCTTGGCCGACGTGCCCGAGGCGCTCCCCGCCATGGGCCGCTTCGCGCAGCCCGGCGTGTCCGTCGTCACCCGCATGTGACGAGCCCTCGGGGCCCGGGCTTGTCACTCGGCGCGATGATGAAGGCGAGGCCACGTGTTGCGTGGCCATGCACGAGGAGGTCCGACCATGGGACGACTGACCGGCAAGATCGCGATCGTCACGGGCGCTGCGCGCGGCATGGGCGAGGCGGAGGCGCGCCTGTTCGCACAGGAAGGTGCGAAGGTCGTGGTGGCCGATGTGCTCGACCACGCCGAGCACGTCGCCACCGACATCGGTGACGCCGCCATCGCGGTGCATCTCGACGTCACCTCCGAGGACTCGTGGCACGCTGCGCTCGACGCGTGTCGTACCGCCTTCGGCGAGCCGGACGTGCTGGTGAACAACGCCGGCGTCCTGCACCTCTCGCCGATCCTCGACCTGCAGGTGGACGACTTCCGCCACGTCCTCGACGTGAACCTCATCGGCCCGTTCCTGGGCATGAAGGTGGTCGGTGGCGCCATGGCGGCGGCCGGTCGCGGCTCGATCGTCAACGTCTCGTCCACGGGCGGCATGGTGGGCATGTCGGTGATCTCCGCCTACGTCGCCTCGAAGTGGGCGCTGCGTGGCATGTCGAAGAGCGCGGCGATCGAGCTCGGCCCGAAGGGCGTGCGAGTCAACACCCTCCACCCCGGTGGCGTCGCCACCGCGATGGCCGGTGGCGCCGATTCCGTGCTCACCGACCCGCCCGCGCCCGGTGCGGTGGACCCCGACCCGACGCTCGCGGCACTGGATGTGCGCAGCGGCGGCAGCCAGCCGATCCCGCGTATCGGCCGTCCGATGGAGATCGCCCGCCTCGCGCTGTTCCTCGCCTCCGACGAATCGTCGTACTGCACCGGCAGCGAGTTCGTCGCCGACGGCGGTGCAATCGCCGGTCAGGACCTGTCGAAGGCGTTCTGACCAGGGCCGTTGCCGCGACATCCGGGGGCGTCGCCCGGCGCCGGAGTTTTCCGGTGCCCGGTGGCGAGGAACGCCGCGCCGCCGCGTTACAGTGACGGTTCGCGGGAGGCGCCCCGCGGGTACGGGTTCCGTACCGCAGCGCAAGGCCGACGGGCCGAACGCCTGATGCCGACCGGCATGCCGCCGCCACGCGGTGTGCCCCAGCCCGGCGAACCGGTGCAGCACGCGTCCGCTGCACCCCCTTCCAGTCAGCGTCCCCAGTCAGCGTCATCGTGCCGTCCCGCGGTACAGGACGGAAGTGCATGGCCCCCACCCGAACACTCGAATCGGCAATCTGGTCGATCGCCGACGGTCGCGCGTCCGACGACGACCTCGCGCTCCTCCACGCCGACGCGCAGCACAGCCTGGTGCTGCTCGAGCGGATGATCGTCGACGCCGAGGACGACGTCGCATCCGTCCGCCGACTGGCCGGCGACGAGCGCGACCAGGTGCTCGCCGACTTCACCGACACCCTGCAGCGGTTGCTCGACACGGCCGCGTTGCTGCTGCCCGAGCCTCCCGACTCGGTGTTCCTCGCCCCCGAGCCCGAGCCGTTCCTCGCCGGCGACGAGTTCGACGATCTGCACTTCGAGGTGGTCGAGCCGGGCGAGGTCGAGCTGCACGCCACGTGGCACACCGGCCAACTGGTCGTGTGGGCCGGTGGACGGGGCGTGGAGCCCGAATCGCACGACGAGCTGTCGAACCGTCTGGAGAAGGCGGGCGGCCCTCCCCACGGCTGGGAGGTCCACAAGGGCGTGCCGCTGCCTGACGGCGGCCGCGCTGATGCACTGTCGATCACGATGAAGGATGCGCTCGGCTGGCTGGTTGCCGTCGGCGGCGGCCAGGTGGGCGATGGCGTCGGTGCCTCCGTGGCGTGGCTCGGCCACGTCGCCCTGGAGGGCGTGCGCCTGGTGGTGCGTGGTTCGGTGGTGCCGACGCTGAAGGTGCTCAAGCGGCCGGACGGCAACGGCCCGGTCGAGGCCGGGGTGCGCTGGGTCCCGGCGCTCACCGACAGCCCGCTCGTCGACGAGCTGGTGCCCGCGATGCCGCTCACCGTCACGGCGCTCGGCGGCCCTGACGCCCGCGCGGTCGCCACGCAGGTGATCGGCGCCGTCGTCGAGACCATCGTCGGCGAGAGCATCGAACGCATGGAGCTGCCGGCGCAACCGCCGAACGCGAACACGCCCACCGACCTGAACGACACGATCATCGCCCGCATGGACGGCGACCCGTTCCGGGCCAACGCGAACCTGGCCACCGACACGGCCCGCCGCCTCGAGCAGTGGACCCGCGGCGTGCTGGCCAACAACCGCAAGAAGCTCGTCGTCGAACTCGACCCGCCGGAGAACGGTGGCGTGTGGGTGGTGTCGGTGAAGGCCCCGGCCGGCAAGGGACGCCTCATCCCCATCGACGTCGCGCTGCGCACCGAGGGCGGCGGCGCCACGCTGAACGCCGAGTGGATCCGCCTCGGCCGGCTGTTCCCCGCGCTCGACCGGGCCGGCATCCGCCGCCGCGGCCAGGTGGCGCTGAGCCAGGACGAGGCGTGGGACTTCATGACCACGCTCGGCCCGACCCTTTCCGCCGCCGGGTTCGACGTGCGCGTGCCCGCGATGTCGCGCAAGAAGGCCAAGCCGTCGCTGCGGTTGTTCGCCGACACGCTCGCCGGTTCGGTGGTCGGCGCTCACCAGTTGGCCAACGTCGCGTGGACGGTGCTCTTCGACGACCTCGAACTGACGGTCGACCAAGTGCGTCACCTGGCCCGGCAGGCCAAGCCGCTCGTGCAGTCCAACGGCAAGTGGGTGGAGGTGGACCGCGCCGACCTCGAGAAGGCGGCCGCCGCGCTCGAGGAGCGCGCCGGGGTCACCACGATGACCGGTGCCGAGATCCTGCGCGCCAGCATCGGCCTCGACGGCTCCGGCCTGTCCGGCGGCACCGTGGTGCACGGCAACAGCTGGGCTGCCGACATCCTTGCGAAGGCCGGCCAGGCGAGCCTCATGCCAGAGGCGCATCCGGACGGGTTCTCCGGTGAGCTGCGCACCTACCAGGCCGAAGCGCTCGGCTGGCTCGGCTTCCTCGACGCCGCCGAACTGGGCGGCTGTCTGGCGCTCGACATGGGCCTCGGCAAGACCCCCACGATGCTCGCCCACCTGGCGCGCTGCCGTGGCAACGGCGCCGCGCTCGTGGTGGCACCCGCAGCGGTCGTGGGCAACTGGGCGTCCGAGGCGCGCAAGTTCGTGCCCGGCATGCGCGTGGTGGTGCACCACGGCGCCGATCGCGCCAGCGACGACGCGCTGCAACGCGAGATCAGCCGCGCCGACATCGTCATCACCACCTACGCCACCGCAGTGCGCGACGTCGACGACCTCTCCAAGCTGGAGTGGGGCCGCATCGTGCTCGACGAGGCGCAGGCCATCAAGAACCCCACCAACGACACGTCGCAGCAGCTGCGCCGGGTGCCGGCCCGCAGCCGCATCGCGCTCACCGGCACGCCCATCGAGAACGGCCTCGGCGA
>JBMOGW010000115.1:0-11194 GCA_049318165.1 Ilumatobacteraceae bacterium
GCGTCATCAACTTCGACGAGAACGTGAAGAGCATCTTCATCAACATCTTCGGCGGGATCACCCGCGGCGAAGAAGTGGCGAAGGGCATCGTCGAGGCGATGAGCCGCGTCGAGCTGCGTGCACCGATCGTCATCCGCCTCGACGGCACGAACGCCGAGGAGGGCCGCTCGATCCTCGCCGACGCCGGCATCCCCGAGAGCAAGCTGATCTCCAAGCCCACCATGCTGGAAGCGGCCCGTGCGGCGGTCGCCATCGCGAACGGAACGAACTGACATGGCCATCTTCGTCAACGAGCACACCAAGGTCATCGTCCAGGGCCTCACCGGCGGTCAGGGCAAGTACCACGGCCTGCGCAACCAGGCGTACGGCACCCAGGTCGTCGGCGGCGTGACGCCGGGCAAGGGTGGCACCGACGTCGAGGGCATCCCGGTGTTCAACACGGTGGCCGAGGCGGTTGCCGCCACGGGCGCCACCGCGTCGTTCATCGCCGTCCCGCCGAAGGCCGCGGCCGCAGCGATCCTCGAGGCCGCCAACGCCGGTATCGGCTTCATCGTGTGCATCACCGAGGGCATTCCGGCGCAGGACGAGGCGAAGGTCTACAACACGCTCGTGCGTGACTTCCCGAACACGCGCCTGCTCGGCCCGAACTGCCCGGGCATCATCAGCCCCGGCAAGTGCAACATCGGCATCACCGCCGGCGAGATCGCACAGCCGCCGACGGCGAGCGGCCCCAACGTGGGCATCGTCAGCCGCTCGGGCACGCTCACCTATCAGGCGCTGTACGAGCTGAAGCAGCGCGGCATCGGCGTGAGCACCTGCGTCGGCATCGGTGGCGACCCCGTGCCGGGCACGAACTTCATCGACTGCCTGCGCGAGTTCCAGGCCGACCCCGAGACGCACGCGATCATCATGATCGGCGAGATCGGTGGCTCGGCGGAGGAAGAGGCCGCGGAGTTCATCAAGGCCAACGTCACCAAGCCGATGAGCGCCTACATCGCCGGCGTCACCGCTCCCGAGGGCAAGAAGATGGGCCACGCCGGCGCCATCACCTCGGGCGGCAAGGGCACGGCCAAGGGCAAGATGGAGGCCCTCGCGGCTGCCGGCGTGAAGGTGGGCAACAACCCCACCGAGGCCGGCGAGCTGATGGCCGAGATCGTCGCCACCCTCTGAGCGCTCGCACCGCCCGCCTCGCCCGCCGAACTTAAGTTCTGCGTGCCGCCCGTCCCGCCGAACTTAAGTTCTGCGAGGACGGGGTGGGCGCGGCGTAACGTCCTGGCATGCCGATCGTGCCGGACGACAAGAACTGGACCTGGGTGCTGGAACGGCCGTGCCCGGACTGCGGGTTCGTCGCGCAGGAACTCGACCTCGTCCGCGTGCCGGCCGTGCTGCGTGCGAACGCGGTGGACTTCGCCGCGCTGCTGTCGCACCCGCGCGTGACCGAGCGGCCGGACGACGGCACGTGGAGCGGACTGGAGTACGGCTGCCACGTGCGTGACGTGTACCGGCTGTACCTGTTCCGGCTGGACCTGATGCGCGGCGAGGACGCGCCGCAGTTCCCCAACTGGGACCAGGACGTGACGGCGCTCGACGACCGCTACCACGAACAGTCGGCGGTGGAAGTGGCCGGCGAGTTGGCCGTGGCGGCCGATCTGCTCGCCCGCGCCTACGAGACGATCGAGCCCCACGAGTGGTCGCGCACCGGGTTCCGCAGCGACGGGGCGGCGTTCACCATCGAGAGCTTCACCCGCTATCTCGTGCACGACCCGGTGCACCACGTGTGGGACGTACAACGCGGCTACGAGCGTCTCGCCAGGGGCTGAGTGCTGGCCCACTGACCGGACCATGTCGCGGCCCCACCGCCAGGGGTTGCGGTCGAGCCGCGACACGAACGAGTGTCGAGGTGGGTCAGGCGGCGGGGTTGCGGCCGTACCACGCGATGAGACGGTCGATCACCGGGGCGTCGTCGGCCGCAGCGACCGCGTTGCGGAACGGCGGGTGCGTCACCAGGTGCTCCATGCCCGGCACCTGCTGCGCCATCTCGGCGAACGTCGCCTCGCGATCGCCGGGCGGCAGCGTCGTCAACGCCGTCTGCAGGGCCAGTTCGACGGTCGGCTCGTGCCACTCGACGTCTTGGCCCGTGGCCCTGGCCAGGTCCCAGGTGTGCACGGTGAGCTCGCTGGTGTACATGGCCACCATGCCGGCGCCCGGCGCGGTTGCCCATGGCAGCACCATCGTCTGCTGCAGCTTGGCGCCGTCGGTCCACGCGGCCCGCACCAGGTGCGCCGCCTCGACGAACGTGGCCGGCCAGGCGTCGTCGGCGATGCCGGTGACGATGTCGGGCATCGCAAGCGGATCGACGCCGTTGCCCAGCGCGGCCAGGCGGCGGAAGACGGTGACCATGTGGCCGAGCAGCGAGCGCACGTCGAGGTCGTCGCACACCGTGGGAAGGTCGAGCTGTTCCGGGCGGACGCCGTCGACCACCCGGCGAGCGGTGATGGTGGCGTGGGCGAACGCGGTGCGCGGGTCGTCCGGACCGGGGATCGGGTGCGCAGCGGCGCCGGTGTCGGCGGAGGTGGTGTCGGTCGTGTCGGTGTTCGTCATGCCGGCCACGCTGACAGCAAAACCGGTCATCCTCTGACCGGTTTCCGTGGGAAGATCGCATCGTGCGTGCCGACCGATTGGTGTCCGTCCTGCTGTTGTTGCAGCAGCGCCGGCAGGTGACTGCGGCGGAGGTGGCGCTGGAGCTGGAGATCAGCGAGCGCACGGCCCGGCGCGACCTGGAGGCGTTGGGCATGGCGGGCCTACCCGTCTACTCCGTGCAGGGCCGCCACGGGGGGTGGCGCCTGGCGGGTGGTGGTCGTACCGACCTGAGCGGTCTGTCGGCCAACGAGGCGCAGGCGCTGTTCATGGTGGCCGGTCCCCAGGTGGGCACCACACCCGAGGTGAAGGCTGCCCTGCGCAAGCTGGTGCGGGCGCTGCCCGAACAGTTCCGCGAGGCTGCCGAGCGTGCCGCCACCAGCACCCTGGTGGACCCGAGTGGTTGGGGCGAGGCTGGTCGTTCGTCGCACGACCCCGAGCACCTCGACGCGGTGCGCGACGCAGTGGTGCACCGCCGTCAGGCGGTGCTGGGCTACACCGCTCGCACCGGGGAGACCACGACGCGCGTGATCGAACCGCTCGGGCTCGCCGCGAAGGCACAGCAGTGGTACCTGGTCGCCGACACCGACGCCGGACTGCGAACATTCCGTGTCGACCGCATCCGCAGCGTAGACTGCACCGGCGAACCGGCTCGGGTTCCGGACGGCTTCGACCTCTCGCAGGCGTGGGCCTTGATCGCCGACCGTGTCGAGGAACTGCGCACGCCGGTGGTGGCCGTGGCTCGGGTGCGTCAGGACGCAGTGCAGATGGTGGCGTGGGTGCTGCGCGAGCGAGTGCGCATCGGCGCTGCAGCCGACGACGGCTGGGTGGAGGTGGAGGCCCGTGGCCACCACGTGCGCGAACTGGCCGCCGCGTTCAGCGGCTTCGCCGCGACCACCGAAGTGCTGTCGCCGCCCGAGCTGCGCGACGAGTTGCGCGCGCTCGGCGAGGCGCTGGTCGACCGCTACGCGAGCTGATCCAGCAGCCGCGACCGCACGTCGCCGCGGCTGGGTTGCCGGCGATGGCGGTCGGGCCGTGACACGAACGAGTTGCGGCGCAGCGTGGGGTCAGGGCAGCTGGCCGACGTGGGCGAGCGCCAGACGGATGAGGCGGTCGTGGCCACCGGTCATCTCGCGGCGCACGGCCTCGCTGACCGCCTGCTCGGGCGGGTACCACGCCAGGTCGAGCGCCTCCTGCGTCGGCGTGCAGTCGCCGACGACCGGCACGACGAACGCCAGGCTCACCGCGTGGTGCCGCGGGTCGTGGTAGCCGCTGACGTCGGGGTCGGGGAAGTACTCGACCACCGTGAACGGCGCGACTTCCGGCGGGATCTGCGGCAGCGCCACCGGTCCGAGGTCCTTCTCGAGATGGCGCACCAGGGCGTCGCGCACCCGCTCGCCGTACAACACTCGGCCGCTCACCACCATGCGGCTGAGCGTGCCGTCGGCGGCCTGGCGCAGCAGCATGCCAACCGACGTGACGCGACCGCGGTCGTCGACCCGCACCGGGACGGCGTCGACGTACACCAGCGGCACGTTGGCGCGGATGTTCTCGAGCTGGTCCTTGTTCAACCAACCGGTACGGGTGTCGAGTCGTTCGTTCATGTGATGGAGGGCGGCCCCACGAAGTAGCCGGTGATGTCGATGATGGCATGTCCGGCCCGTTGCAGCGAAACATTGACCGTCGTGGCCGCCGCCCCGCGCACCACCCCGGACACGGCGCCCGCCGCCACGGTCTGGCCGGCGACGAACGTCACCGTGCGCACCGGCGAGGTCGGGGCGGGGCCCGGTCGCAGCTGCAGCATCCCCGTCGCTGCGACCCCGGTGACCGTGACGTTGGCGGCGATCGCCGAGGCCGTGACCGGCACAGGGCCCTGCGCGACGACCACGGTACGGGTCTCGCGAGCGGCGAACGCGGTGGTGTCGCGGCTGTCGAACGCGCGGAACGGCGACACCGGCACGAAGGTGCCGTCGGGGCTTGAAGCCGCTGACGACGACGTGATCCATCCGACGACGTCGACGTGCAACGTCACCCGGTCCCTCGGGTTGCCGTACACGAACATGCTGACTCGCCCGCCGCTGCCCACCGGCACGATCGCCAGGTTCGTCGCCGGCCTGCCGCGGGCGAAGTTGAGGTTGGAATGGGTGAACGCCGAGACCGACGAGCCGGTGGGGAAGAGCCGCACGTAGCCGTCGGCGGTCGATCGCGCAGCCGAGACCTCGAGCACCAGCGCCTGCACCGAGGCGCCTGCGGGCACTGCGGTCGTCGCCGGCCGGGCGAGCACCGACGTGCGGCCGGCGACGACGTCGGTACTGGCCCAGTGTTCGGGCACGTCGAGCGGCACCAGTCGGCCCGCGCCCGCCACTCCGGTGCTGGGATCGACGCCGGCAGTGGTGAACCATCCGGCCACGTCGATCACCGCGTCGCCGCCGGCCTGGAGGTACAGCGAGATGCGTCCGCCGCTGCCGACGGGCACGATCGCGAAGTTGGCGATCGCCTTGCCGGCCGAGGTGATGTTGAGGGTGCTGGTCCCGCCGACCGCCGCGCGCAGTGTGGGCAGGGCCTGCACGTAGCCGGCCGTGCGCGAACCGACCGAGGTGATGTTCAGGGCGACCGCAGTGACGCCGGTCGTGGGCACGCCGCCGGTGCCGAGCACCTTCAGGTCGATGACGCTCTGCGTGCGGTACGGGCCGACGAGCGAGGATGGTCCGATGTGCGTGGCGCGCCGTGTGTCGAGGACGCGGGTGGGTGCGGGCGCTGCCTGGTAGTGGCCCGGCGTCGCTGCGGCCCCGGCGCTCGGTGGTGGGGGAAGCGCCGTCAGTCCGGCGCCGTAGGCGTTGTCGTCGCCGCGTGGTCCACGGTCGACGGCGAAGTGACGGACGAGCGCCGCGAGCGGAGCCCCTGGCGTGGCGAGCTGCGCCTGCAGGACGAGTGCGGCGATGCCGGCCGCGGTCGGCGATGCCGATGACGTACCGCTGAACGTGGGGCCCTGGCCGGCCGCCGCGTACGTCTGGCTGGTCATCCCCGAGTACGACGCGAGATCGGGCTTGACGCGTCCGTCGGAAGTCGGCCCCTGCGATGAGTACCAGGCGATGCTGCGCGGGTCGGTGCTCACCGATCGGAACTGGGGCAGGCGATCGACGGCGCCGACGGCGACCAGTGCGGGACTGCGCGAATCGACCACCGGCTTGGCGGCGCTGCCGCGTCGGTCGGACAGGCCCTGCTCGAGTGCAGCGCTGCCGGCGATCGCCACCTCCACCCGATCGCGGGTGGCGCCGACCGGGGTGGCGGCGTTGCGGCGGATGCGGATGAACGTCGAGTAGCGGCCGTCCAACTGCAGAACCGAGGGGCACACCCTCACGTCGGGCGCTTCGAGCGGCGCGGCACCTCGTGCTTGCGGCGCGTCGATGACGTTCCGGCCGGCCCCTGTCCCGCTCTGGTCGCCGAGGTCGATCGGCCGCACCTGTGCCGTGGTCGGGTTCGCGTGGGGACTCGTGGCCATCATCGTGCGCGGTTCCCAGAACTCGATCGCATAGTCGGTGCGTTGCGAGGCGGGCAGCCGCCAGTCGTTGGCCCACCGGACGCCGTCCATGAAGAAGCAGCCGTTGGACGTGACGCGGAGCCAGGTGTCGGGGGTCGGCCCCAGCCGTCCGTCGTTGAAGTTCACGTACGAGCCGCCGCCCGACGAGGTGGTCGAGGCCACCGTGCGCACCAGGTAGGCGTCCTCGGCGTCGTTCCCGGCCGAGTTGAACCACACCATGCCCTTCCTCGCGGCGGCGTTGACGACGCCGGCCAGCGGGCCGGTTCCGTCGCCGGGGCCGTCGTACGCGGAGCCGAGTGACCGGTTGAGGATCCGCACACCCCGAGCCGCGAACCAGTTGATCGCTGCCTGCAGATCGGCCGTGGTGGCAACCGACGCCAGGTACAGCTGGGCATCGGGCGCCATGTCGTGGACGACTTCGGCCACCGCGACGCCATGCACGTACGCGTCGTCCCCGCCCGAGAGGCCGCGACGGATCGTGCCGTCGATTGCGCACAGACCCTGTCCCACGCTGTCGCGGCAGAACTGTCGCGTCGAGTCCGGAAGCGGACCGTGCTCGAGCGCGTCCCACCGATCGAGGTCGAAGTAGTCGATGATGCCGACCTTCACGCCGCTGCCCGTGATGCCGGCGGCGTGCCATGCTGCGGCGTTGGTGGTGGCCACCTGCTCGGCCACCACGCCGGTGGAGGTCGCCTGCGGTCGTGGCGCCGACGTCGGCCGCCCACTGGCCTCGGGCACGCGGCCTGCGAGTCGCGGGTACTGCATGTCGGTGACGACGTCGAGCGAGGCGAGCACCTCGACCGCGGTGACTGGGACGCGGACCTGCACGAGCGCTCCGTCGACGATGCCCTGCACCTCGCCACCGAGCATGCGGGTGCGTCGCGCCACAGTGGCCGTGTCGGCGGTGAGCACCTCGGCGAGGACGGTCGGCACTGCGCTGCGGCCCTCGGCACGCGCCAGCCGTCCGCGGGCGATCTCGATCTCGTGCTCGAGGCGCGGGTCGTGCAGATGACGCTCGACGGCGTGCTCCGGTGGCGCTGCGTCGACGGGCGTCAGCGGCAGCGTGACCGCTGCGGTGCCGGCCACGACCGCGAGCGCGACGAGATGGCGCATGGTGCGCACCGGGTCAGGCGTCCTTCGGCGGAGGCGGCGGCGCCCACACGTGCGAGCCGTCGTCGAGCGGGATGCGGATGCCGTCCTTGTCGATGTCGGTCGGGTCGGCCGCGGCATCGACCACCACCGGCGCCTCTTCCTTCGGCTTGCGTCCCAACGCGATGTCGACACCGAACAGGCCGGCGGCGAGCACGGCGCCCGCCGTACCGTGACGGCGGCGAGCGGTGCCCACGGGATCGCTCACGGGCGGGAGCGGCTCGACGTCGTCCGGCTCTGCGGCGAGCACCGCTGCCTGCGCGGCGTCGATCGCTTCGTCATCGAGCCCGGCGTCGAGTTCGGCGAGATCGGCGTCGAGACGGCCGAGTTCGTCGTCGGTCCACTCGCCGTTGTCGGCGTCGCGCGTATCGTCGTCGGGCACACCTGCACGCTACCGAGGTACGGCGCCGGGTATCGCGCGCCCCGCCGTCTGCACCGTTTACGATGGGGCGGATGCCTGAGGGCGACACGATTCACCGTACGGCCGCAGCCTTGCGGACCGCCTTGGTGGGGAAGCCGGTCGTGCGATTCGACGCTCCCCGGCTCGTCGGACCCCGCCCGCAGCTCGGACGGGTGATCGAGTTCGTCGAGAGCCACGGCAAGCACCTCGAGATCCTCTGGGACGACGGTCTCGTGCTGCACACGCACATGCGCATGTCCGGCTCGTGGCACCTCTATCGCACGGGTGAGCGGTGGCGGAAGCCCGACCATCAGATGCGGGTGGCGATCGAGGTGGAGGACTGGGTGGCGGTGTGCTTCAACGCTCCGGTCGTCGAGACGTTCCGCGAGTTCGACATGCATCGTCACCCCGGTTTCGGTCGCCTCGGGCCCGACCTGTGCACCGCACCGGTCGCGGAGCTGGAGGAGTGCGCGCGCCGCATCTACGACTACGCCGAACCGACGATGCCGATCGCCGAGGTGCTGCTCGATCAGCACGTCGCGTGTGGCGTCGGCAACGTGTACCGCAGCGAGGTGCTGTGGGCGTGCGATCTGAGTCCGTTCGCCGAGGTGCAGTGGTTGCACCCCGCGGACTGCGTCGCCGTCATCCAGTCCGCGGCACGGATGTTGCGCGCCAACCTCAGCACCACGCAGCGGGTGACCCAGCCGCACATCCCCGGCGGTCTTGCCGTTTACGGCCGCAACGGCCAACGCTGTGCTCGCTGCGGCGACACCGTCAACGTGAAGCGGGTCGGCCAGCACGCGCGCCTCGTCTACTGGTGCCCCGGCTGCCAGGTGAAGCACGCGCCCGAGCGCGACATCACGCCGATGAACATCGAGCGGGAGATGGACCCGCACCCCGCCGCGGCGAAGTTCCTCGCCGAGCTGCCCTGGCGCCGCGACATCGCCGGCTGACCCTCCAGAACGAGGGTTTGATGTGCCCCGGGGGCGCACGAGACCCTCGATTCGGCTGTGGCCCGGGTGGGGGTCGCGGGTGTCAGGCGTGTCGGGTGACCTGGGTGACGACGCGCTGCCAGCCATCGCCGATGGGGGTGCGGTCGTCGTGCGCCGGATGGGTGTCGCCGGTGACGGCCTGGTAGACGGCGGTGGCCACGGCGGTGGCCACCACGTCGCCGACACTGACAGCACGGGTGATCGCCGTCTGCGCTGCCTGCGCTGCCTGCGCGGCATCACCCAGCTGCGACCAGGCCCCGGCCGCGGCCACCGCGGCGAACACCTCGTCGAGATACGTGGCCCCGTCGAGCGCGTCCAACGCCTGCGCATGATCGAGCCCCGAAGCGGCGTCGCCGGCCGCGGCGTACGCCAGGGCTGCGACCGCGTGCACGAACGGGTGCCCGCCGCTGCGGTCGGCCACCGACTCGACGGCGGCGACGGCTTCCTCCGCCCGCCCGGCCTGCACCAGCGCCATCGCGCGCACGACGGTGGGCTCCAGGGGGTTGGTGCCGTTCTGGTCGACCTGCGCGATCGCACGGTCGGCCATCGCCAGCGCCACGGATGCGTTGCCACGGTGCATCGCTGCACCGGCAGCGGCCATCAGGGGGAACGGACCCTGACGACCGGTGTCGGCGAGCGCGATCAGTTCCTCGCTGCTGCGCTGCGAGGCGGCGAACCTGCCGAGCGCCACCTGTGTGCGCACCAGCGGCGCGGTGGCCTGGATCATGCCGAACCGGTCGTTGAGCCGCTTGAAGCGGCTGCGCGCCTTCTCCGCCAGGTCGTGCGCTTCCTCCAATCGGCCCTGCCACAGGCGCAGGTCAGCGCGGAGGGTGTCCATCATCCCGGCGGCCCATTCGTCACCGCGCAGCTTGGCCTCGCGGTGCACGTTGACCGCCAGCGCCTCGGCCTCGTCGAACCGGCGCTCCATGAACTCGATGAACGCGAGCATGCCGTATGCCCAGCCGACACCATTGCGGTCGCCGAGCTCGGCGTGCGTGGCGACGGCGCGGTCGAGCCGCTCACGGGCCGTCGTCAGGTCGCCCGACATGAAGGCCACCCACGCCCGGTGCTGTTCGACGTAGGCCATCCCGCGTCGGTCGCCGAGCTCGCGGAACAGGCCGTCGGCCTCGCCGAAGAACCATTCGGCGTCAGCGAGCGAGCCGGTGAACATCTCGATGAAGCCGCGGTTGCGCAGCGCGTCGGCGAGCAGGTCGGGGCGGTCCACCCTGCGCAGCAGGTCGACCGCGATACCCAGCTCGGTACGCGCCTCGTCCGAACGGTCGGCCAGGTGCGCCAGCAGTCCACGCAGCCGGTGGGCCTGGGCGAGCATCGCCGGGTCCTCCGTGCGCTGGGCGATCGCCTGCAAGTAGTCGATGTCGGCGGCGGCCTCGGCGAAGCGCCGTTGTTCGATCTCCGCGGTGGCGCGGATCTGGTGCAACCGCGCCACGTGCGCGTCGTCGGCGCCACTCGCATCCGACAGGTCGATCGCGCGGGTTGCGTGGCGCACGGCCTGGCGGATGCTGCCGGTCTCGAGCGCTCGTTCGGCGGCGGTGGTGAGCAACCGGACGGCTGTTGCCGGCAGGTCGTCCGGCAGCCCATCGATGCGGCCCAGTTCGCGGGCCAGTTCCGCTGCACTCGCCGCGTGGTGCGCCAGGTCGTCGATGCCGACGCCCGAGTCCGCCAACGCCTGCGCCACACCAGCGTGGCGGTAGGCGCGGGCGGCCTTCGTGAGCGTCTGGTACGCCGCGTCGCGTACGGAGTCGCTGCGGAACTCCCAGCGACGACCGCGCAGCTCCAGCAGGCCCAGCTCGTCCAGTTCGTGGACGAGCGGCAGCGGGTTCGGCTGGCCGAGCGCAGCAGCGAACTTCTCGAGACCGAGCAGGTTGCCCGACGTGCCGAGCACGGCGGCGTTCTCCAGCAGTTGGCGTTGCTCGAGCGTCAGCTGGTCGAGGCGGGCGGCGATCAGCGTGCGCAAGGAGTCGGGGAGCTCGCGGTCCCCGCCGGAGGCGGTGAGCGCGACGAGCTCGATGAGGAACAGCGGGTTGCCGCCGCTGCGGTCGAACAGCTGGTCGAGCAGCGACGTGGCCGGGTCCTCGTCGTCGAGCAGCGTGCGCGCCAGGTCGTCGGTCTCGTCGTGGGTGAGTGGGCGCAGGTCGACCGACAGCACCGTCGTGCGGTCCGACCGCGGTGGCCATGCCAGGTCGGCGCCGGGCCGGGCGGCGGTGATCAGCACGAACGGCACCCGCCGCAGCGACAGAGCCAACGAGTCGAGCAACTCGAGCAGGATCGGATCGGCCCAGTGCAGGTCGTCGATGCTCAGCACGATCGGCGCCTTCTGCGCCTTGGCGGCGAGCACCTGGGCAACGGCACGGTGGATCGCGCTGCGCGCGCTGGCCGGGTCGAGTCGGTCGAGCGGCGACGGGTGACCGAGCAGGTGGCTGAACACGTCGACGAGGTGGTCGAGTTCCGTCGTTG
>JBMOGW010000116.1:0-10866 GCA_049318165.1 Ilumatobacteraceae bacterium
TACTGCACAAACATCGATCGGCAACGCCACGTCACCCCGTCGCCGAACGTGTACTCCGCCTTCTACAACTTCAATGATCAGTGGACGAGCATCAACGCAACGGCCACCGGGTGGTACACGGGTCAGCCATTCTTCAGGCGGGGAAAGTACACCAAGGCGCTGGGCACTATCTCAAGCTACACATCGGCAGCAATTGCTGGTGGTGACTGTGGAAGTTACACAGTCAAAGGATTTAACCTCTACAACACCTCAGGTCAGGGTGCGGTGCAAGGCGACAGCGGAGGACCGTTGCTTCTCGCCTACAACGGTCACTACTTGATCGCAGGTACAACATCGGGCGTGGCTGCAACTGTGTCGCAGGGCTTCTCCGCCTGGATCAGCATTCCGCCGGGCTGGACGCCTTGTACCGCGACCACTCCGTGCCCCTAGACCCAAGCGCCACCTGCACGACGCCTTTGCACACCGGTCAGATCGGGGGCGAGAGAGCTCGAGTCAGGGTTCTCGCGTGAGCGACAGGGTTGTAGCTCCCAGTTCGAAGCGGAGGGTGTCCTCGGTCACCGAATACGGGCAGCTCTGCCTCATGCAGTCCTGCAACACAAACAATTCCGGTACCGGGAGGCTGCCGCACTCGACCGCCGCGGTGAGGATCTCGCCCTGCAAAGTTGCCTTGCCATCCGAGACGGAGAGGTAGCCGCCTCCGGGCACGGCACACGCTTGTAGCCAAAAGCTGACGATCACTCCCGTTTCGAGTTCCTCAATCTCGATTGAGGCCGCTCGAGTCGGGCTATCTGACCCTGATTGGCTCGAGCTGAAGCTCCAAGTCCCCACTAGCTCCGCGCTCGCTACATCTCGCTCCTGTCCGCCAGCCGTCGAGGCGGGACCGGTGGTGCGAGGTGGAACGGCATCTCGGCTGCAACTCGACAGCCAGAGGCACAGGAGTGCGCTGGTCAGGCTTCGGCCGCCCAGGTTCCGACGCATGTCTGGATCGTAGCAGCGGGTCCTTATGCGCCTGCGTGGGGTGATACACACGTCGGTGGGGGCGGCACCCATGGAGTCGCTACAGTCCGAACACGTGGACCGGTCGGGGGACCGTTCGACATCGGAGGGGTTGTCATGCGTCGTGTCATGGTTGCGTTGTCGTTGCTCGTGTCGGGGGTGGTGGTGCCGGTCGTCGCTGCCGACGTCGCGCACGCCGACGGTCCCGGCGTCGGCTCGCCGTGGGTGGTGAGCCTTGGTGATTCGTACATCTCGGGCGAGGCCGGCCGCTGGGCTGGCAACAGCAACAACTCGTCGGGGTCCGTCGACGCCGGTGGTGCGGCTGCGTACTACGACAACGGCGGGGTGAGCGAGACCATCAACCGCTGCCACCGCAGCACGGCCGCAGAGATCCGCATCGGTGGTGGCGTGAACAGCCTCAACCTCGCCTGCTCGGGTGCGAGGACCGGCACGTTCATCAGCAGCGACGGCTACTTCAAGCCCGGCCTCGACTTCTACAACGGTACCGCCGGGCAGGGTCAGGCGTTGATGCTGCAGAACTTCGCCGCGACGCACAACGTGAAGATGGTCGTCGTGTCGATCGGCGGCAACAACTTCAACTTCGCCGACATCATCCAGTCCTGCGTGTCGGACTTCCTGCTGTCGCCGTCGTGGTGGCCGGACTACTGCAACGACGACAGTTCCGTCACGGCCAACTTCACGGCCACCAACGTCACCAACCAGACCAACGCCATCACCACGGCGCTGAACAACGTGAAGGCCGCAATGGCCAACGCCGGCTACTCGACGGCCGCCTACAAGATCGTCGTGCAGACGTACCCGTCGCCGATTCCGAACAGCACCGGCTTCCGCTACTCGCAGACGGGCTACACCCGCCAGAGCACCGGTGGCTGCGGCTTCTGGAACAACGACGCCAACTGGGCCAACGCCACCGCACTGCCGAAGATCAACGGCGCCGTGAAGACCGGCGCAGCCAATGCCAACGGCGCCGGCAACGTGGTGATCATGGACCTCGCGGCCGCCTTCAACGGCCGCCGGCTGTGCGAGAACACGGTGAACCTGATGGAGAACACCGGCAAGGGCAACTGGACCGCTGCCGGTGCTGCCGACGTGACGGAGTGGATCTCGCAGATCCGCACGGTGAGCACCGTGTTCGGGCCGT
Organism: Ilumatobacteraceae bacterium; assembly: GCA_049318165.1. Taxonomy (GTDB): domain Bacteria; phylum Actinomycetota; class Acidimicrobiia; order Acidimicrobiales; family Ilumatobacteraceae; genus UBA668. The sequence continues at coordinate 2,159 of JBMOGW010000116.1, forward strand.
ACTACGTGCAGGAGAGCATCCACCCGAACTACTGGGGTGAGAAGGCGATCCGCAACTGCGTGCGTCAGGCCTACAACGGCGGCGCAGTGCGCGGCGGCGTGTGCAGTCGGTCCGCCAACGGCCTCAACGCCAACGGCGAACCGATCATGACCCTCACCTGACCCGAGCGGTCAGGCGGGGGAGCCGAACTGGCGGTCGCCGGCATCGCCGAGGCCGGGGACGATGAACGCGTGCTCGTTCAGGCGCTCGTCGAGCGCAGCCGTGTAGACGGCCAGGTCGAGGCCGTGCCCGCGGAGCAGCTCGATGCCCTCGGGTGCGGCCAGCACGCAGACGACGATGATGGTGCCGGTGGCGCCGCGCTCGATGAGCAGGTCGCACGTGTGCGCCAGCGAGCCGCCGGTGGCGAGCATCGGATCGAGCACGATCACCTGCCGCCCCGCCAGGCTCTCGGGCAGCTTGTTCACGTACGGCTTCGGCATGTGCGTGTTCTCGTCGCGGGCGACGCCGATGAAACCGACGTCGGCGGCGGGCAGCAGTTCCTGCGCAGCGTGCAGGAAGCCGAGTCCGGCGCGCAGCACCGGCACCACCACGGGCTGGGTGGTCAGCTGGCGGCCGAGCGTCTCGACCAGCGGCGTCTGCACCGTCACCGCGTGCGTGGCGAGGCCCTTGGTGGCCTCGGCGATCAGCAGGGTGCCGATGCGCTCGAGTTCCTGACGGAACAGCGCATTCGGCGTGCTGACGTCGCGCACGCGGGTCAGCGAGTCAGCGATGAGCGGGTGGTCGACGACGTGGACTGCGACGGGCATGCCCGCGAGTGTGCCAGACCGGCGAGGTCCGCCCGAAAGGCGCTACAGGTGCGCGGCGCGAGCCTGGGCGTAGCCGGGCTTGATGACACCGTTGATCAGCGCGAGCCGCTCGGGGAACGGGGCGAACGCGCTCTTCATCGCGTTGATCGTCAGCCACTCGAAGTCGTCGAGGCCCCAACCGAACGCGTCGCGCAACTGCTCCATCTCGAAGCTCATCGACGTCGCGCTCATCAGCCGGTTGTCGGTGTTCAACGTCACGCGGAAGCGCAGCCGGCGGAGCATGCCGATCGGGTGCTCGGCGATGGTGGCGCACACGCCCGTACCGACGTTGCTGGTGGGGCACAGCTCGAGCGGGATGCGCCGGTCGCGGACGTACGACGCCAGGCGTCCCAGCTGCTCCTCGCCCTCCGGCCCGGTGATGTCGTCGACGATGCGCACGCCGTGGCCCAGTCGCTCGGCGCCGCAGAACTGCACGGCCTCCCAGATGCTCGGCAGGCCGAACGCCTCGCCGGCGTGGATGGTGGTGTGGAAGTTCTCGCGCTGCACGTACTGGAACGCGTCGAGGTGACGGGTGGGCGGGTAGCCGGCCTCGGCGCCCGCGATGTCGAAGCCGACACAGCCACGGTCGCGCCAGCGCACGGCCAGCTCGGCGATCTCGAGGCTGCGGGCGGCCGTGCGCATCGCCGAGCAGATCAGATAGATCGTCAGCCCGGTGCCGGCGCTGCCGCGGCGGAATCCGTCGAGCATCGACTCGACCACCTCGTCGAGCGTCAGGCCCTGTTCGGTGCACAACTCGGGCGCCATGCGCACCTCGGCGTACACGACGCCGTCGGCGGCCAGGTCCTGGGCGCACTCGAACGACACCCGTTCGATGGCGTCGCGGTGCTGCATCACGCCGACCGTGTGGGCGAAGGTCTCCAGGTAGAGCACCAGATCGTTGCGCTTCGCGCCACGGTTGAACCACGAGGCGAGCTCGTCGACGTCGTAGGTGGGGAGGTTGGTGTAGCCGTACTCGTGGGCCAGTTCGACCACCGTGGAGGGGCGCAGGCCGCCGTCGAGGTGATCGTGGAGCAGGACTTTGGGAAGGGACTGGATGTTCATGGTCCCGCCCCAGCGTAGGCGGTCGGCGGGGTCGCCCGTACCCTTGCGGCCATGGATCGCAGCGACGCACCGCAACTCACGGTGCTGGGCAACACCGTCCGGCACGCCATCGACCACGTCGAGGTCTTCCCGGCACCTGCCCACGTCACGTCGGTGCGGTTCACCAACGACGAGCTCAACTCGATGTGCCCGGTCACCCAGCAGCCCGACCTGTCGACGGTCGTCATCGAGTACGCCCCGGATCAGTACTGCGTCGAGAGCAAGAGCCTCAAGCTGTACCTGTGGGGGTTCCGCGACCGGGCCGTGTTCGCCGAGGCGCTCGCGGCCGAGATCGCCGGCGAGATCATGAACAGTGCCGCGCCGAAGCACGTACGCGTCACGCTCACCCAACGGCCGCGGGGCGGCATCGAGGTGCAGGCAGTGGCGGAGTTGACCCGCTGAGCTAGTGCTCTTCGCCGCTGCGGTACGGCGCGCCGGCGTGGGCGGGCGGCCGCAGGCGCTGGCTGGCCGTGGCGAGCACGATCAGGGTCAGCACGTACGGGGCCGCCTTGGTCAACGGCTCCGGCACCTTGTTCACCTCGAGGTAGACGATGAAGAACAGGAAGCCGGCGATGAGGCCGTTGGCGGCTGGCACCAGGCGCTTGCGGACGAGCGAGTAGCAGAACAGCAGCGCGCACACCATCGCCAGGAACAGGAAGAACTTCGGCAGGCTGCTCGGGCCGACCAGCTGCAGCGCCTCGGCGAAGCCGAACAGCGCGGCGCCGCCCAGGACGCCCGTCGGGCGCCAGTTGCCGAAGATCGTCGTCGCGATGCCGATGAAGCCGCGGCTGGCCGTCTGGCCCTGCCGGTAGGCGCTCGACGACACGATCGACAGGAACGCGCCGCCGAAGCCGGCGAGACCTCCGCTGATGAGCATCGCGTAGTAGCGCAGCGGATTCACCTTCACGCCGAGGCTCTCGGCCGCGGCCGGCGCCTCGCCGGACGAGCGGACCCGCAGGCCGAACTTCGTGCGCCACAGCACCCAGGCCGACAGCGGCACGAGCGCGAGCGCGATGGCGGATGCCCAGGAGATGTTCTCCACGAAGCCGCGCAGGATGCCGGCGACGTCGCCGATGAGGAACCAGCCCTTGTCCTCCAGCCAACCGAGAATGTCGGGGGTCTTCCACCCGAAGATCTCGCCGCCGGCCAGGAACGGCACGTTGAAGCGGGGGATGGCGGCCTTCTGCTGCGGCGACTGGCTGATGCCGCCGCCGGTGTCCGGGGTGTACACGAGCTCGGACATGTAGCGCATGCCGCCGAACGCGAGCAGGTTGATCGCCACACCGGAGATGACGTGGTTGACGTTGTACTTCACCACGGCGAAGGCGTGCAGCAGGCCGCCCATCGAGCCGGCGATGATGCCGAGCGCGAGGCCGGTCCACGGGCCGAACTTCCACGCCGCCCACGCGCCGAACCAGGTGCCGAGGATCATCATGCCCTCGATGCCGATGTTGACGATGCCCGCCCGCTCGGCCCACAGGCCGGCGAGACCGGCGAGCAGGATCGGCGTGGTGACGCGCAGCGTCGTCTCGAACGTGCCCGACGACGTGAGGTCGGTGGCGTCGGTGATCACGCGGGTGAGCGAGAGCAGCACCAGCATCGTGCCGGCGATGAAGAACCCCTTGGTGCGGGGGCTGAGGCTCTTGAAGATCTCGGCCCGTGACGGGCCCTCGACCGGCGGGGTCTCCGGCAGCATCTCTGCGGTGCTCATCAGGCCACCGCCACCGGGAGCTCGAGCGCGGCGGCCGTTCGGTCGGCGGTGCGCTTGGCAACTCGTCGGCCGACCACCTCGTTCACGATCACCACCGTGAGGAGGATGATCGCCTTGATCACCAGCACGATCGACTGCGGGATCTTGGCGATCTGCAGCGGGCCGGCGACCGAGTCGAGGAAGCCCCACAGCAAGGCGGCGGCGATGATGCCGACCGGGCTGTTGCGACCCAGCAGCGCGACGGCGATGCCGTTGAAGCCGTAGCCGTCGGGACGGGTGGGGCCGTAGGCGTGCGTGTCGCCGAGCAGCGAGGGCATGCCGGCCAGGCCGGCGATGGCGCCGGACATCAGCATCGCGGTGACGATCATCCGGTTCGAGCTGATGCCCGCCGTGCGAGCAGCGACGGCGTTGAGGCCGGACGCTCGCAGGCGGAAGCCGAAGCGGCTCTTGTAGACCACCAGCCAGAACATCAGGACGATGAACAGAGCGATGAGGATGAACGAGTTCAACTTGCCGGCGACGAGGTCGGGCATCCACGCCGACTCGGGCAGCGGCTTGGTCTTCACGTCGAGTGAGCCCGTCTCGTAACGGAAGCGCTCGTTGAACAACCAGTCGATCACGCTCAACGCGATGGCGTTGAGCATGATCGTGGCGATCACCTCGTTCACGCCTCGTTTCACCTTCAGGACGGCGGCGATGCCGGCCCACATGGCGCCGGCGAACATCGCCACCAGCAGGCAGAAGGTGACGTGCAGAACCGGCGGCAGGCTGACGTAGGCGCCGGCGATCGCGGCGAAGAACATGCCCATCAGGAACTGGCCCTCGACACCGATGTTGAACAGGTTCATCTTGAACCCGATCGCCACGGCCACGGCCGCGATCATCAGCGGCGTGGCGCGCCCCACCGCCTCGTACAGCTTGTCCTGCTCCAGGCCGGCGTCGAGCATCTTCGAGTAGGCCTCGAACGGGTTCTTGCCGGTCACGGCGAGGAGGATGCCGGCGATGACCAGGGCGATGCCGACCGCCGCCAGCGAACTGGCCAGGGTGACGAGCCACGGGCGTGGGGCCTTCGGCGGCTTCGGGTTGGTGACCCGCTGCACCAGCGACTCGCTCGGGACCACGGACTCGTCGCTCACGACGCAACCTCCTGCACGCCGCCGGTCATGTACGTACCGAGGAGCTCCGGCGTGGCCTCCGCGGGGGTGAGTCGGGCATTGATGCGGCCGTCGAACATCACGACGATCCGGTCGGAGAGGCCGATCAGCTCCTCGAGGTCGGCCGAGATCAGCAGCACGGCGAGCCCGGCGTCGCGGGCGGCCCGCAACTTCTCCCAGATGGCGGCCTGCGCGCCGATGTCGACGCCACGGGTCGGGTGCGCGGCGATCAGGACGCGCGGGTTGCTCGACAGTTCGCGGCCGACGAGCAGCTTCTGCTGATTGCCGCCGGAGAGCGCGTAGGCGGGCACGGTCTCGCTCGGTGTGCGCACGTCGAACTGCTGGATGATCGTCCGGCTGTCCTCGCGGGCAGCGCCGGTGTCGACGAACAGGCCCTTCTTGAAGTGGTCGTCGGCGTCGCGGCCGAGCAGGGTGTTCTCCCACAGCGGCGCGTCGAGCAACAGACCCTCGCGGTGGCGGTCGAACGGGATGTACGACAGGCCACCGATCAGTCGCTCGTGCGGGCTGGCCGACGTGACGTCGCGATCGTCGATCGCGATCGCGCCGTGCTCGGACTTCGCCAGGCCGATGATCGCCTCGCACAGCTCGAACTGGCCGTTGCCTTCGACGCCGGCGATGCCCAACACCTCGCCCTCGCGGACGTCGAAGGTGATGTCCTCCAACAGCGCCTTCTGACCGGGGGTGCCGAGCGTCAGTCCCTCGACGCGCAGGCGCACCTTCGCGCCGACCGCCGTCTCGCGGCCGTGCGGCGACGGCAGTTCGCTGCCGACCATCAACTCGGCGAGCTTCAGTCGGGTGACCGCGTCGGGCTTCACCTCGGCGACGGTGGTGCCGGCACGGATGACCGTGATGTCGTCGCTGACGGTGAGCACCTCGTCGAGCTTGTGCGAGATGAAGATGATCGTCGCCCCGTCGGCCACCAGACGGTGCAGGTTGCCGAACAGCTCGTCGACCTCCTGCGGGACGAGCACAGCGGTCGGTTCGTCGAGGATCAGCACCTTGGCGCCGCGGAACAGCACCTTCAGGATCTCCACGCGTTGGCGTTGGCCGACGCCGAGGTTGCTGACCGGCGTGTCGAGGTCGACGTGCGTACCCGACTGGTCCATGATCGCCTGCAGGGTCTCGCGGGCGGCGTCGTACTTGATGACGCCCTTCCCCGACGGCTCGCTGCCGAGCACGATGTTCTCGAGGACGGTGAGGTTGTCGGCCAACATGAAGTGCTGGTGCACCATGCCGATGCCGGCCGCGATGGCGTCGCTGGGTGACTTGAACGTCTTCGGCTCGCCGAACACCTGGATCGTGCCGGCCTCCGGTTGGTGCATGCCGTACAGCGTCTTCATCAGCGTCGACTTGCCCGCACCGTTCTCGCCGACGATGGCGTGGATGGTGCCGGGGCGTACGTTCAGATTGACGTCGTGGTTCGCGATGACGCCCGGGAATCGTTTCTCGATCCCGGTCAACTGAACGGCCAGTGTCTCAACGGCCATGGTCCCCCTTCGCAATGTTCCGTCCGTTATAGCAGAGAGCCCGGGGGCGAACCCCCGGGCTCTCTCGTTCGTGAATCCGAACTGACCGCTGGTCAGATCAGGGAGCCGTCGGCACCGTGATCTTGCCGGCGATGATGTCGGCCTTGATGGCCTCCAGCTTGTCCTTCACGTCGTCGAGGTAGCCACCCGAGGTGCTGTAGCCCACGCCGTCCGACTTGAGGTCGTACGTCGCGAAGCCGCCCTTGAGCGTGCCGTCCTTGAACTGCTTCGCCGTGTCGAACACCGAGGTGTCGACGCGCTTCAGCATCGAGGTGAGGATGTGCTTCTGCTGATCCGGCGTGGCGGTGAGGTACTGGTCGCTGTCGACGCCGATCGCCCAGGCGTTCGACTCGACGGCAGCCTCGATGGTGCCTGCGCCCGAACCGCCAGCGGCGGTGTAGACGATGTCAGCACCGTCGGCGTACCAGCCGTTGGCGATTTCCTTGGCCTTGTCGGGCGAGCCCCACGCGGCGTTGTCGCCGGCGGCGCCGAGGTACTGCACCTCGACCTTGATGTCGGGGTTCACGTACTTCGCACCAGCGGTGTAGCCGGCCTCGAACTTCTTGATGAGGTCGATCTCCTGGCCACCGATGAAGCCGATGTGGCCGCTCTTGCTCTTCAGCGCCGCAGCGGCACCGACGAGGAACGAGCCCTCCTGCTCGGCGAAGCCGAGGAAGGTGACGTTCGGCGGGGCGTCGGCGATGAAGCCGTCGACGATGGCGTAGCTGGTGTCCGGGTTCGCCTTGGCGACCTCGGCCAGCGCGTCACCGAAGGCGAAGCCGACGGCGATGACCGGGTTGTCACCGTTCTTGGTGAGCGTCTCGAGGTTCGGCTTGCGGTCCTCGGCGGTGGCGGCCTCCAGCTCGTCGACGGTTGCGCCGAGCTCCGACTTGGCCTTGTCGGCGCCACGCGCCGCCGAGTCGTTGAACGTGCCGTCACCGCGGCCGCCCGTGTCGAAGGCGATGCCGACCTTCGGGCCGCCGCCGCTGCCGCTGCCTTCGGACGAATCGCTGCCGCAGGCTGCGGCGACGAGACCGAATGCGGCGACGAGTGCAATCGCTGCAACGCGCTTGCTCTTGCGCATGTTGTCTCCCCCTTGGAGTGTTCGTGGGTGGATGGATATCCGATCGCGACACTAGCCGCACCCGGTGACTTCAGAAGATCGCCACAGGCTCGTAACCTTGTCTTCAGATTTCGATGGCATCCGGGTACCTCCCCTCCGCCCCGCCGCGCCGACGGGTGACGCGTCGCACGTACATGGTGCGACGCGTCGTCGCGCTCGGAATCGTGCTGCTCCTGGGCTATGCGGCCGTCACCGGGGTGTCCTCGCTGTTCGGTGGCGAGTCCGCCGCGACCGCGCCGAGCACGCCGATCACCCAGATCGTGATCAACGACGGGACGCCCACCACGCTGGGCACCCTGCCGCCGACCACCACCACGCAACCGCCGGTGAAGCCGAAGACGACGCCGACCAAGGACGACCCGGCCGAGGTGCTGATCCTCGGTGACTCCGACGCCGGCAGCTTCGGTCCGTACCTGAAGACGCTGCTCGACCAGACCGGCATCGCCACCACCGAACTGGACTACAAGACGTCGTCCGGACTCGCCCGCCCGGACTTCTTCGACTGGCCGGCGCACATGGGTGAGGTCGTGCCGCAGGTGAATCCCGACATCGTCGTGGTCACCTTCGGCGGCAACGACGCGCAGGGACTGCGCAACCTCGACAAAACCTGGGCGGTGGACCACGCGCCCGCCTCGGGTGCCGACGACGCCGACTGGAAGGCGGAGTACGGCAAGCGGGTCGGTGCGGTGATGGACTACCTCACCGAGGGCAACCGCACCCTGGTGTGGGTGGGCATCCCCAACGACGACAACCCCGACGTCACCGCGCGCATGCAGGTGCAGGACGAGGTCGTCCGCGCCGAGGTCGCCAAGCGCAAGGACAAGGTGGCGTTCGTCGACACCTGGGCCCGCTTCAGCGGTCGCAACGACGGGTGGGCCGAGTACGTCATCGACCCGCGCGACGGCGAGGGCAAGGACGTGCGTGCGGACGACGGCTTCCACCTCAACACGACGGGCGCCGAGATCCTGGCGCTCGACATCGCCGAGGCCGTGAAGACCGACCTGCGCGCCCGCGGCGCCGCCATCTGACGTCCCCCACCGAACTGAAGTTCTGCAGGCAGGGCCGTTCCCGCCGAACTGAAGTTCTGCAGGCCGGGCCGTTCCCGCCGAACTTAAGTTCTGCAGGCCGTCTCCTCAGCGTGGCCCGAAGTGTGGCCCGAAGCGTGGCCCGAAGTGTGGCCCGAAGTGTGGCCCGACGGGATGGGCTCGAAGCGGGGCACCGGCTGGG